>NZ_JBSFVB010000004.1:0-431837 GCF_053592115.1 Streptomyces sp. NPDC002788 | reverse complement strand
CAGCTTCCTGCGGCCCTGAGCCACCGTCCGGGTCTTGCGGATCTCGAACATCGCACCCCTGGGCTGGGGTGTTGCGACGATCGCTAGAACCTAAGCCGACGGGGAGGGGCCTCCTCATACGGGGGACGGTCAGCCCACGGTCCGTGCCGGACCGACGATGTCCCGGTCGGTCTCGCCGACGAGGCGTACGCGGCCGTGGGAGTCGGTGATTTCGCGGTGGGGACGGTGTGCGGCGGCGGAGGGTGTGGGGGCGCTGCTTGGCGCGTACGGATCCGCGGTCATGTCAGGCCGTGTCCTCGCCGAGCGGTCGGGGGTTGGGATCGATGCGGCGCTTTTCCTTGTCACGTCCCGGCGGGCTGAGGAACACGGCCACGCAGCCGGCGAAGAGGGAGATGGAACCGGCCAGGATGAAGGCACCGGAGTGGCCCCAGGCGCCGACGACCACGGCACCCATGCCGGCTCCCAGGCCGGAGACGAGCTTGGCGCTGTAGACCATGCCGTAGTTGGACGCGTTGTTGTTCTCACCGAAGTAGTCGGCGGTGAGCGCGGCGAACATCGGGAAGATGGCCCCGCCGCCGAAGCCGGAGATCGAGGAGAAGATCAGGAACAGCGGAAGGTTCTTGGCCTCCGCCGACCAGAGGATGCCGTACTGGGAGAGGCCCAGGATGACGCAGACGACGAGCAGGCACCGCTTGCGGCCGTACAGGTCGGAGAGCCAGCCGATGACACCGCGGCCCGTGCCGTTGACGATCGCCTTCAGGGACATGGCCGTGGCGACGATCCCGCCCGCGAACCCGGCCTCCTCGCCGATCTCGACCTGGAAGGCGATACCGAAGATGTTGACGCCGGACGTACAGGCCAGACAGAACCACATGAGGGCCACCCGGCCGGTCTGCCAGGCCTCCTTGGGGGAGTACTGGCGCACCGCCGGCGGGTTCATCCGCAGTGAACGGGCCGCTCGCGGGTCCTTGGGCGGGTTGAGGGGGTCGATGTCCGCGGGCCACCAGTTCTTCGGCGGGTCCTTGAAGAAGTAGCCGGAGCACGCGACCATTCCGGCCAGGAACACGCCCACGGAGACCAGGACCCAGCGGAAGTTGGTCAGGTCCATGTAGCCGTTGAAGAGGAAGACGAAGGGCACCGATCCGTAGGCGAAACCACCGTTGACGAAGCCGGTCTTGCCGCCCTTCCGCTCCGGATACCACTTGCCCACCATGTTGACGCACGTCGCGTACACCATGCCCGCGCCCATGCCGCTGAACATGCTGAAGCCGATGTAGGCGAAGACGACGTGCGGCGCGAAGGCGAGGGACAGGTAGCCCAGCAGCGTGCCGATGGCGCCGAGCATCATCGCCCAGCGGGCCGGCAGTTTCCCGCTCTCCCGCAGCTTGCCCGCGGGGAAGGCCACCGCGGCCTGGAAGAAGACCCAGACGGTCATCATCCAGAAGATGTGCATGCTGTTCCAGCTGTGCGCCGTGTGCAGGGTGTCCTCGGCCGACGCGAACGCGTACTCGGCGGAGGAGATGCCCATCATGCCGATCCAGGGCAGGATCACCATCCACTTGCGCTTGCGCCCCATGATGTCGATGTCGGTCTCACCGAGGCGGTAGACGCGACCGTTCGCGTCGGTGACCTCCCGGTAGGCGACCGTGGTGGGCAGATCGGTCGTTGTCATGTCGTGTCGCACCCCTTGCGTCGAAAGATCTGGCCAGCGCCCCCTGTCCCATGCCTTTCGTGCGCGTGCGGAGCCCGGGGGCGGCCGACGCGCACCGTCGGCCGCCCCCCGCTGCCTCACCTCATGTACCGCCTCCCAGCAGCCCCGCCTCCCGGGCCCAGCGGTACTTCGCACCGAGGACGGCCACCGGCTTCTCGGTCGTGTACGGGTACGCCACGACTCCGCGCTCGAAGAGGTACTGGCAGGCCTCCTCGACCTCCACGTCCCCCGCCAGCGACGCCACCACGGGCTTCTCGATCCCGCGCTCCCGGAACTCGGCCACCACGCGTGCGGTGAGCTCCGCGAAGACCATGGGGGGAGTGACGATCGTGTGCCAGTAGCCCAGGACCAGCGCGTGGATGCGCGGATCCTCCAGCCCCAGCCGGATCGTCGCCTCGTACGTCGACGGCGGTTCACCCCCGGTGATGTCCACCGGGTTGCCCGCCGCCCCGAAGGGCGGGATGAACTTCCGGAACGCCTCGTCCAGGTCCGGCGGGATCTCCATCAGCGACAGGCCGTTGTCCGTCACGGCGTCGGAGAGCAGCACACCACTGCCGCCGGCCCCGGTGATGATCACGACGTTGTCGCCCTTGGGGGCGGGCAGCACCGGCAACGCGCGCGCGTACTCCAGCATGTCGTTCAGCCCTGGTGCCCGGATGACGCCGGCCTGCCGGAGGATGTCGTCGTACACGGCGTCGTCGCCCGCCAGGGCCCCGGTGTGCGACCCGGCAGCCTTGGCGCCCGCCGCCGTACGCCCCGCCTTGAGCACGATCACGGGTTTCTTCGGCACGGTCGCCCGCGCGGCCTCCACGAAGGCGCGCCCGTCCTTGAGGTCCTCCAGGTGCATCGCGATGCACTCGGTGTGCGGGTCCTCCCCGAACCAGGTCAGCAGGTCGTCCTCGTCCAGGTCCGACTTGTTGCCCAGCCCGACGATCGCCGACACACCCGTCTTGGTGGTGCGCGCGAAGCCCAGGATGGCCATCCCGATGCCGCCCGACTGCGAGGTCAGCGCGACCCCGCCCTTGACGTCGTACGGCGTGCAGAACGTGGCGCACAGGTCCTGCCAGGTCGAGTAGTAGCCGTAGATGTTCGGCCCCAGCAGCCGCACTCCGTGCCGCTCGGCGATCGCGACGATCTCCGCCTGGAGTCCGTGCTCGCCGGTCTCCGCGAACCCGGAGGGGATCAGCACGGCGTTCGGGATGCCCTTGCGTCCCACCTCTTCCAAAGCCGAGGCCACGAACTTGGCGGGGATCGCGAAGACCGCCACATCCACCTCACCGGGAACGTCGGTGACACTCTTGTACGCCTTGCGGCCCAGAATGTCATCGGCCTTGGGATTCACCGGGTGGATGTCGCCCGCGAAACCCCCGTCGACGAGGTTGCGCATCACCGAATTGCCGATCTTGCCCTGTTCGTTGGAGGCACCGATGACGGCGACCGAACGTGGCTGCATCAGACGGCGCATCGACGCGAGGATCTCGTCCCGCGAGTACTTCCGGCGCGGTGCGGGCTGCGACTCGGCGAGGATGACCCGTATGTCGGCCGCCACCGCCCCCTCCGCGGTGGCGATCACCGGGTTGAGGTCGACCTCGGCGATCTCCGGGAAGTCCGCGACGAGTTCCGACACCCGGCGGATCTGCTCGGCGACGGCCCACCGGTCCACCCCGGCCTGCCCGCGCACCCCGCGCAGGATCTCCGCCGACCGGATGGAGTCCAGCATCGACAGTGCCTCGTCGGCGTCCACCGGCGCGAGCCGGAAGGTGACGTCCTTGAGGACCTCGACGAGCACCCCGCCCAGCCCGAAGGCGACGATCTTGCCGAACGTCGGGTCCGTCACCGCGCCGACGATGACCTCCTGCCCCTTCGGCAGCAGCTCCTGCACCTGCACGCCGGAGATGCGGGCATCCGCGTTGTAGGCGCGGGCGTTGTCGACGATGCGGTGGAACGCGGCCCGCACGTCCCTGGCACCTTCGACGCCGACGATCACCCCGCCGGCGTCGGTCTTGTGCAGGATGTCCGGCGAGACGATCTTCATCACGACGGGCCCGCCGAAGCGCGCCGCGAACGCCACGGCCTCGTCGACGTCGGTCGCCAGTTCTTCACCCGGAACGGCGATGCCGTACGCGTCGGCGATCACCTTGCCCTCGGGCGCGGTCAGCGCGGTCCGGCCCTCGGCCCGCACGGAATCCAGGAGGGACCGCACCCGCAGGAGGCGGTCTTCGGCCATCACGTCAGATCACTCCGTTCGACTTGAGCAGGCGCACTTCCTCGTCGCCGAGACCGAGTTCGCCGACGTAGACCTCTTCGTTGTGCTCGCCGAGCAGAGGTGAACTGGTCACCTCGACGGGGGAGTCGGACAGCTTCAGCGGGCTGCCGACGGTCACGAACTCGCCCCGCTCCGGATGGGGGACGGTGACGACCATCTCGTTGGCGGCCAGCGACCGGTCCTCGATGATCTCCCTGGTGGACAGGATCGGCCCGCACGGGATGTTGTGGGCGTTGAGCCGCTCCAGCACCTCCCACTTGGGCAGCGTCGAGGACCACTCCTCGATCAGCTGGAACATCTTGTTGAGCTTGGGCAGGCGCGCCTCGGGCGTCGCCCACTCGGGGTCGTCGGCCAGCTCGGGCCGGCCGATGAGCTCGCTGATCGGCCGCCAGCCGACGGGCTGCACGATGACGTACACGTAGTCGTTCGGGCCGCCCGGCGCGCACTTGACCGCCCAGCCGGGCTGGCCGCCACCGGACGCGTTCCCGGACCTGGGGACCTCGTCGCCGAAGTCCTCGTTGGGATACTCGGCGAGCGGCCCGTGTGCCAGACGCTGCTGATCCCGCAGCTTCACCCGGCACAGGTTCAGCACGGCGTGCTGCATGGCCACGTTGACCCGCTGCCCGCGACCGGTGTGCTCCCGTTGGTAGAGCGCGGCGAGGATGCCCGCCACGGCGTGCACGCCCGTCCCCGAGTCGCCGATCTGGGCTCCCGTCGCCAGCGGCGGCCCGTCCTCGAAACCGGTGGTCGACATCGACCCGCCCATGGCCTGCGCGACGACCTCGTACGCCTTGAAGTTGGTGTACGGGCCCTCGCCGAACCCCTTGATGGAGGCATAGACGATACGCGGGTTGATCTCCTGGATGCGGTCCCAGGTGAAGCCCATGCGGTCGACCGCGCCCGGGCCGAAGTTCTCGACCATGACGTCGGAGCGCCGGATCAGCTCGGTGAGGATCTCCTTGCCGCGCTCGGTCTTGGTGTTGAGGGTGATGCTCCGCTTGTTGCAGTTGAGCATCGTGAAGTAGAGGGAGTCGACGTCCGGCAGGTCACGCAGCTGCTTGCGCGTGATGTCGCCGGTCGGCGCCTCCAGCTTGACGACGTCCGCGCCGAGCCAGGCGAGCAGCTGGGTCGCCGACGGCCCGGACTGGACGTGGGTCATGTCCAGGACGCGGACGCCTTCGAGGGCCTTGGTGGACGTAGCGGTCATAGGGGCACCTCACTTGTACATGGTCTGGTTCATGGTTCCGGGGGCGTACGCGTCGGGGTCGACCCAGACGTTGATCAGCGACGGCTTGCCGGACTCGCGGGCGCGCCGCAGGGCCGGGCCGATGTCGGCGGGGTCGCGGACCTCCTCGCCGTAACCGCCCAGCATCTGGGCGAACTTGTCGTAGTGGACGTCGCCGAGGGTGTTGCCGATCCGCTCGCGGTCCTTGCCGTACTTGGCGGCCTGGCCGTAGCGGATCTGGTTCATGGACGAGTTGTTGCCGACGATGCCGACGAAGGGGAGGTCGTAGCGGACCAGCGTCTCGAAGTCCCAGCCGGTCAGGGAGAACGCGCCGTCGCCGAAGAGCGCGACGACCTCCTTGTCGGGCCGGGCCTGCTTGGCCGCGAGCACGAAGGGGACGCCGACGCCGAGCGTGCCGAGGGGGCCGGGGTCCATCCAGTGCCCGGGTGACTTGGGCTGCACGACCTGCCCGGAGAAGGTGACGATGTCGCCGCCGTCGCCGATGTAGATCGAGTCCTCGGTGAGGAAGTCGTTGATCTCGCTGACCAGCCGGTACGGGTGGATGGGTGAGGCGTCCGACCTCAGGTTCGGCAGCCGCTTCTCCAGAGCGGTCTGCTCGGCCGCCCGCAGCTCGTCCAGCCATTCCTTGCGCCTGGACGCGCCGCCGTTGACGCGCCCGGAGGCCGCCTCGGTCACCGACTTCAGGACCAGGCCGGCGTCGCCCACGATGCCGAGGTCGATGTCGCGGTTCTTGCCGACGGTGCGGTAGTCGAGGTCGATCTGCACGACGGTCGCGTCCGGGGAGAGCCGCTTGCCGTAGCCCATGCGGAAGTCGAAGGGCGTCCCGACGATGACGATGACATCGGCGTTGGAGAACGCGTACCGGCGGGAGAGCTGGAAGTGGTGCGGGTCGCCGGGCGGGAGGGTGCCGCGTCCCGCGCCGTTCATGTAGGCGGGGATGTTGAGGGTCCTGACGAGCTCGATGGCGGACTCGGTGCCGCGGGTCGTCCAGACCTGGCTGCCGAGCAGGATGGCCGGCTTCTCGGCGTGCACCAGCAGGTCGGCGAGCTTCTCGATCGCCTCGGGGTCGCCGGCCGAGCGGGTCGAGGCCCGGTAGGACCCGGCCTGCGGCACGCGTGCCTTGGACACCGGCACCTTGGCGTCCAGGACATCGCGCGGGATCTCCAGGAAGGAGGGGCCGGGCGCGCCGTGGAAGCACTCGCGGAACGCCATGGAGACCATGTCGGCCGCGCGTGCCGTGTCCGGCACGGTCGCCGCGAACTTGGTGATGGGGTTCATCATGTCGACGTGCGGCAGGTCCTGCAGGGACCCCATCTTGTGCTGGGTGAGGGCCCCTTGGCCGCCGATCAGCAGCATCGGGGACTCCGCGCGGAAGGCGTTGGCGACGCCGGTGACGGCGTCGGTCGTGCCCGGGCCGGCGGTGACCACGGCGCAGCCGGGCTTGCCGGTGACGCGTGCGTAACCGTCGGCGGCGTGGGCGGCGACCTGTTCGTGGCGTACGTCGACGACTTCGATGCCCTCGTCGACGCAGCCGTCGTAGATGTCGATGATGTGGCCGCCGCACAGCGTGTAGATGCGCTCGACCCCCTCGGCCTTCAGCGCCTTGGCTACGAGATGACCACCGGAGATCACGTCCTGGGTGTCGTCGGGCATGACGAAGTCCTGTCCCTTCGTAGGGGGTTGGAACGACTCGCGGTACATTGCATACAGTCGACGAATACTGTATGAAGCTTGTTATCCCGCATCCGGTGGGTGGTGTCCAGGGGGCGTGCGGCACTTTCAGTCAGGAGCCGAAATGGACCTGTACGAACACCAGGCAAGGGAACTCTTCGAAGAACACGGCATCTTGGTGCCGCGGGCCGAGGTGACGGACTCTCCCGGACAAGCACGGGAGATCGCACGCCGGCTCGGCGGTCGTGTCGTGGTCAAGGCCCAGGTGAAGACCGGTGGGCGCGGCAAGGCGGGCGGTGTGAAGCTCGCCGCCGACCCGGCCGCCGCCGAGCTCACAGCCCGTCAGATCCTCGGTATGGACATCAAGGGCCACACGGTCGGCAAGGTGATGCTGGCCCAACCCGTGGACATCGGCACCGAGTTCTACGTGTCCTACGTACTCGACCGGGCAGCCGGCCGTTTCCTCGCGATCGCCTCCGCGGAAGGCGGCATGGACATCGAGGAGGTGGCCGCCACCCGGCCCGAAGCCGTGGCCCGTATCCCCGTCGACCCGGCCGAGGGCGTCACCTCCGCGAAGGCGGTCGAGATCGCCGAGGCGGCCGGACTGCCGCCGCAGACCACCGAGGTCCTCGTACGGCTCTGGGAGGTCCTGGTCCGCGAGGACGCCCTCCTCGTCGAGGTGAACCCGCTCGTCCGCACCGGCCAAGGGCAGATCCTCGCCCTCGACGGCAAGGTCACCCTCGACGACAACGCCCGTTTCCGGCAGGCGCGCTGGGGTGCGGAGGACACCGAGCACGACGACGCGCTGGAGGCGGCGGCCGCCGCGAAGGGCCTCAACTACGTCAAGCTGGACGGCGAGGTCGGCATCATCGGCAACGGCGCCGGCCTCGTCATGTCGACCCTCGACGTGGTCGCGGGATGCGGCGCGCGGCCCGCGAACTTCCTCGACATCGGCGGCGGAGCGAGCGCCCAGGTCATGGCGGACGGGCTGTCGGTCATCCTCTCCGACCCGGCCGTGAAATCCGTCTTCGTCAACGTCTTCGGCGGGATCACCGCCTGCGACGCGGTCGCCGACGGCATCGTCCGGGCCCTCGGCGCGGTCCGGCTGACCAAGCCGCTCGTCGTGCGCCTCGACGGGAACAACGCGGCCCGTGGCCGGGCCATCCTCGACGAGCACGCGCACCCGCTGGTCGAGCAGGTCACCACCATGGACGGCGCCGCCGCCCGTGCCGCCGAACTCGCCACCACGGCCTGAGAAGAGGGAACGCCATGGCCATCTACCTCACCAAGGAGAGCAAGGTCCTCGTCCAGGGCATGACCGGCGGCGAGGGCATGAAGCACACCCGGCGCATGCTCGCGGCCGGCACGAACGTCGTCGGCGGTGTCAACCCGCGCAAGGCGGGCCGCACCGTCGACTTCGACGACCGCGCCGTACCCGTCTTCGGGTCGGTCGCCGACGCGATGCGCGCGACCGGGGCGGACGTCACCGTCGTCTTCGTGCCGCCCGCCTTCGCCAAGGCGGCCGTCGTCGAGGCCGCCGACGCCGGCATCGGCCTCGCCGTCGTCATCACCGAGGGCATCCCCGTCCACGACTCCGTCGCCTTCACCGCGTACGCCGAGGAGAAGGGCACACGTGTCGTAGGACCCAACTGTCCGGGCCTCATCACGCCCGGCCAGTCCAACGCGGGCATCATCCCGGCCGACATCACCAAACCGGGCCGCATCGGCCTGGTCTCCAAGTCGGGCACGCTGACGTACCAGCTCATGTACGAGCTGCGCGACATCGGCTTCTCGACGTGCGTCGGCATCGGCGGCGACCCGGTCGTCGGCACCACGCACATCGACTGCCTCGCCGCCTTCCAGGACGACCCCGACACCGAACTGATCGTCCTCATCGGTGAGATCGGCGGTGACGCGGAGGAACGCGCGGCCGCGTACATCCGCGAGCACGTCACCAAGCCCGTCGTCGGCTACATCGCCGGATTCACCGCGCCCGAGGGCAAGACCATGGGGCACGCGGGCGCGATCGTGTCCGGCTCCTCCGGCACGGCGCAGGCGAAGAGGGAGGCGCTGGAAGCGGTCGGGGTGAGTGTGGGCAGCACGCCGACCGAGACGGCGAAGCTCGTGCTCGCGCGTCTCGAAGACCGACAGCGCGCCACCCGAGCCTGATTCCCGCCCCCGACGGTGCACCGAGAGCGGAGCAATCACATGGCACCCAGCCTCACCCTCAAAGCCGGCACATCGTGGCCCGACGCGTGGCAGCGGTGTCTCACCGTCGCCCCCGAGGCATTCCGGGACGACCGGGCCCTCAACCTCTGGAACGGCGCCTGGCAGGCGGACGGCCGGGTCCTGCCCGCCGTCAGTCCCGTCGACGGCGGCCCCATCGCCGGCCCGCCGCGGCTGGACGGCATCGCCGCACACCGGGCCGTGTGCGCGGCCCTCGACCAGCACCGCGCCTGGCGGCACGTCCCCTTGGAGGAGCGCCGGGCCCGCGTCGCGGCCGCCCTCGACGCCCTCGCCGAACACCGCCGGCTGCTCGCCCTCCTGCTCGTGTGGGAGATCGGCAAGCCCTGGCGGCTCGCCCTGGCAGACGTCGACCGGGCCATCGACGGGGTCCGCTGGTACGTCGACGGCATCGAGCCCATGCTCGCCGGCCGTGCCCCGCTGGACGGTCCGGTGTCCAACATCGCCAGCTGGAACTACCCGATGAGCGTGCTCGTTCACGCACTGCTGGTCCAGGCACTGGCAGGCAACGCGGTCATCGCCAAGACCCCGACCGACGGCGGTGTCGCCTGCCTGACCCTGGCCTCGGCGCTCGCCGCCCGCGAGGGGGTTCCCGTCACGCTCGTCAGCGGCAGCGGAGGCGAGCTGTCCCAGGCGCTGGTGCGGGCACCCGAGATCGGCTGCGTCTCCTTCGTCGGTGGCCGCGACACCGGCGCCGCGGTGGCCACCGCCGTCGCCGACCTGGGTAAACGACACATACTCGAACAAGAGGGACTCAACACCTGGGGGATCTGGAATCACTCGGACTGGGACGCGCTCACCGCGGTGATCCCCAAGCTCTTCGACTACGGCAAGCAGCGCTGCACGGCGTACCCGCGCTTCGTCGTCCAGCGGCACCTGTTCGACGCGTTCCTGGCGGCGTACCTCCCGGCGGTGCGCACGCTCAAGGTCGGGCATCCGCTCGCCGTCGAGCACCAGGACGACCCGTTCCCCGAGCTGGACTTCGGGCCGCTGATCAACGCGGCCAAGGCGAAGGAGCTGCGGGACCAGGTCGCCGAGGCGATCGAGCGCGGAGCGGTACCGCTGCACCGCGGCAGCCCGGACGACGCCCGCTTCCTGTCCGGCCAGGACACCTCCGCCTACGTCCAGCCGGTCACACTCCTCAACCCGCCCTCGTCGTCCCCGCTGCACCACGCGGAGCCGTTCGGCCCGGTCGACACCATCGTCCTGGTCGACACGGAGGCGGAGCTGCTGGCCGCGATGAACGCCTCCAACGGCGCGCTGGTGGCCACGCTGTCCACGGACGACCGGGCCACCTACGACCGGCTCGCCCCGCAGATCCGCGCGTTCAAGGTCGGCCACGGGCTGCCCCGCTCGCGCGGCGACCGGGACGAGCTCTTCGGCGGGCTGGGAGCGTCCTGGCGGGGTGCGTTCGTCGGGGGGGAGCTGCTGGTGCGTGCGGTGACGCAGGGGCCGGCGGGGGAACGGCTGCCGGGGAACTTCCCGGAGTACCAACTGCTGCCATGAGAGGGGGGGCGCGTCCGACGCCGGTGGCTCGAGGGTCCGCCCTGCGGGTCACCGGCGTCGGACGCCGGCGTCGCCTGCCCGTCCCCCGGCTCCGGGCGGAGGGGTGGTGCGACGCGCCGAACCAGTGAGGCGATTTGCGGGCCCCCGGCGTCGGACGCCGAGGCGACCGGCGAGTGCACGGCGTCGGCACGCCGAAGCCGCCGTGCACCGCGGGCATCGGAGGCTGATGTGGCCTTCCACACCCCCGCGGTGGACATCGCCGAGGCGCAGGTCCGCCGAGACTCCGGTCAGCCGATCCCCTGGCGGTCCGGGCGCAGCGCGAACGCGCGGTCCGCCGGGGTCGGAGCAGCCAGGTCGACCGCCTGCCGGAGGAGTTCGCGGTGGCGCAGCAGGGGCTCGCGGCGTTCCGGTGGCGCGAGCCGGAGCAGGTCGTCCATGCCGGCCAGCATGCGGCGACACACCTGCGGACTCCCGAAGGCGCACCCCCGCACCTCCGTGAACCCCAGATCCACCAGCTCGGTCCATCCCGGCACGGGCTGCACCAGCCGCACCGCACCACCCCGGTCCCGGTGCAGCGCGGCGTCCAGCGGTCGCCGGCTCAGCGCGGCCAGGAACTGGACGATACGGTCCAGAGCATGGACGGCCGTCGTCGGATCGTTGATCGCGGACGACAGGGCGCGCAGCGCGATGTCGGACAACTGCCGCAACCCGAAGCCGAGATCCTGGTGGTAGGTACGCTCCACCCCCACGGAGATCGCATGGCGCAGCGCCCTGAGCGGCGGCGCCGGTCCGCCGTGGACGGCCAGTACGGGCATACCCGGCACAACGAAGTCCCCGATGCGCGGGAGGAGCCGCAGCACGACCCCGTGTTTGCGCGCCACCCGCACCAGCCGCGCGATGTGCACGTCGCGCAGCACCCCGGCCCGGCCCTCGTGCGGCACCGACGCGGTCACCGGACCGAGGACGGCGGCGTCCTGTCCGCTCACCGGCACGGGCATCGAGGCCGCCACCCGGAAGGACTCCGTGACGATCCGCGCGATCACATGGCTGATCCGCATCAGCCGCAGGGTGCTGTTCACGTACAGCACGAAGAGCAGCAGGCTCAGCGCCACCATGCAGAGCGTGAGGACGGACTGCACCAGGGGCACCGACGTGACGGTACGGGGGTCGTCGGCGCTGTCGAAGGCGGTCAGGACCAGCAGGGACAGCACGAACGTCGCCAGGAACACCGCGAAGGTCGCCTTGGTGATCCGGCTCCGGACGAAGAGCCGCACCACCCGCGGGGTGAACTGCCCGCTCGCCATCTGCACGGCCACCAGCGAGATGCTGAAGACCACGCCGATGAAGGTCATCATCGCCGAGCCGACCGCGCTCACCACCGCCTTCGCGTCCTCGGCGAAGCGCAGCAGCTCCTCGAGCGTGTCGTAGTCGCGGTCCTCCTGGAGGGCTTCGACGATGGCCGCGTCGAGCGCCTCCGCCCCCACCCAGACCACGAAGACGCCCACCATCGCCGCGGTGGGGGCGAACCAGAACGTGTCCCGCAGATGCTCCCTGAGCGGCGACAGCGCGCGCGGGCGACGACCGCCCGAGGAGCTCTGCGTAACCAGCCAGTCACTCATGGTGCGACCCTAGAGGTATCGCGGCGCGAGGTCCCGGACCCCCGCCCGGCGGACGGAAACGCAGGTGAAAGGCACTCCGAAACCTTGGTATTGTTGTCCATGTCGCCGCGGGGAACACTCCTGGCAAGGCGGCGGACACCTCGTCCGGGTGGCGGAATGGCAGACGCGCTAGCTTGAGGTGCTAGTGCCCTTTATCGGGCGTGGGGGTTCAAGTCCCCCCTCGGACACAGACACAGACAGACCAGCTCGGGCGGGTCGGGATCTTCCCGGCCCGCCCGAGCTGTTGCGCGTCGCCGCTCAGTCCCCGTAGCCCCGCAGCTTGCGGTACAGCGTCGCCCTGCCGATCCCCAGCGCCGCCGCCGCACTGGCCTTGTTGCCGCCGTGGCGGCGCAGTGCCTCCAGGATCGCGGCACGCTCGGCGTGCTCCATCGGGCTGAGCGGGCGCGAGGCCGGACCTTCCCGGACGGCGTCCGGAAGCTCCGCCCGGCGGACCGGCCCCGACAGCCGCCGTTGCTCGGCCAGAGCGCGGACGACATGGGCCAGCTCGGTGACGTTGCCGGGCCACGCGTACATCTCGAGTGCGCGCAGGGCGTCCAGCGTCCAGGTCAGCGGCGGCTGTCCGGGCGCCGGCCGGGGGGTCAGGGCCGGCAGCAGTTCCCGTATGTCCTCGGTGCGTTCCCGCAGCGGGGGCAGGATCGCCGAGCGGGCGGACAGTTTGTCCAGCAGACGCTGCAGGCAGGGGCCGACCGGGGCGCCCGGCGTGCAGGTGACCAGCAGCCGGGTGTCCGGGTGCGTGTCGAGCAGCGAGTTG
Source organism: Streptomyces sp. NPDC002788 (assembly GCF_053592115.1). Taxonomy (NCBI): domain Bacteria; kingdom Bacillati; phylum Actinomycetota; class Actinomycetes; order Kitasatosporales; family Streptomycetaceae; genus Streptomyces; species Streptomyces sp. NPDC002788. The sequence continues at coordinate 418,763 of NZ_JBSFVB010000004.1, read as the reverse complement.
AGCGCGGCAACGCCGGGCTGCGCGAGGCGCTCGGCGTGGCGGAGCAGGAGTGGGCGTTCGGCCGGCCAGGCGGACAGGGCCCGGTCGAGGCCGGTGTCCTGTGCCGCGTCGGCGACCTGGACGGGGCCCGGGCCGAGAAGCTCCCGGGCGAGTGCGGACTTGCCGGTTCCACGCTCCCCGGTCAGCAGCATCGGCTCCCGGGAGCGGGCCAGCTCGACGGCGCGTCCGACGGCGTGCCGCCACGGGACCGAGGAGCCGGTCAGAGCGACCGGCGGGGAAGAGGCCGAGGGCGCCGCCGGATCGTCGAGCGGTTCCAGGACGGCCACGACCCCGATGGCCGTGCCGTCCTGACACACCGGAGTGATCCGCGCGGTGCACCCTGCGCCCTCCGGCAACTCCGCGGAGCCCGTGACGTCCGTGTCCCGGGCGCCGACCGCCGTACGCTCCAGCACTCCGAGGACCTCGGGCGTCAGCAGCCGCCGTGCCGCGTCGCTGATCAACCGGTGCCGACCGTCGAGAGCCGCCACGGCCCGGTCCTGCCCCCGCACCGCCCGCAGATACGCGTCCAGCAACACGCGCTCGGCCCGTCCCGCCCGCGCCCGCAACTCCGACTCGACCCCCGCGGCGGCGGCCTCGGCCAGCGCCGCCTGCGGATGCGGCCCCCGCGCCGTGCACAGGGGCGACGCGACCGTCAGCGTGCCGAGCACCTGCCCGTTCTCGGGACCGAGCACCGGGACGCTCACCGCGGACACGTCCTGCCACCGGTCGAGGAAGTGCTCGGGTCCGTGCACCTCGGCCCGGCCTCGGGTGCGCAGGGCGAGGGCGGCGCTGTTGTTGCCGACCTCCTGCTCCGCCAGGACCGTCCACGCCTCGAGCCCCGGGGCGCTCCCCGCCGTCCACAGGACGCGCAGCCGCTCGTCGGTCAGCACGAGCAGCGACCGGTCCGGGCCCAGGGCGGGGACGACCCGGTCGAGCACGGGCCGGGCGGCACCGAGCAGCGCCGACTCCAGAGGGCGTACGGGATCAGCCGCCGGTTCCTTCAAGTCGTGCGGCACGCCGAAGAACCGGGCCCGCCGCCACGCCGCGACGACCTCCTCCGGCACGCCTGCGGGGAGCGGAGACCCCGACAGGAACCGCTCACGGGCGAGACGCAGCGAGGGCCGGGCAGTGGCTGTGGGGGAGGGATCTGTGGTGGTCACGGCACAGCCCACGGTAGCCGGTCCGGTTGAACGGGAAACAACTGCGGGGGTGAGCGTTGCCCCTTCGCCCACCATGCCTCGCTCGACACGGTCGGCCGGGGCCGCTTCACACCGCTGACCGGGATCGGGGTGAGGACTGGGTGCGCGCCATCATGGAAGAAGCGGACGCCGACGACGAGGAGCCGGGATGACCACCGACGCGACCGGGACCAGTGTCACCGAGCAGGCCGTCGCCAGTCTCCACGCGACCGCCGACCCGCGGCTGCGCGAACTGCTCACCGGACTGATCCGTCACCTGCACGACTTCGCACGGGAGACACGGCTGACGCGGGAGGAGTGGGAGCGGGCGATCGCGTTCCTGACGGCGACCGGGCAGGCCTGCACCGGCACCCGGCAGGAGTTCGTCCTGCTGTCGGACGTGCTCGGTCTCTCCATGCTCGTGGAGACCGTCAACGGCCACCACGTGCCCGGCGCCACCGAGTCGACCGTGCTGGGCCCCTTCCACATGACCGAGTCGCCGGTCCGCGCGCTCGGCGACGACATCGACCTGGTGGGCGGCGGCGAGCCGTGCGTAGTGAGCGGCCGGGTGCGGTCCGAGGACGGCACACCGCTGCCCGGCGCCGTCGTCGACGTCTGGCAGGCCGACGACAACGGCTTCTACGACGTCCAGCAGCCCGGCGTCCAGCCCGCGGGCAACGGACGCGGGCTGTTCACGGCCGACGCGGAGGGCCGCTTCTGGTTCCGCACCTGCGTTCCGGCGGCGTATCCGATCCCCACCGACGGTCCCGTCGGCGGGCTGCTGCGCGCGACCGGGCGGCACCCCTACCGCCCCGCGCACATCCACTTCATCGCCTCGGCCGAAGGCCACGCCCCCGTCATCACGCACATCTTCGTGGCCGGCGGCGACCACCTCGACTCCGACGCGGTGTTCGCCGTGAAGCAGAGCCTGGTCCAGGACTTCGCTGAGACGGACGATCCGTCCCTGGCCCGGGAGTTCGGCGCGCCCAACCCCTTCCGGCACGCCGACTTCGACCTCGTCCTGGAGCGCACCGCATGACCTTCCAGGATGAGTTCACGTACGAGACCCGTCCCGTGCGGGTCGTGTTCCGGCCCGGCGCGGCCGTCACCGCGACCCCGGACGAGGCCGCCCGCCTGGGCCTGAGGCGGCTGCTCGTGGTGTGCGGCAGGCGGGGCGAGGCCGTCGCCCGGGAGATCGCCGACGCGCTCGGCGACCGCTGCGCCGGACTGCACGCCGAGGCCCGGATGCACGTACCCGTCGAGGACGCCGACCGGGCCGTCGCGGCGGTACGGGCGGCCGGGGCGGACGGCTGCGTCGCGGTCGGCGGCGGCTCGGCGATCGGGCTCGGCAAGGCGATCGCCCTGCGCACCGGGCTGCCGCTGATCGCCGTCCCGTCGACCTACTCGGGCTCCGAGATGACCCCGGTCTGGGGCCTGACCGAGCACGGCGCCAAGCGCACCGGCCGCGACCCGGCCGTCCAGCCTCGCAGCGTCGTCTACGACCCCCGGCTCACCCTCTCCCTGCCCGTGCCACTGACGGTGACCAGCGGCGTCAACGCCCTCGCGCACGCCGTCGAGGCGCTGTACGCCCCGGACGCCTCACCGCTGGTGTCGGTCATGGCCGAGGAGGGCGTCCGGGCGATGGCCCGGGCGCTGCCCCGGCTGGCCACCGCCCCGGAGGACCTGGACGCGCGCAGCCGGGCGCTGTACGCGGCGTGGCTGTGCGGCGCGTGCCTCGGCGCCACCACCATGGGCCTGCACCACAAGCTGTGTCACGTCCTGGGCGGCACCTACGGACTGCCCCACGCCGAGACCCACACCGTGGTCCTGCCCCATGCCCTCGCCTACAACGCCCCCGCCGCGCCGCAGGCGTTGACCGTACTGCGCCGCTCCCTCGACACCGACGACGTGCCGCGCGCCCTGTGGGACCTGGCCGGCCGCCTCGGCGCACCGCGCTCCCTCGCCGGACTCGGCCTCGAGGAAGGGGACGTGGTACCGGCGGCGGGCCGGGTCGCGGGCGAGCCGTACCCCAACCCGCGGGAGGTGACGGCGGAGGGGGCCCGAGCCGTGCTGCGGGCGGCGTACGAGGGAGGGCCGCCCTTGACGGCTTAGGGGTCCTTGCACTACGAGCGTCCGGTCAGGTCGCGTGGTCCGGTGCCGTGCATCGCAAGGCGCCGGAGTGCCCTGGTAGCGGAGCTACCTGGGCGTTTCGGCAACGCGGCGAGGCGCGGTGCCAGGCCGCGCGACCCGGGCGGGCATAGTGCGAGGACCCCTTAGGAGCCGTCGTCAGCTGCCACGCCCACATCGGCGAGGGCCGGCCCGCTGTGCCCGCGTCGCTCTCCGCACGGGCCTGCTCGGCCCGCAGGTCGGCACCCGCGCCGACCTTCTCGTACACGTCATAGCTGTGTCTGATGCAGCGTCAGCGCGCTGCCGGTGTCCGCCGGACCGCCCCACACGTGCGGACCCCGGCGGACGACGATCCGGGGCACACGGCGTCGCCGACGCCTCCGTCCGGGCGTGCCGGCGCGGTGGGCCCGTGCGGTTGCAGCGCCCATGACCAGGGCGGAAAATGGTGAACAGGCCCTCGGCCGCTACCGCCGCCTCCCATCGCCACGCGCGCAGCGCCGTACCCACGCGCACGGGGAGTCCACATGGATCCAGCCGACCTCTCAGCGGTGTTCTACGGGGAGGGTCCCGTACCTGTCCTGTGGGCCACCTACTGCCCCGTGCACTTCGACGTGTGGCTGGCGTTCGCCCAGCCGCCGCCCTCGCGGGGGGACGTCGACGGGCCGGGGGCCGGCCCGGACCCCGGAGCCGTGGCCCGGACGGGAGAGCCGGGACGGCAGGACCTGATCCTCGCGATCCGTGAGGAATACGGAGTCGAGCAGGTGCTGGAGCGTTTCCAGGCCCGCGCGCTGATGGAGAAGTGCCGTCCGATCGCCGCCGGCAGCTTCGTGGCGGCGCAGCTGACCCTGAAGGAACTCGTCAGCGACGTCCTGCCCCTGACCAGTCTGGCCGGCGCGGTGCGTGTCGCCTACGAACTCGCCCTGAGCGGCGGGACCGAAGGCATCGAAGCAGCCCTCGCCGGACACGTCAGGACCCCGGCCACCAGCGAGATCCACGACAGCATGGAGCGGCGGCAGGAGCGCGGCCGCCACGTCACCTGGCTCCTGAGGCTGCTGCACCGTGTCGTGGAGGACGCGCGGCCGGACCTGGCCCGGGGTGCGAGGCGTGAACGGGCCGTGACCGGCGTCCTCGTCGACATGCTGGACGCCGTCGTCGTGGACACCGGCCCCGTGCGCAGGCCGCACGCCGCCGGGCGGGTGGCGGACCGGAGACAGAAGTACCCGGTCGTCTCCGTGACGACGAACCGGCCGGCGACCGGCGCGGTCGTACGGTCCCGCCGGACCATCAAAGCCGACGCGGCGGAGCAGGTCTTCTCGGTCGACACCGCCTCCATCGGCTGGGCGGTGGTCGACAGCGGCATCGACCCGCGCCACCCCGCCTTCCACGACTGGGACACCACCGGCTCCACGCCGCGGAAACTGGAGACGCGCATCGCCCGCTCCTTCGACTTCACCGGCGTACGGGAGAAACTCTCCGCCGACGTGCTCGTGGGCGGCCTCGTCAACTGGGTGGCCGCCCTGCCGTCCCTCGACACCACCCCGTCCCCTGAGCAGCCCCCACGGCCACCGCCCGGCGACCAGCACGGCACCCACATCGCCGGCATCATCGGCGGCTGGTGGCCGGAGCTGGACTTCCGCGGCATCTGCCCGCGCATCCGGCTCTACGACTTCCGGGTCCTCGACGACGACGGCGGAGGCGACGAGTTCTCCATCGTCACCGCGCTCCAGGCGATCCGTCACATCAACGAGCAGGCCGGGCGGTTCATCGTCGCCGGGGTCAACATCAGCCTCTCGGTCCCGCACGACGTCGCCAGCCACTCCACCGGGTGGACACCCGTGTGCGTCGAGTGCGACCGTCTGACGCGGTCGGGCGTCGTGGTCGTCACCGCGGCCGGCAACGCGGGCTTCACCGGCACCGCGCGGACCGTGGGCGCCGACTACCGGAACATCAGCATCTCCGACCCCGGCAACGCGGAGTCCGTCATCACCGTCGGCTCCACCCACCGCAGCAACCCGCACCGCCACGGCGTCAGCTACTTCTCCAGCCGGGGCCCCACCGGCGACGGGCGGTCCAAACCCGACCTGGTGGCACCGGGGGAGGACATCGACGGCCCCATCCCCGGCGAGGGCATCGCCGCCATGCACGGGACCAGCCAGGCGGCGGCCCATGTCAGCGGAGCCGCTGCCATGCTGCTGGCCCGCCACCGGGAGTTGCTCGGCCGCCCGGAACGCGTGAAGGACATCCTGTGCGCCACGGCGACCGACCTCGCTCGCGAACGCCACTTCCAGGGCCACGGGCTCGTCGACGTGCTGCGTGCCATCCAGTCCGTCTGACGGCTCGGTCCACCAGTCAGGAGCCGACATGCTCACCTTCGATTTCCTCGACGCCCGGCACGGCGACTGCTTCCTCGTCCGCTGGGGCACACCCCACGAGCGGGTCATGCTCGTCGACGGCGGTCCCGGCGGCGTCTACCGGGCCACGCTCCGCGGCCGGCTGCGGCAGCTCGGCGGACCGGACGGCGGCGACCCGCCGCACCTCGACGTCGTGTGCCTGTCCCACGTCGACGACGACCACGCCGGCGGGCTCGTCCGGCTCTTCCGCGACATGAGGCAGGCCCAACAGGACGGAGATGCCCTGCCGTACGCGGTGGACGCCCTGTGGTTCAACTCCGTGGAGGAACTCGTCGACACGCGCGTCCCCGGGCTGAGCGCCTCCGTCCGGCCACTGCTCGAACGCGCCGCCACCGACACGGCGGCCGGGTCCAGTTACCAGCAGGGCCGAGACATCCGCAACGCGGCCACCGCTCTGCACCTGGACGGCAACGCCCCGTTCGGCGGCCCGCTCACCGTGGGCGCCGAGGCCACCCTCGACGACCTGGACGTCACGGTCGTCGCGCCCGACGAGGCAGCGCTGGAGGAACTGGAGGAGCGGTGGCGCAAGGCGAAACAGCGCGGCGATCCCGACATCATCACCGCGGGGTACACCGACGGGTCGGTGCCGAACCTCTCCAGCATCGTCCTGCTGCTGCGCCACGAGGGCCGCACCGCCCTGCTCACCGGCGACGCCCGCGGCGACCGCGTCCTGACCGGGCTGCGCGAACTGGGACTGCTCGGCGACTCGGAACCCCTCCACGTCGATCTGCTGAAAGTGCCGCACCACGGCAGCGACCGCAACGTGGAAGCGGGTTTCTTCGAGCAGGTGCGGGCCGACCACTACGTCATATCCGCCGACGGCATCCGGCACCACCATCCCCACGAGGACACCCTGCGCCGGCTCGTCGAGTCCCGGGCACCGGACGACGGGTACGTCATCCACCTGACCAACCACATCCCGTTCGCCGAGGAGGAACTGACGCGACTGCGCGAGGGCCGCGCCTTCGACGTCGTCGTCCGGGCGCCCGCCGAGCAAGCGCTCCTCATCACGATCGGAGACCGGCCATGACCACCTCCCGGCAGGCCCCCGCCCCTTCCGCGCCTCCGGCTGACGCGGTGAAGGCCACCGATCCGCGCTGGACCGTGGACTCGCCCGCCGTCGGCACCGGCCTCGCGGCGCGTCCCTGCGGTGACGCCCTCCGCCCGGCCGAACCACCCGCCGCCGCGCACCCGGTCGCGCTCGCCCTGTCCGGCGGCGGATTCCGCGCCACCCTCGCCGGACTGGGCTTCGTCCGGCTGCTGGCCGACGCCGGGTTGCTGCCCCGGCTGCGGTACTCCTCCTCCGTGTCCGGCGGTTCGATCGCCAACGGCTGTCTGGCCTCCGCCTGGCCCGCGCTGCGGCAGGAGGGCTTCACCGCGCGTGCCGTCGACGAGATGGTCATCGCGCCGGTCGTCGACCGGGTCTCCTCCCGTTCCCTCAAGCGTGCCCTCGTCCGCGGCCTGTGGCGGACCCTCGGCTCCACGACCCGCACGGACCTCCTGGCCAGGCGTCTGGACGAGTGGTTCTTCCAGGAGACCGAACTGGAGCGGCTGGACCCGGAGGTGCGCTGGATCGTCAACGCGGCCAACCTGACCACCGGTGCCCGCTTCACCTTCGAACGCGACGTGTACGGCGACTACACCATCGGCCTGGCCCCCACGGCCGGCACACGGCTGCGGCTGAGCCGGGCCGTGTCGGCCTCCGCCGCGGTGCCCGGCGCGTTCCCGCCCGTCGTCCTCGACCAGGGGCCCTTCCCGTGCGCCGCCCACCCGCCCGCGCTGCTCGACGGTGGTACGTACGACAACACCGGCCTGGAGGCCATCGACGGGGACCGCTACCGTCACACCTTCCTGTGCGTCCTCAATGCCGGAGGACTGCTGCGTCCCGGCGTGTACGGGCGCGTCCCGGTGGTCCGCGACCTGGCCCGGGCGAACTCACTGCTGTACCGGCAGAGCACCACGCTGCGGACTCGGGCCGTCGTCGAACGCTTCGAGTACGCGAGGGCCGCGCGCCCGGACGGCGAACCGCCGCGCGGTGCCCGCCGGGGAGTCCTCGTCCAGCTCTCCACCGACTTCCCGGCGGACGGCCCGGACGCCCTGCGCCGCTGGCGCGCGGCCTTCACCGAAGACCCGGCCTTCGACGGCCGGCACCTCGCCCTCGTCCCGACCGTGTTCGACCGCCTCGACCCCGGCCTGTGCCGAGCCCTGGTCCACCGCGGCTGGTGGCTCGGCGGCGCGGCCCTGGCGACGTACCACCCGGAGTTGCTCCCGGACGACCTGACAGCCCTGCGCCCGCCGCGACGATGACACTCCGGCGACCGGAGACAGAGCCCCGACGCGCCCAGGTCTTGCGGACAGAAGATGACCGCAAGCCTTCCTAGGGTCGAGGCATGACTCAGACGCAGAAGATTCTCGTCACCGGCGTTACCGGAACCGTCGGCCGTCAGATCGTCGCCGAGCTGCTCGCCAGGGGCCACGAGGTGCGCGCCCTCACGCGGGATGCCGCGAAGGCCGGCTTCCCGGCCGGGGTCGAGGTCGTCGAGGGCGACCTGACGGAGCCGGACAGCCTGGCCCCGGCCCTGGAGGGGATCACCGGGCTGCACCTGATCACCTTCGGCGGTGCCGCCTTCAGCCCGCTGGAGACCGGTCCGCGGATCCTGGAACTGGCCCGCGCGGCCGGTGTCCGCCGGGTCACGGTGCTGCACGGCGGCGGGCCCACCCCCCTGGAGGACGCGGTGCGGGCCGACGAGGGCGTGGACGGGACCGTGCTCATGCCGGTCGAGTTCATGGCCAACGCCCTGGAGTGGGCGGAGGGAATCGTGACCTCGGGCGAGGTGCGGGAACCCTTCGTCGACCGGCTGAGCGCCATGGTCCACGAGGGCGACATCGGCGCCGTCGCCGCGGTCGCGCTCACCGAGGAGGGCCACGGCGGCCAGGAGTACGTGATCACCGGCCCCGAAGTGCTCACCGTGGGCGACAAGGTGAAGACGATCGCCGCCGCCGTCGGCCGGGAGATCGCCCTGGTCGAGCTGACCGAGGAGCAGGCCCTCGCGCAGTGGCGGGCGGCGGGCCTCCCGGAGGACGTCATCGGCTTCCTGCTCATGGCGTACGGGGACACCCCGGAGGTGGGCCGTACGGTCGCCGGCACCGTCGAGAAGGTCACCGGCCGCCCGGCGCGCACGTTCGCCCAGTGGGCCGCCGAGCACGCGGACGCTTTCGCGGGGCGGTCCTGACTGTCTCGTAATGAGACACCCGCAACGAAGCCCGGTCCTTCAAGATCGACGAGGGGGTGTGACCGCAGCAAGGTGCGGCCGTCGGCGTGCGCTGAACCCGCGCCGCACGGCCGCGCACCCGAAGAAAGGTGAACGACATGGCCCTCACACTGCTCCGGCGCCGGTGGCACAAGAGGACCTCCGCCGCAGCGGCGGGCCTCGCCCTCCCCCTCCCGTCCGGCGCGGGCGCCGTCGCCCGCGAGGTCGTCGACCCGATGGGCTCGCCCCTGGCGGCCGCGAACGTCACCGTCACCGCCCTGGACACCCACCGGGTCGCCGCCCGCGGCACGACCGACCCGTACGGCTACTTCCTCGCGGCGCTGCCGCCCGGCCGGTACAGCCTGCTCATCTCCGCGGAGGGCCTGCGACCGCACCGCGAGACGATCGAGACAGGCGCGGGCGCCCCGTCGGCGACCGAGCGCGTCTGGCTGCAACCCGCCGAGGCGCTGCCGCTGCCGACGCCCGGGACCTGGCTCTTCGACCCGCCGCACACCGCGATCCGGTTCATCGCCAAGCACGTCGGCATGGCCCATGTCCACGGCCGCTTCGAGCGTTTCGAGGGCGGCATCCGGATCGCGCAGGACATGACCGACTCCCGCGTGCACGTCCGCATCGACGCCTCCAGCATCACCACCGGCAACACCACCCGCGACAGCCACCTGCGGTCAGCCGACTTCCTGGACGTCGAACGCTTCCCGTACATCGACTTCACCAGCGCACGCTTCGCCTACCGGGGCGGCAGCAAGTGGACGCTGCTGGGCTCCCTCACGATGCACGGTGTGAGCCGCTCGGTGTCCCTGGACACCACGTACCTCGGCACCGTCAACGGCGGCTACGGGCAGGAACTGCGCTGCGCGGCCCTGGCGACCGCGGAGCTGCATCGCGAGGACTACACGCTCAACTGGCGTTCCATGCTGGCCCGGGGCATCGCGGTGGTCGGCCCGACGGTGCAACTGGAACTGGACGTCCAGGCGATGTACCGCACCCACGACACCCCGACCCCGCCGGAATAGCGGGCGACCACCTGCCGGGGCGAAGGGGCCGGGCAGGTACAGCCGAAGCCCCGCCCGATCGGGTGAGGAGCCCTCTGCCGTGCTCGGGCGGGCGACACCTCGAGCGGCGCGCACCTGCCCGGCGTCCTGCCACGCCTCCGGCGGGCGAGGCGGTTCCGGGTCGGTTCGCCGGTCCGCCGCCCGGGCATTCTCCTTCCGCAGCGCCGCCGGCCAGGGCCACAGATCCGGCAACGACTGCTGCGCGCACGCCGGTCGATGCTCGATCAGGCACCGCTGCGATCCGTACGGCGGGCACACGCCGTACACCGTGCCCCGGCCGTCCGACAGCTCGATCCACCGTGCTCCGCAGGCACGAGATGCGCCGCCACCTCCACCCCCGGCTCCAGCAGCACCCAGCGAGGTGCTTTGCTGTGAGCGGCGGATGGAAGCGTAAGAATCCCATTCTCTCAGGGCAGCGGGCGCCTCTTCTCATTTCGCCGTCCACAGGCCGACCATTACGCGGTGGTCCAGGCTGCACAGCTGCCGCAGTGGCGCGATTCTTCCCATCCCGTTCGGCGCTGATCTTCGCGATGACAGCTCCGTCGCCGACTGGGAGCGACACGTCAACGAGCAACGCCCCTGCCATCGGGCGGGGCGTTGCTCGAGATGGTCTGTTTCAGAATGCCTTTCGGTCGGCGGGCTTCTCGATCTCGGTGGTCACCCGTGCCCCTCGGAAGAGCACCGGGAGCCACAGGAGACATGCCAGCAGGGGGACCGCGGCGTAGGTGGCCATGCCCACACTGGAGCCCAGCCCGTCCATGAGCGCGCCGAGGACGAGATAGCCGGTGCCGATGAGCGCCGACTCCACGAATGCGATCATCGACAGCAGGCTCGCCCGGTGGCGCGACGGGGCACTGCCTCGTTGAACGCGTTGTCCACGAGCACGGCGGTGATCTCCGGAATCCCGACCAGGGCCAGGAACGCGGCGATGGTGACCCAGACAAGGCCGAGGCCGCTCAGGCCGAGTGCCGCGGCGAGCGTCAGGAGAGACACCGGGACTATGACCCGATACCCGATGTGCCGGTTCGCGCGGTCCGACAGCAGCGGAGTGAGCCCGCCGGCGAAGAATCCCGCCGATATGACCACGCTGACCAATGCGGTGCCCAACAACCGCCGATCCTGCTTGGTCGGCCAGTTCCCACGCCGCCTGTTTTCACGCGATCGGGTGGTGCTGCGGAGAAGCGGGCACGGGCTGTCTTCGGGGCCCGTTCGAGCTGGTGACGGGGACTTCTCGTCCATTGTCATCACGGCAACGGGAGCACACCATGGGCCTGCACTTCCACCGCAACCCCGACGGCACGACGACGGGGCGCAACGAGGCCAACGGCTTCACCGTGACGCATGCCGAAGAAGAAGAGGTGAAGCGGCAGTTGTACGAGGACGCCGGGTGGGAGTACACGCCTCCACCGCCTCCCGTTCCGCCCGGGTTCCATCGGTTCTCCTTGGTGCACGACGAGTTCCGCGACCTGGGGTTCGGGGACGAGAGGTACGCGGCGGTGCGGACGCGTCCGCCGGAGGGGTGCGTGCCGGTCGACTGGGGTCACTTCGCCCTGGAGTGCGAGCGGCCGGGGAAGACGCTCATGGACGCGGTCGCCGGAACGGTGGCGGAGATCCGCCGGGAGCACGGGCTGGTGATGAACAGCATGGGTGTCGAGAAACCCCAGGAACGGTTCGACGCGGACAACAAGAGCGGACACGCGGCGAAGATCGTCGCGCACTTGGTCCTGATGGCCGCCGACCGCGCCCGAGTGCTCGGATACGGGCGCAAGGACGTGGTCCGGCTACTCGATGCCACGGGGATCGAGTAGCCGGTGCGGTGGGTCAGCAGTCCCTGAACTCCGGCGACTGGTTCAGGATCTGGGACCGCGCGGACGTGAAGCGCGCGTACGTCTCCCCGTCCCGCGCCGCCGGGCGGAATGCCGCCACCCGGTGGCAGTTCTGGAAGGCCAGGGTGATGCCGAAGTGGCGTTCCAGGCTGGTGCGGATCGCGTCGCTGGCGAGGGCGCGCAGGAGTTGGCCACGCTCCTGTTCGGACGGGGGAGGGGTCTGGTTGTCCGTGAACTCCGAGTGGCCGTTGTGGAGTTCGGAGGCGAGGGAGGCTATGAGGTCGTAGGCGTAGGGGAGGGACGTGCGGACCGTGTCCACGAAGTCCTCCTCGCGGATGTCGCCCTGCTCGGCTTCGGCGAGGAGCTTCGGGGAGACGTCGAGAGACATGGGGAGTGTCGTCCTGTCTGGTTGGCGGTAGGGCGGTAGGGCGGTAGGGCGGTAGCGGGTGGGAGGAGGTCAGGAGTCGGGCCGGGTGCCCGGGACGTAGTCCGGGTCCACCTGTGCGGCCAGGTCCTCGCCCGTGCGGGCGTCCGCCCACGCTCGGGCGTTGCGCAGATGGAACTCGACGGCGTGGTGGTGGAGCCGGTCCCAGTCGCGCGGGTGGGAGTCGACGGCCTCGCGGAGGACGGCGAGCGCGTGGCGGTTGTGCGGCTCCAGGGAGTCCAGTGCGTCCAGGCCGCCCTCAATGCGGCCCTGTTCGGCCGCGCGGACCCAGGGGGACTGGACCAGGTGGGTCAGGAGGTCGTCTCCTACCTGTTCCTTGAGGAAGAGCAGGTCCTCCTCGCAGGTCACCTTGTTGCCGATGACCGCGATCCGGATGCCGAACCGCTCGGCGTGGTCGCGGTACTGACGGTAGACCGAGACGCCCTTGCGGGTGGGTTCCGCCACCAGGAAGGTGATGTCGAAGCGGGTGAACAGGCCGGAGGCGAAGGCGTCCGCGCCCGCCGTCATGTCGACCACGACGTACTCGCCGGGGCCGTCCACCAGGTGGCCCAGGTACAGCTCGACCGCTCCGAGCTTGGAGTGGTAGCAGGCCACACCCAGGTCGGACTCGTCGAACTCGCCCGTGACCATCAGCGGCACGCCGCCCGCCCGGCCGACGTGACGGGCGTGGAGTTCGTCGTCGCCGAGCGGGCGGAGCAGGCGGGACCCGCGGCCCGGCGGGGTCGTCTTGATCATCGCCTCGCGGGAGCTGATCCGGGGATTCGTGCCGCGCAGGTAGTCCTTGATCGAGGCCAGGTGCTCGCCCAGGGGAGGGGCGGACGCCTCCTCCTCGCCGAGCGCCTCGGCCAGGTGCTGGTTGATGTCGCCGTCGATGGCGAGGACCGGGGCGCCGGAGCGCGCCAGATGACGGGAGAAGAGCGCCGACAGCGTGGTCTTGCCGCTGCCGCCCTTGCCCACGAACGCGATCCTCACGGCCGCCTCGCCTTGTTGAAAATGGATGTCATGTGGTCAGGTTTAGGGAGTGATCGCCACCGCTGTCAAATCGCTTGACCCGTCCGGGACTTGCGCACCCGCCGGTGCCTGTCACCCGGTTGAACGGCGTGTTCCGCTTGATGCCTATGCTGTGCAAGTGCGTCCCCAGAGCATCAAAAACCGCCTCCGGTTCCTCACCGCCCTCGCCCTCGTCCCGTGCCTGGCCGGCTGCTTCGCCTCCCCCGGCGGGGAGTCGTCGTCGGACGGCGGGCAGCCGGGCTCCCGCTTGCGCGTCGCCCTCGCCTTCCCGCCCGCCGAGAACTTTTCGCCCTACGGGGCCGACGCCACGCTGCTCAGCCGGCTCGGCGTCACCGAGGGGCTGACCGCCCTGGACGCCAACGGCGCCGCGGCCCCCGCGCTCGCCGAGTCCTGGCGCCGCGAGAACGACCGCACCTGGCGGTTCACCCTGCGCGAGGCCGCCTTCCAGGACGGCACGGACGTCACACCGTCCGCCGTGGTCGCCGCGCTCACCCGCGCGACGAAGGCGAAGCCCGCGCCCGCCGCTCTCGCCGGTGTCACCCTCAGCGCGAAGGCCGACGGCAGCCGCGGCGTACGTGTCACCACCGCCGCGGCCGATCCCGTCCTGCCCATGCGCCTGTCCAGCCCGAGCCTGGCGATCCTCTCCCCGAAGGCGTACCGGAAGACGGGCAATCCCGATCCGGTCGGCACCGCCACCGGGCCCTTCGAGATCACCGAGGTCAACGGCGGCGGCTCCGCCGCCCTCGACCGCTTCGACGACTACTGGGGCGGCCGCGCCCAGGCCTCCGGCGTCGACGCCCGCTTCGTCAAGGACGGCACCGCACGCGCCAACGCCGTACGCACCGGCGCCGTCGACATCGCCGAGGCGATCCCCGTCGCCCAGGCCGCCACGCTCGACAAGGCCACCCTCAAGAAAGCCGGCACCACCCGGACCACCAGCCTGCAGCTCAACACCAGGACCGGGCCCTTCAAGGACCCGAAGCTGCGCGCCGCCGCCCGCACGGCGATCGACTCCTCCGCCATCGTCAAGGGCGTCTTCGAGGGGTACGCCGACCCGGGCGCGGGCATCTACGGTCCCGCCGTCACCTGGGCCGAGAGCAAGCGGGTGAAGCCGACCGGACGCGCGAAGGCCGCCCGGCCCGACGGCACGCGGATCACCCTCGCCACCTACGACAACCGGCCCGAGCTTCCCGAGGTGGCCCAGGTCGTGCAACAGCAGCTCCAGAAGGCGGGTTTCACGGTGAAGCTGGAGGTGCGGGAGTACTCACGGCTGGAAAGCGACGCGCTCGCCGGGAAGTTCGACGCGGTCATCGGCGCCCGCAACAGCCTCCTCGACACCGGCGACCCCGTCGGCATCCTCGCCAGTGACTACACCTGCGACGGCGGTTACAATCTCGCCCTGCTGTGCGACAAGAACGTCGACCGGGCCGTCGAGAAGGCCGACAAGACCGACGGCACGGGCGAGCGGCAGGACGCCGCCATGGCGGCCGAGGCCGCGGTCCTCGGCACGGACGCGGTCGTGCCGCTGGCCCACCAGCAGATCATCGTCGGCGTCTCCACCCAGGTCCGGGGCGGGCTGCTCGACCCTTATGAGCGGACCCTGGTGGGTGCCGGGACGCGTCGCTGACCGTACTGGATCAGGCAGACCGGTTCAGGGGGGTGGCTTCCGGGCCGACCGCGCAGGCCGCCACCAGGCCCATCACGTACAGCGTCTGGGAGACGATCCGGTTGCGGGTGAGGGCCGCGACCAGATCCGGCGGTCAGCCCGCGACCAGCTCCCGCACCTGCCGCGGAGCCGGGACCTCGTCGACCCGCGAGGTCCGGTACAGCCACAGCACGTCCCGCCCGAACGACCACACCAGCAGGCCCAGCGCCAGGGCCGCGACCGCGAAGTTGGCGGCGTGGGGCAGCAGATCGGCGCCCGCCAGCAGCAGGAGCACGCCCTGGAGCGCGGCGACCGTCTTGCGGGCGGTGCTCGGCGGGAGCGCGGCCGTCAGCCAGGGCCAGACACGGGCGGCGGCGACGAAGACGTACCGCATGCCGCCGATCAGCAGCACCCACGGGCCCAGTCGCATGGAGACGTACACGCTGAGCACCAGGATCAGGAACGCGTCGACCTCCATGTCGAAGCGGGCCCCCAGCGGGGTCGACGTGCCCGTGCGGCGGGCCACCTTGCCGTCGACACCGTCGAGGATCAGTGCCACCGCCGTCAGCCCGACGAACAGCGACACGGGCGGCGAGCTCTGGAAGGAGTCCGCGACCAGCGCGGTGACGCCGCCGACGAGGGTGGCCCGGCCGAGGGTGACCCGGTTCGCCGCGCCGAAGGAGCGCAGCCGGGAGCGGTGCAGGGCCCGGGAGAGCACCGCCCAGGTGGCGATCGCGAACGCGAGGCCGCTCAGCCAGCCCGCCGGGCCCATCCCGATCGCCGTGCCGATCAGGGCCAGTAGCAGGACCTGCACGCCCGCCCCCACAGCGGTCTCCTGCTGTACGAGCCTCGCGTCGTAAGTGTTGTTCAGGGCCACCGAACACCCTCCGGCCGTGTGACAGAGTCGATCAACGCCGCTACCTTGTGCGCGGCCTGTGCACCCCTCGGTACGCAAGCAGCTTCCCGATCGTTCAGGAGGACTTCGATGAAGCACACCGCACGGTCGTTCTGGATCGACTCGCCTGGGCGAGGGGAGATCCGGGACGTCGACCTGCCGGAACGCGGCGAGGACGAGGTACTGGTCCGCGCGCTGTTCTCCGGCGTGAGCCGCGGCACGGAGACGCTCGTCTTCCGCGGCGGCGTGCCCGTCAGCCAGCACACCGCCATGCGGGCGCCGTTCCAGGAAGGCGACTTCCCGGGCCCGGTGAAGTACGGCTACCTCAGCGTCGGCGTGGTGGAGGAGGGGCCCGAGCCGCTCGTCGGCCGTACGGTGTTCTGCCTCTACCCGCACCAGAGCCGTTATGTCGTGCCGGCGAGCGCCGTGACGCCCGTGCCCGACGGCGTGCCCGCCGAACGGGCCGTGCTCGCCGGGACCGTGGAGACCGCCGTCAATGCCCTGTGGGACGCCGCGCCCCTGGTCGGCGACCGGATCGCCGTGGTCGGCGGCGGCATGGTCGGCTGCTCGGTGGCCGCCCTGCTCGCCCGGTTCCCCGGCGTCCGCGTCCAACTGGTGGACGCCGACCCGTCCCGCGCGGGGACCGCCGAGGCGCTCGGTGTCGGCTTCGCCACCCCCCAGGACGCCGACGGGAACTGCGACCTGGTGGTGCACGCCAGCGCCACCGAGCAGGGCCTCGCCCGGTCCCTGGAACTCCTCACCGCCGAAGGGACCGTGCTCGAACTGAGCTGGTACGGCGACCGGCAGGTCAGCGTGCCGCTCGGCGAGGCCTTCCACTCCCGGCGGCTCGTCATCCGCAGCAGCCAGGTCGGCACCGTCTCCCCGGCCCGCCCCAACCGCACCTACGCCGACCGGCTCGCCGTCGCTCTCGACCTGCTCGCCGACCCGGCCCTCGACGCCCTCGTCACCGGCGAGTGCGACTTCGAGGACCTGCCCGACGTGCTGCCGAAGCTCGCCTCCGGCGAGATTCCCGCGCTGTGTCACCGCGTCCGTTACGACGAGAGCGCCTGACCTGAGAAAAGACGTACCCGAGACTGAACAGGGGAAGGCAAGGAGCCGTAATACACGGCATCCCCGGCAGCCACAGCGGGGGAGCAGACGCGCCGCACCTGGAGGGTCGTCCGTTGTTCAGCATCACCGTCCGCGATCACATCATGATCGCCCACAGCTTCCGCGGCGAGGTCTTCGGACCGGCGCAGCGCCTGCACGGTGCCACGTTCCTCGTGGACGCCACGTTCCGGCGCGAGCAGCTGGACGAGGACAACATCGTCGTCGACATCGGGCTCGCCACCCAGGAACTGGGGGCGGTGGTCAGTGAGCTGAACTACCGCAACCTCGACAACGAACCCGACTTCGCGGGAATCAACACCTCCACGGAGTTCCTCGCCAAGGTCATCGCCGACCGGCTCGCCGAGCGCATCCACAAGGGGGCGCTGGGCGAAGGCGCCAAGGGCATCGCGGGCCTCACGGTCACCCTGCACGAGTCGCACATCGCGTGGGCGAGTTACGAGCGTGCGCTGTGACCGACACGACCATCGAACGGCCCGGACAGACCGGACCGGTGCCCGCGCGGCTGAATTATGTTCCCGTGCAGCACGCCACCCTGAAGAACGCCGAGATCATCCCCATGTCCCTGCGCACCGTGCACTTCGTGCTGCCGGGCGGCGTCGACGACCCGACGGCTCCGAGCGGCGGCAACGCCTACGACCGCCGTGTCTGCCTCGACCTGCCCGGCTTCGGATGGCAGGTGACCAAGCACGCGGTCCCCGGTGACTGGCCCCGGCCGGGGACCGACGCCCGCACGGAACTCACCCGCGCGCTCGCCGCGTTGCCCGACGGCTCCGTGGTCCTGCTCGACGGGCTGGTGGCCTGCGGCGTGCCCGAGATCGTCGTGCCGGAGGCGGAACGGCTGCGCATGGCCGTCCTCGTCCACCTCCCGCTCGGCGACGAGACCGGGCTCGCCGCGGCCGTGGCGGCCGAACTGGACGCCAAGGAGCGGGCGGTGCTGCGGGCGGTGCCGGCGGTGATCGCCACCAGCGACTGGGCGGTCCGCCGCCTGGTCTCCCACCACGGCCTGCCCCCGGAGCGCGTCCACGTCGCCGCCCCCGGCGCCGACATCGCGCCGCTCGCGCCCGGCACCGACGGTGTCTCGCGGCTGCTGTGCGTGGCCGCCGTGACCCCGCGCAAGGGCCAGCACCGGCTGGTGGAGGCGCTGGCCACGGTGACCGACCTGCCGTGGAGCTGTGTGTGCGTCGGCAGCCTGACCCAGGACCCGGAGTACGTCGCCCATCTGCGGTCCCTCATCGCCGAGCACGGCCTTCAGGACCGGCTGGAACTGGCCGGACCGAAGTCCGGCGCGGCGCTGGACGCAAGCTACGCCACCGCCGACCTGATGGTCCTCACCTCCTACGCCGAGACGTACGGCATGGCCGTGACCGAGGCGCTGGCCCGGGGCATCCCGGTGCTGGCTACGGACGTCGGCGGCCTGCCGGAGGCGGTCGGACGCGCCCCCGACGGCGGGGTGCCCGGCATCCTCGTGCCGCCGGAGAACCCCGCCGCGATCGCCGCGGAACTGCGCGGCTGGTTCGGCGAGGCGGACGTACGGCGCCGTCTGAAGGCCGCCGCCCGCAGCCGCCGCGCCGCCCTCGACGGCTGGGCGACGACCGCACAGAGCCTGGCGGCCGTACTGCGCCGGCTTCCGACCGAACCCCGGAGGGCCGCATGACGAACCAGGCGACGACCCGGCAGAGCGGCACGATTCCGGCTCCACCGGGGCCGAGGGAGGCGGTCGAGTCGACGGACGGCGTGGTTCCGGGCGCGGGTACCGGTGGGATTTCCGGGCGGGCCCACGCCCCCGGCGCCGTCATCCCCGGCGCCGGCCCGAGCGGCAAGCCCGGCTCGCGGCCCACCGTCAAGCTGCGCGAGGCCGACTCCGACGATCCGCCCCGCTACGCGCCCGAGTGGCTTCAGTTGCGCGAGCCGGCCGACGCCGCCGCGCGGGCGCACGACCTGCTCGACCCGTTGCGGATCCGGCTCGCCAACCTGCCGGGGAGGCCGGGCGGTGTCGTCATCCACGACCTGGGGTGCGGCACCGGCTCGATGGGCCGCTGGCTCGCGCCCTGCCTGGACGGCGCCCAGCACTGGATCCTGCACGACCGCGACCCCTACCTGCTGCACTTCGCCGCCGTCGGCTCCCCGCGCTCGGCCGCCGACGGCAGCCGGGTCTCCGTGGAGACGCGGCGCGGTGACATCGCCCGCCTCACCCCGGACGCCCTGCAGGGCGCGTCCCTGGTGACGGCGTCCGCCCTGCTGGACGTCCTCACCCGGGAGGAGATCGAGACGCTGGCCGCCGCCTGCGCCGGAGCCGGCTGCCCCGCCCTGCTGACGCTGTCCGTGGCCGGGCGCGTGGAACTGACCCCGTCGCACCCGCTGGACGAGGAGATCGCCCGGGCGTTCAACGACCACCAGCGCCGCGACGGACTGCTCGGCCCCGACGCGGCCACGGCGGCGGCCGAGGCGTTCTCCGAGCGCGGCGCGACCGTACGGCTGCGTCCGAGCCCCTGGCGGCTCGGCCCCGAGCAGGCCGCGCTCACCGAGCAGTGGCTGCGCGGCTGGGTGGGCGCCGCCGTCGAGGAGCGCCCCGAGCTGCGGGCCGAAGCCGACGTCTACCTGACCGACCGACTGGCGGCCTGCGCGGCGGGCGAGTTGCGGGTCACCGTCCACCACACCGATCTCCTGGCCCTGTGCCGCCCGGCGGGCGGAGCGTCATGAGTCCTCGGGCGGCGGGCACGACGGTGGTGCCGCGGGGGGCGGTGCGCGAGCGGCCGGCGCCCGTCGACGCGGTGCGGTCGCCGGACACCGGCGGCGACCCGGGTCCGTCGAGCGCGCCGGCCACTTCCGGTGCGGACGCGGCCGGCTCCGACGCCCTGTCCGTCACGGCCCCGGTGACCTCATACCCCCGCGGCCATGACGCCGTCGCCTCGCCGTCTCGTCGCCCGATCCGTACCGCCCTCGCCCGCCTCGGATCCCCCAAGGTCCGTACCCACCTGGGCACTCTGGCCGGCGTCGCCATCCTCGGTGTCCTGCTCTGGCGGCTCGGTACCGGCGTCTTCCTGGACGGGTTGCGGCGGATCGACGCCGTGTCGGTGCTGCTCGCGCTGGGCATCGGGCTCGTCACCACCGTGTTCAGCGCCTGGCGGTGGGCGATAGTGGCCCGGGGGCTGCGGATCCGGCTGCCGTTCGGGCCGGCCGTCGCCGACTACTACCGGGCGCTGTTTCTGAACGCGGCCCTGCCCGGCGGCGTTCTCGGCGACGTGCACCGGGCCGTGCGGCACGGGCAGAGCGAGGGGGACGTGCGACGGGGCGTGAAGGCCGTCGTCCTGGAGCGGGCCGCCGGGCAGATCGCGCTGTTCGCCGTCGGGGCCGTGGTGCTGCTGACCATGCCGTCGCCGGTGCTGGCCGAGGCCCGGCACATCGCCCCGCTCGCGGCCCTGGCTGCCGTGGGCGCGCTCGCCGTCGTCCTCGCCCTGCGCTTGAGCCGCGCGGCACCCTCGCGCCGGGGCGGAAAACTGCGCTCCACCCTCGCCGAGGCTCGCGAAGGGCTGCTGTCCAGGAGCAACGGGCCCGGAGTGGTCGTCTCCTCCGCGGTGGTCCTGGCAGGTTACGTCGCGATGTTCGTCCTCGCCGCCCGCGTCGCCGGGACCGGCGCCTCCGTGGCCGTCCTGCTGCCCCTCGCGGTCCTCGCCCTGCTGGCGATGGGCCTGCCGCTGAACGTCGGCGGCTGGGGGCCGAGGGAGGGCGTCACCGCCTGGGCGTTCGGCGCCGCCGGCCTGGGCGCCGGCCGGGGACTGGCCGTCGCGGTGGTCTACGGGGTGCTCAGCCTCGTGGCGAGCCTGCCCGGTCTGATCGTGCTCGTCGCCCGCTGGTACGCGGGACTGCGCGCCGGGTCCCGGTCCGTCGCACCGGACCCCCTTCCCGGCCGCGCACCCGCCGTCGACTACGCGTCGGAGGTGAGCATCGAGAAATACGCCCCGAAGGAATCCGCCAGGCTCGCCAGGAGTTCCTTCCCCTTTTCCGCCGAACCCAGCGAAGGACGGCCGATGACACCGGAATCGGTATAGCCGGACATGCCGAGGGTGAGCAGATGACGCCGGTCGTCAGCGACGAAATCGGAAGTCTCATAACCGGGTCGGAGCATTTCGGGATGAGCGTGCAGAAGTATGGAGGTTTCTATTTCCCCCGCATGCATGTCGGTGAGCAGCGAGGTGACCACACCCGCCCGCTCCCGCGCCGCCTCCCAGTCCTCCGTGGCGGGGAAGAGCGCCATCCGCTCGCCGCGGGCGGAGGATTCCTGAACGACGTTGCCCAGGACGTAGTTTCCGCCGTGCCCGTTGACCACCACCAGGGCGTCGACGCCGGACCGGCGCAGCGAAGCCGCTATGTCCCGTACCACCGCATGAAGGGTCACCGAGGAGATGCTGACGGTCCCCGGCCAGGCCGCGTGCTCGTGCGAGCACGAGATCGTCACCGGAGGAAGGAGGTGCACCGGGTACGCGCCGGCTATCTCCCGCGCGACGGCACAGGCGACGAGCGTGTCGGTCGCGAGCGGCAGGTGCGGACCGTGCTGCTCGAAGCTCCCCACGGGAAGCACCGCGACCTGCCGTGAGACACCGGCCCCCCGCATCCGTACGTCCTCCGTGGTGTCCGCCGGCACCAGATCACTCATCACGACACGGCCTTTCGTCTCTGCTTAGGAACTCGAGAATCATGACAGAAAAAATTGGCGTACTCGGCAAGAAGTCACCGCAGCGGACCGGCGTGGAACGCGTCGTGAATGCGCCCTTGCCCACCGTGTACGGGAAATTCCAGGCGGTCGGCTATCTGGACCACGACCGCGGTGACGAACAGGTGGCGCTGGTCTACGGCGAGATCGGCGCCGACGACGTCCTCATCCGCCTGCACTCGGAGTGCCTGACCGGCGACGCCTTCGGCTCCCAGCACTGCGAGTGCGGTGACCAGTTGGACGCCGCCCTGCGCGCGGTCGTCGCCGAGGGCGCCGGTGTGGTCGTCTACCTCAGAGGGCACGAGGGCCGCGGCATCGGCCTGCTCGCCAAGCTGCGTGCGATGGCCCTGCAGGCGGAGGGCCTGGACACCGTCGAGGCCAACCTCGCGCTCGGCCTGCCGGTCGACGCCCGCGACTACGGTGTGGCCGCCCGGATCCTGGAGGACCTGGGTGTGCGGTCCGTCCGCCTGATGTCCAACAACCCGCGCAAACGCGAGGCGTTGGTGGACCACGGCATAGAGGTCGCCGAGCAGGTCCCGCTGCTGATCCCGCCGTGCGAGAACAACATCACCTATCTGCGCACCAAGCGGGAGCGCCTCGACCACCACCTGCCCCACCTGGACGCGGTGGTCAGCTCCTCCTGACCGCCCCGGCCGGGTTCCCGATTCCCCGACGTGACCTGGGCGGATCCGTGCGCCACCCGCAGCCGGGCCGCGTACGCTTCGTGGACGTCCGCCCCTTGAGCGCCGGTCCTCAGCGGCCGGCGCCTCACGCCGGAGGCCCACCTGGTATGACCGAGCTCCATCTGTGGCTGCGCCACGAGGCCCGAACGACCGAGCGACGCACACCGATCGTGCCCGACGACGCCCGGCGGCTCGTCGGGCACGGAGTGGAACTGACCGTCGAGCAGTCCCCGCAGCGGGTCTTCCCGATCGAGGAGTACGAGGCGGCGGGCTGTCGCACCGCCCGCGCGGGCTCCTGGGTGTCCGCGCCGCGGGACGCCGTCGTGCTCGGCCTGAAGGAACTGCCCGACGAGCCTGCCGAGCTGACGCACCGGCACGTCTTCTTCGGCCACGCCTACAAGGGCCAGCCGGGAGCGGCCGGCCTGCTGCGCCGGTTCGCCGCCGGGGGCGGGGCGCTGTTCGACCTGGAGTACCTGGTGGATGACACCGGGCGGCGCCTCGCCGCCTTCGGCTTCTGGGCCGGCTACCTCGGCGCCGCCCTGGCCGTGCTCCAGCACCGGGGACGGCTGCGGGCACCGCTGACGCCCACGACCAAGGAGGAACTCGACGAGAGGCTGAAGCCCGCCCCCGAAGACCCCGCATTCACCGGCCTCGTCATCGGTGCCCTGGGCCGCAGCGGCCGCGGTGCCCGCGTGGCCTTCGCCGCCGCCGGTGTCGAGCCGACCTGCTGGGACCTCGCCGAGACCCGCGATCTGGACCGCCCCGCCCTGCTGCGGCACGACGTGATGGTGAACGCCGTGCTCGCCACCAGTCCCGTCCCGCCCTTCCTCCGCGAGCGGGACCTCGACACCCCGGACCGCCGCCTGCGCACCCTGTGCGACGTGACCTGCGACGTCGGCTCCCCGCTCAACGTCCTTCCGGTCTACGACGACACCACCGACTGGGACGAGCCCGCACGACGGCTGCGCGACGAACCCCCGCTCGACCTGATCGCCATCGACAACCTGCCCTCCCTGCTGCCGCTGGAGTCCAGCGCCGACTTCTCGGCCGCTCTGCTGCCCCACCTGCTCGCCTTCGGAGTCAGCGGGCCCTGGGGGCGCTGCCTGGACCGGTTCCGCCAGGCCTGCCGTGAACACGGCCTCGACCAGCGGGAGTGACATGCGAGGGGCTCGGCCCGACGGAGCCGCGGCCTCGGACCCGACGGAGCCGCGGCCTCGGACCCGACGGAGCCGCGGCCTCGCCCCCGACGGAGCCGAGGGCCCTGCTCGACCGGGCCCGGGGGGCTCAGCCCGAGAGGGCCTCGTGGACCAGCCTCTTCAGGTCCTTGAAGACCGTGTGTGAGGTCCTGGGCCGCACCTGCGTCATGAACTGCACCGTCAGGTCGCGGCCCGGGTCCACCCAGAACGTCGTCGTGGCCACCCCGCTCCAGCCGAAGGCGCCGAGCCCGGACGGCACCTGTGTGCGGGACGGGTCGATCACCACCGAGCAACCGAGGCCGAAGCCGATCCCCTCGTTGCCGGGTTCGTCGTGGGCGGGGCGGCTGCCGAAGGCACGCAGATCCGCCCCGCCGGGCAGGTGGTTGCGGGTCATCAGGTCCACCGTCTCCGGGGCGAGGAGCCGGACACCGTCGAGTTCGCCCCTACGGCGCAGCAGCTCCATGAAGCGGTGGTAGTCGTGGGCCGAGCACACCATGCCGCCGCTTCCCGACAGGAACCGAGGCCGGCCCCGCAGCGGCAGCCCGGGGATCGGCTCGATGCCACCGCCCTCCTTCTCCCCGTACATCTCGGACAGCCGGGGCGCCTGCTCGTCCGTGACGTGGAAACCCGCGTCGGTCATGCCGAGAGGGCCGAAGATCCGCTCGGCGCAGAACACGTCGAGCGGCTGACCGGACACGACCTCGATGACCCGGCCCAGGACGTTGCTGGCCACCGAGTAGTTCCACTCGGTGCCCGGTTCGAACTGCAGCGGCAGGCTCGCGTACACCTCGATGGTCTCCGCGAGGTCCGCGCCCGGCGGCACGGACGACTCCAGGCCGGCTTCGCGGTACAGGGCGTCGACGGGGTGGGTGTGATAGAAGCCGAAGGTCAGTCCCGATGTGTGGGTCATGAGGTGCCGGACGAGTATCGGGCCGGCGGCCGGGCGGGTCCGGACGTCGGCGCCGGAGCCGCCGGTGTACACCCGGGGCTCGGCGAAGGCCGGCAGATGATCGGCCACCGGGTCGTCCAGCGACAGCCGGCCCTCCTCCACCAGCAGCAGCGCGGCGACCGCGGTGACCGGCTTGGTCATGGAGTAGACCCGCCACAGCGTGTCCGGCTCGACGGGGAGCCCGGCCGCGATGTCGCGCAGGCCGTGCGTGGCGAGGTGGGCGACGCGTCCGCCGCGGGCGACGGACACGAGGAAGCCGGGCAGACGCCCCGCGTCGACGAAGCGGGCGAAGTGCCGGTCCAGCCGGTCCAGCGCCCGCGGATCCAGCCCGGCCTCACCCGGTTCGACCTCTTCTCGCAGCTGTGCCATGGCTTCCTCCGTC
This sequence comes from Streptomyces sp. NPDC002788, assembly GCF_053592115.1. NCBI lineage: Bacteria > Bacillati > Actinomycetota > Actinomycetes > Kitasatosporales > Streptomycetaceae > Streptomyces > Streptomyces sp. NPDC002788. The sequence goes on along the minus strand of NZ_JBSFVB010000004.1, from coordinate 393,810 downwards.
GCGCTCGTCGAGGTGAGATCCGGCATACCCCGACCGGACCGCCTCCCACCCATCGTTGTCCGGGAACCCTTCGCGTGGGAACGCGTGAGCGATCGTTCCGGCCTTGATAGGCAAGTCGATACTTGCCTATGGTGGGGGTCATGGCGGAGGATGTCTTCAAGGCGCTGGCCGACCCCACCCGCCGGCGCATCCTGGACGAGCTGGTGGAGCGGGACGGGCAGAGCCTGTTCGAGATCTGCACACGGCTGGTGACCAAGCATGGTCTGGGGTTGTCCCGCCAGGCGATCAGTCAGCACCTGGCCGTACTGGAAGCGGCGGGCCTCGTCGTCACGCGCCGCGAGGGCCGCTACAAGTTCCACGACCTGAACGCCGAACCCCTTGAGCGCATCATGACCCGATGGCTCAGGCCCGAGGAACCGGAGAACGCCCCATGAGGATCCACATCACCGGCGTCTTCGTCGACGACCAGGACAGGGCCCTGCGCTTCTACACCGATGTCCTGGGCTTCGTGACGAAGCACGACGTCCCGATGGGTGCGGACCGGTGGCTGACCGTGGTCTCACCGGAGGACCCCGACGGGACGGAACTGCTGCTCGAGCCCTCCGGACATCCCGCGGTGCAGCCGTACAAGACGGCGCTGGTCGAGGACGGCATCCCGGCCGCGTCCTTCGCGGTGGACGACGTGCAGGCGGAGTTCGAACGGCTGCGCGGCCTGGCGGTGCGGTTCACCCAGGAGCCGCTGGAGCTGGGCCCGGTCACCGCCGCGGTGCTGGACGACACCTGCGGCAACCTCATCCAGATCGTGCACACCAAGTCCTGAGACCAGGTGTGCTGTTCGGAGAGGTCGTGACACGGCCGGCTGGGCGGCGGCCGCTGACGCCGGTGCGGGGTCGGTGGTGGTTGTACTGGTCCAGCCAGTCGGGAAACGCTTCCTGCCGTTCGGCATCTGAGGTGGAGGGGCGCTGGTCTCACGACGGGCGACGCACCCGGGGTGTTCCCGGGGTTCCGCCACCTCGGTCCATCCGACTTGTCCGATTCTCCCGTGGCGCGCACGCTGGACTGTGAGTGACACCGCCGGTACGAATTGAGCTGGAATGGCCACTTATGATCAGTCTCAGGGTCACTACGGGTGGTCACCGGGTGCTGCGACAGCCACCATCAGTATGGAGGGCATGGTCACGGGGTGGAGCGAGGGGGCTCGGCGGCTGCTGGGCCACCGTGCCGGGGAGGTCATCGGACGCGCGGCGGCCGGACTCCTCGCCGGTCCGGAGCCCCTCGACGCGGCCGGGCTGTCCCTGGCGGGCTCCCAGGAATGGAGCGGCACCGCGGCACTGCGGCACCGGGACGGCCACCTCGTCGAGCTGACCCTGCACGCCCATCCGTCGCTGGGCGGCGACGGCACCCCCCAGGGTTTCGTCGTGACCGCCACCACGGGTCGCGAGTCGGAGCACGATCTGAGGATCGTGGAGTGGGCGTTCGCCCAGTCGTCGATCCCGCTGTCCACGTATGCCACCGCCTCGGGCTCATGGCGGCTGAACGTGGCCGCGGAAGGCGGTGAGCGGGAGGTCCCGACGGCCGCGGGCGAGGAGACGGGGGCGACCGGTGGCGGGCAGGTGGCCGAGGGCGATCCGCCGCCGGATTCCGCTCCCCCGGCCGACGCCCGCGCCGACAAGGGCTTCCTGGAGTGTGTCCGCCTGGTCGCCGAGGAGGCCCGGCCGATGCGCTACGAGCGCTTCGGCCGGGTTCAGCCCTCGGCTCGCCAGCGGGCCTGGATCATCGAGCTGTGGCCGGTCCGCGATCCCGCCACCGGTGAGGTGGTCGGCGTCGGCACCGCGACGTTCGACAGCAGTGAGCAGCGCTCCGCCCGCCAGCGGCTGGCCCTGCTGAAGGAGGCCGGCACCCGGATCGGTACGACCCTGAACGTGACGCGGACCGCCGAGGAGCTCGCCGATCTGGTCGTTCCGCGGCTCGCCGACTTCGTCAGCGTCGACCTGCTGGACTCCGTGCTGCTCGGCGAGGAACCGGTCCCCGGACCCGTCGACGCGGCCGTGGTGCTCCGCCGGGTCGCGCACCAGTCCGTCACCGTCGGCGGCGACACACCCGAAGCCGCGGTCGACCTCGGAGAGGTCGACACCTACCCCCCGTACTCACCCCCTGCCCGTTCCCTGAGCAGCGGGCAATCCGTACTCAGCGGCATCGGCGACCCCGACTTCGTCCGGTGGGTCACCGAGCACCGGATGAGGAGCACCCGGGTCCGGGAGTTCGGGCTCCACTCGCTCATGGCCACCCCGCTGCGGGCCAGGGGCATCACCCTCGGGGTGGCGGTCTTCGTGCGCGGAGAGGGTTCCGAGCCCTTCGAGCAGGACGATCTGCTGCTCGCGGAGGAACTCGCCGGCCGGGCGGCCGTGGGTGTGGACAACGCGCGCCGTTACACCCGCGAGCGCACCAACGCGCTCACCCTCCAGCGCAGTCTGCTGCCCCGTGCTCTCCCCAGGCAGGCGGCCGTCGAGGTGGCGTACCGATACCTGCCGGCCGGTACCGGCGTGGGGGTGGGCGGCGACTGGTTCGACGTCATCCCCCTGTCGGGCACCCGGGTGGCCCTGGTCGTCGGCGACGTGGTCGGGCACGGCATCCACGCCTCCGCCACCATGGGGCAGCTGCGCACCGCGGTGCGCACCCTCGCCGACGTGGATCTGCCGCCCGACGAGCTCCTCACCCACCTCGACGACCTGGTCATCCACCTCACGTCGGACGACGCCGGGGCCGAGACGGGCCTGCGGGACACCACGGGCGAGATCGGGGCGACCTGCCTCTACGCCGTCTACGACCCGGTCTCCCGCGTCTGGACCCTCGCCAGTGCCGGCCACCTGCCGCCCGCCGTCCTGCTCCCCGACGGCACGGTCAGCGTGGTCCAGCTGACCCCCGGTCCGCTGCTGGGAGTCGGCGGTCTGCCCTTCGAGTCCACCGAGCTGGAACTGCCCGAGGGCAGTCTGCTGGCCTTCTACACGGACGGCCTGATCGAGGCACGCGATCGAGACGTCAGCCTCGGCCTCGACCGGCTGTGCGACGCCCTGGCCCACCCCGTTCCCTCGCTGGAGGTCACCTGCGACGCCATCCTCAAGGCCCTGTTGCCCGACAGCCCGCCCGACGACGTGGCCCTCCTCCTGGCGCGCACCCGAGCCCTGCACGCCGACCAGGTCGCCGCCTGGGCCCTGCCCGCCGATCCGGCGATCGTGGCCGACGCCCGAGCCCAGACCAGCCGTCAGCTCGCGGCCTGGGGGCTGGAGGACGCGGCGTTCGTCACCGAGCTGGTGGTGAGCGAGCTCGTCACCAACGCCATCCGCTACGGGGACGTACCGATCGGACTGCGGCTGATCCGGGACCGGACCCTGATCTGCGAGGTGTCCGACGGCAGCAGCACCGCCCCGCACCTGCGCCGTGCCCGCACCTACGACGAGGGCGGGCGGGGGCTGCACATGGTCGCCCAGCTCACCCAGGGCTGGGGCACCCGCCAGACCACCATGGGCAAGACCATCTGGGCCGAACAACCCCTCCCGGCCAGCTGACCATGGCAGAACACCCGGGCGTTCCGACGCCGCAGAGGCCCGCGGACACCGGTGGCCGGACCCACACGCTGGGGCTGCTCTACCCGCCGGCTGACCGGAATCGCGTCTACACGACGATGCAACTCGCCTTCATCGGCGGGGTGGCCGAGGCCGCCGCCGGCTACGGCTACGACCTGTTGCTCTCCCCGGCGGACACGGACGACGACCCTTCTTTCCGGCGGATGGTGGGTGAGGGGCGGCGGACGGGCGGCGGGGGGCGGGAAGAAGGGGAGCGGCCGTGTGCGGGCGTGCCACGCGTCGACGGCGCGATCGTCATGGAGGTCCGCCGGGACGACGACCGGGTCGGCCGTCTCGCCGAGGCCGGCTTCCCGTTCGTCGCCATCGGCCGCAACCCCCGGGCTGACGTGGCCGGCTGGGTGGATCTGGACTTCGCGGGCCTGGCGAGTGCCTGCGTCCAGCACCTCGCCGACCTGGGCCACCGAAGGATCGCCTTCGTCAACCGGTCGGAGCGGCTCTTCGCCAGCGGCTACGGGTTCGCGCGGCTCGGCGACGAGGGCTACACCGAGGCGATGACGAAACTGGGGCTCACCCCCCGTGCGTATCTCTGCGACGACGACATCGTCTCGGGGCAGGAGGTCGTGGAGCGGATCCTGCGGGACGATCCGGCGACCACCTCCCTGGTCACCCAGAACGAGGCGGCCCTGGAAGGCCTCTACCGAGGGCTGACCCGGCACGGCCGCAGCGTGCCGCGCGACTTCTCGGTCGTCGGTGTGGCGGCCAGCCCCTGGGCCGAGCAGGTGAGCCCGCCGCTGACCGCCGCCGACATACCCGCCAAGGAAATGAGCCGGGTGGCCGTCGACCTGATGGTGGAGCGGCTGCGCTCACCCGGCGCGAATCCCCGGCACGTCCTGATGAAACCCCTGATCACCCTGCGCGCCAGCACAGGCCGCTGCCGACCGGTGCCCGGCTCGGAACCCGAGCCGGAGTTTCCGGATTTTTACCAGGATTTCTGATACGTCCCTTCTTGGACCCCTGATCACGATCCTCTGGGAGCAGCCCATGTCCTACACGGTCGACCGCCGCGGCCTCATGCGCGCCGCGGGCGCGGGAGCGGCCGCCCTCGGCCTTGGCGGGGCGCTGGCCTCCTGCGGCTCCGATGAGTCGGAAACGGTCACCCTCACCTGGTGGGACTACTTCACCCTGGACAACTTCCAGCCCGGGATGAACCGTCTCATCAGGGATGTCGAGGCCGGCGTCCCGAACGTCCGGATCCAGCGGCGGACCTTCCCGTTCGCGGAGCTCGACCGGCAGATCACCCTGGGCGCGATCTCGGGCGAGGGGCCCGACATCGCCATCGTGGACAACGTCGCCATGAACACCCTGGGGGGCAGCGATCTGCTGGCCGACCTCACCGGCAGGGTCGAGGCGTGGGGCCAGGCCGACCAGTACTACAAAGGTCCCTGGGGCAGTTGCCGGATCGGCGGGAAGGTCCTGGGGATCCCCAACAACAGCAACTGCCTCGCCCTCTACTACAACACCCGGATGCTCGAGACCGCCGGAGTGGAACCCCCCACCACCTGGGACGAACTGGCCTCCGCGGCCGAGCGGCTGACCAGTGGGGACCGGTTCGGCCTGGCTCTGAGCGCGATCAAGTCCGAGGAGGGCGTCTTCCAGTTCCTGCCGTTCCTGTGGCAGGCGGGCGGCGACCTGGACACCTTCGCCACCGACGGCGCGACGGCGCTGTCCTTCCTCGACGACATGGTCGCCAAGGGTTCGCTGTCGGAGAGTTGCGTGGGCTGGACCCAGCAGGACGTCAACACACGGTTCATGAACCAGCGCGCCGCCCTGCAGATCAACGGGCCCTGGCAGATCCCCACCCTGAAGCAGGCGGACTTCGACTGGGGCGTCGTCGCCCTGCCCCGCGACCGGGAAGCCGCCACCTGCCTGGGTGGGGAGAACTGGGTCCTGATGGCGCAGGGCGAGAACCTGGACAAGGCGTGGGAGGTCCTGGAGTACACCCAGCGCCCGTCGGTGCTGGTGCCGTACCTGGTGTCGTTCGGCAACCTGCCCGCGCGCGAGGACCTCGCCGACCGGGGCGCCTGGGCGTCCGACCCGGCGCTGCGGCTCTTCCTCAGCCAGCTCCCCCTCGCCCGCCCACGGCAGTACGGACGTGGCTACGCCGATGCCTCACAGGCCATCGCGGAGGCCGAGCAGGCCGTGCTGACCGGTTCCGCGTCCCCGTCCGCGGCGGCGAGGACCGCGGCCGCCAAGATCGACAAAGCACTGTCCGGCCGGTGAGGCCACACCGGAGCAGGCCGCCGTCCTCCCGCCGCCGACGCGCGGGCTACCTGTTCTGCCTTCCGGGGATGGCCTTCCTCGCCCTCTTCCTGGCCTACCCGCTGTTCTACAACGTCCGGACGTCCGTCCACGACGTGCGGTTGAGGGAACTGCTCGGCGGGAGCTGGCAGTTCAACGGCATCGACAACTACCGGGCCGTGCTCGACGATCCGGCCTTCTGGCACTCCGTACGTCTCTCGGTGGTCTTCACCCTGGGATCGCTGGTGTTCCAGTTCACCATCGGCTTCGCCCTGGCCCTGCTCTTCGCCCGACCGTTCCCGCTGGGCGGCCTCCTGCGCTCCCTCCTCCTCGTGGCCTGGCTGCTCCCCCCGGTGGTCAGCGGCACCCTCTTCCGCTGGCTCCTCGACGCGGAGTCCGGCGCCTACAACGCCCTGCTGGAGGCGGTGGGCCTGGGCGTCCTCTCCCACGACTGGCTCACCGACCCGTCCACCTCACTCGCCGGAGTCGTCTTCGCCAACATCTGGGTCGGCGTGCCCTTCAACATGCTGCTTCTCCTGGTGGGCCTGCACACCATCGACCCCCAGCTGTACGAGGCCGCGGCCATCGACGGCGCGGGCCCCTGGCAGCGCTTTCACCGGATCACCCTCCCGCTGATGCGGCCGGTCTCCGTCACCGTGCTGCTGCTCGGCCTCATCTACACCTTCAAGGTCTTCGACACCGTCTTCGTGATGACGGGCGGCGGCCCTGTCGACTCCACCCGCGTGCTCTCCCTCTACGTCTACGAGGTCTTCTTCAGGTTCTTCCGGTTCGGGCAGGGGGCAGCCGCCGGCCTGCTGCTGCTCGTCGTGCCACTGCTCGCGGGCGCCTTCTACGTACGACGGCTGCGGCGCGAGGAAACGACAGGGGGTGCCGCGTGAAACCGCCCCGCCACCCCTGGTTGCTCACCGCGACCGCCGTCGTGATCACCGCGGCCTTCCTGCTGCCGGTGTACTGGATGGCCAAGACCAGCCTCACGCCGCCGGACCGGATCCTGGCACCGACCCCGCAGTGGTTCCCCTCCCCGGTCACCGGCGAGAACTACTCGACGGCACTGGGCTACGAGGGCCTGACCCGGGCCCTGTTCAACAGCCTGGTGATCTCCACCGGCGTGGTGGCGCTGACCATGCTCCTGGGCGTCCCGCTCGCCTACGCCCTCGCCCGGGTACGGATGCGGGGCTCGGGCAGCATGGTGCTCGCCCTGCTCGTCGCCCAGCTGCCGCCCGCGATCGTGCTGGCCGCGCCGTTGTTCATCCTCGAACGCCGGGCCGGTCTCGACGACACGTACGTGGGCCTGATCGCCGCCGACACCACGCTCACCCTCCCCTTCACCGTGATCGTGCTGCGCCCGGTGCTGCGCGGAGTCTCCGCCGAACTGGAGGAGGCCGCACTCGTCGACGGCTGCGGCCTGCCCGGCGTACTGCTGCGCGTCGTCCTGCCGCTCACCGTGCCGGGACTGGTCGCCGCGGCCGGGCTGGCCTTCCTCCTCGGCTGGGGCGAGTTCCTCTTCGGGCTCACGCTCGCCGAGGAGCCCGGCGTCCAGCCCGTCACCGTCCTGCTCAACGCCTTCGTGGGCCGGCACGGCACGGCGTGGGGAGCCCTGATGGCGACCGCCACCCTCATCAGCATTCCGGTGGTCTGCGTCTTCGCGCTCTTCCAGCGCTTCATCGTCGGCGGCCTCGCCGTCGGCAGCGTCAGGGGCTGACGATGCGCCCGCCCACTCGACCTCACGACCGGGAAAGCCATGTCCTCACTGCATCCCCGTGACCACACGGCGTACGTCTCCCCGCCGCCGCCCCTGGCCCCCGCCGGGCCGGGCGCGCTCGACCCGGTCGTCAGCGCCGCCGTCGCCCGCGCGGGCGCCGACGGCGCGACCCTGGACGTACGCACCGCCGCCGGACGCACCGGCACGCTCCGGCTGCGGCCCGCGACGGGCACGGCCGTACGCGTCACCCTGCGCATGGACGACGTACCGACCGCGCCGCGGGCATCCCTCCTCAGCGCACCGCACGACGGCCGCTGCACTATCGAACAGTCCTCGAACGCGGTGACCCTGCAGCTCGACGTCCTGAGCGTGGCGGTGCGCCTGTCCCCGTTCGCGATGGAACTGACCGACCGCCACGGCCGGTCGCTGCGCCAGGTCACCGACGTACGGGACCCCAACGGCCGCCTGACCGTGCTTCCGCTCGGTGTCACCGAACTCACGGGCGGCGGCCTCGCCCACCACGACAGCTGGACCGCCGAACCCGACGAGCACTTCTACGGCCTCGGTGAACGCTTCACCGGCCCGGACCTGCGCGGCCAGCGGGTCGACTGCTGGGTCCAGGACGCCCTCGGCTCCACCGGCACCCGCTCCTACAAAGCGGTCCCGTTCCTGCTCTCCAGCCGGGGCTATGCCGTCCTGGTCGACACCACGACCGCGGCGACCTTCGACCTCGCGCACAGCAACACCGGCGCCTGGTCCATGACCGTCCCCGACGAGGTGCTCGACTACTGCCTGATCAGCGGCACCCCCGCCGAATGCCTGGCCGCCTACCGCGACCTGACCGCCCCCGCCCTGCTGCCCCCCAGATGGGCCTTCGGACCCTGGATCTCCGGCGGCTTCCGCCAGGACAGCGCGGCCGACGTCCGCGCCCGCGCCCGCCGCATCCGCGAACTCCGCTTCCCCTGCGACGTCCTGCACATCGACACGTACTGGCAGCCGCACGGCTCCTGGTCCGACATGAGCTGGGACACCGGGGCGTTCCCCGACCCCCGGGGGCTGGTGGAGGCGCTGGCCGGGGAGGGCTTCCACGTCTCACTCTGGATGAACCCGCACATCGGCGTGGACAGTGCCCACTACGCGGAGGCGAACCGCAACGGCTGGTTCCTGCGCACCGCCTCCGGCTCAACATGGGTCGGGCAGGTCTGGGGCGGGGCGCATCCGGACACGGCCCTGCTGGACCTCACCCATCCCGGTGCGGTCGCCTGGTTCCGGGACCGCATCCGCCAGGCCATGGCCGGCGGGGCGTGCGTCCTCAAGACCGACTTCGGCGAGGCGGTCCCTGCCGACGCCGTCGCCCACAACGGCATGACCGGCGACCGCCTGCACAACCTCTACCCGCTCCTCTACAACGACCTGGTCGCCGAGGTCACCCGAGAGGCCACCGCGGGCCACGGCCTGACCTGGGGCCGCTCCACCTGGACCGGCGGCCAGCGCCACGGCGCCAAGTGGACCGGCGACCCCAACGCCGACTGGCCGGACCTCGCCGCCACCCTCCGTGCCGGCCTCTCCCTCTCCCTCTCCGGCCACCCCTTCTGGAGCCACGACATCGGCGGCTTCCACGGCACACCGGACGCCGAACTCTTCGTGCGCTGGGCCCAGTTCGGTCTGCTGTCACCGCTCAGCCGCTTCCACGGCATGACCTCCCGACTGCCCTGGGACTTCGGCGAGGAGGCGTACGCGGCAGTGCTGCACGCGGCCCGCCTGCGGATGAGTCTGCTGCCCCACCTCCACGCGGCCGCGGTGGAGTCCGTACGCACCGGCGAGCCGCTGGCCCGCCCCATGGCCCTGGACCATCCGGACCGCCCCGACGCCCATGCCGCCGACCTCCAGTACCTGCTGGGCCCCGACCTGCTGGTCGCCCCGCTGTACGCGCCGGGCGGACGACGGCAGGTGTGGTTCCCGCCCGGTGAGTGGCTGCCGTACGCGGGTGGCGAACAGCCCGGAAAGCCGACCGGAGAGCGGCACGCGGGGCGGGGAGGCGAACCGGGCGGGAGAAAGGGCGGCGAGCCGGGCAACGCACCGGCCGGCGAATCGTTCACCGGTCCCGCCTGGCATCGGGTGGCGCTCCCGCTCGCGACCGCCCCGCTCTGGCTACGGGCCGGAAGCCTGTTGCTGACCACCGCTCCGGCCGACCGCGCGGGCAGCGCCCCGTTCCCGGAGGTGACCGCCGTCTGGGTCCGCCCCCAGGCCGAGCCCTCCCGTACGGCCCGGGCTGTCCTGCGCGACGAGGACGGCCACCGGACCGTCATCACCGCCCGCCTGTCCGGCGACGACCGCCTGACCCTCCGCACGGAGGGCCCCGGCCGCCCGCGGCTGCGCGTCGCCCTCCGGGGCTTTCCCCACCGGGCCCCGACGGCCGAGGTGGACGGCGTACCGACCGAGGTGGGCCTGTGGCCCGGAGACGAATGGTGACACCGGATGCGATCGAGGGCTCTTCGGATCCGCACGCGGAAAACCCCGTACGCGACGGAGGCGGGCGAGTGCCGAGGCCACGGCGTGACGGCCGGCCAACCCTCCTTCCAGGTCGTGCCCTTCCGGGCCGTCACCTTCTCCGGGCCTCGCCGCGGGCTTCAGTCCGCCGTGCGCTCCGCCGTCAGGTACGCGATCACCATGTCGCCCAGCAGGGTGCGGTAGTGCGCGCGCTGCGCCCGGTCGAGCAGGTCGCGGCCGAACAGCGCGTTGAACGTGTGCCGGTTGGAGACCCGGAAGAAGCAGAAGGACGAGATCATGGCGTGCAGGTCGACGGCGTCGACGTCGGCCGTGAACAGGCCCGACTCTCGGCCCGACGCCAGGATCCGGCGGATCACCTCCAGGGCGGGTGAGCCGATCCTCCCGAGCTTGTCGGAGGCGGCGATGTGCTGCGCCTCGTGGATGTTCTCGATGCTGACCAGGCGGATGAAGTCCGGGTGCTGCTCGTGGTGGTCGAAGGTCACCTCGGCCAGGCGCCGGATGGCCGCCACCGGGTCGAGGTGCTCGACGTCGAGCTGCTGCTCGGCCTCCCGGATCACGCCGTACGCCCGCTCCAGCACGGCGGTGAACAACCGCTCCTTGCCGCCGAAGTAGTAGTAGATCATCCGCTTCGTGGTGCGGGTGCGGGCGGCGATCTCGTCCACCCGTGCCCCGTCGTAGCCGGCCCGGGCGAACTCCCGCGTGGCGACGTCGAGGATCTCGGCCCGGGTGCGGGCGGCGTCCCGGACGCGGCCGCCGGGACGTGCCGGTTCGACGCTGGTCATCAGGTTCCTTCGGGCGGAGGGGCTGATGCCGGTGATTCTAAGAGCAGGAGCCCCTCCGCCCGGGGTTCTTCCCGAGCTCCACGCTCGGCGATGCAGCTGACCTACTGGGGCGTACACGCCGGACGGCGGCGTCCGGACCGCCCTCCCCGTCAGCGCGCTCACCGGCGGCTGCGGTCCGAGTGACGCCGGTGACGGCCGCTGCGGCGAGGTGCCGGCCCGATGAGCGTCCACGGGGACTGCGACGCCCCGGCCGCAGGCGGTGGGCTCGCCTGCGGCCGGGGCGGGTCACGCCCTGGTGTTCCACTCCGCGATGACGGGCCGGCCGTGCTCGGTGGACAGCCGGCAGACCGTGCCCGTCTCCAGGCGGAACAGCCGCCCCTCAGCCGGGGACAGACCGAGCCGGCGGGCCGTCAGGACGCGGAGGAAGTGGCCGTGCGCCACCAGCATCACATCCCCCTCGGGCAGCGCTTTCGCCACCCGGGACAGCACCCGGTCGGCGCGCTCGCCGACTTCTTCGGGGGACTCGCCCGGCTTGCCGTCGGGGCCGGGCGGGCCCCCGTCGGTCCACAGGTCCCAGTCGGGACGGGTGCGGTGTATCTCCTCGGTGGTGACGCCCTCGTAGGTGCCGTAGTACCACTCGTGCAGGTCCGCGTCCCGCACGGCCCCCGTCAGTCCCGCGAGTTCGGCGGTGCGCACCGCGCGGCCGAGCGGGCTGGTGAGGACAAGGGCGAAGGTGCGGCCCGCCAGGAGCGGGGCCAGCGACTTGGCCTGTTCCTCACCGTGCCGGGTGAGGGGCAGGTCGGTGAAGCTGGTGTGCTGTCCGCTCCGGCTCCACTCCGTCTCGCCGTGCCGGACCAGCAGCAGATCGCCCACGCCCTACGCCTTCTTCGCGGACTCGACGGCGTGCCCGCCGAACTGGTTGCGCAGCGCCGCGATCATCTTCATCTGCGGCGAGTCGTCCTGACGGGAGGCGAACCGGGAGTACAGGGAGGCGGTGATCGCGGGCAGCGGCACGGAGTTGTCGATCGCGGCCTCCACGGTCCAGCGTCCCTCGCCGGAGTCCTGGGCGTAGCCCCGGAGCGTCTCCAGGTGCTCGTCCTCGTCGAGCGCGTTGACCGCGAGGTCCAGCAGCCAGGAGCGGATGACGGTGCCGTCCTGCCAGGAGCGGAACACCTCGCGGACGTTGTCCACCGAGTCCACGGCTTCCAGCAGCTCCCAGCCCTCGGCGTAGGCCTGCATCATGGCGTACTCGATGCCGTTGTGGACCATCTTGGCGAAGTGCCCGGCGCCCACCCGGCCCGCGTGGACGAAGCCGTACGGGCCCTCCGGCTTGAGCGCCTCGAAGATCGGCCGGAGCCGGTCGACGTACTCCTTCTCGCCGCCGACCATCAGGGCGTAGCCGTTCTTCAGGCCCCACACGCCGCCCGAGACGCCCGCGTCGACGAAGCCGATGCCGCGCTTGCTCAGCTCCTCGGCGTGCTTCTCGTCGTCCGTCCAGCGGGAGTTGCCGCCGTCGACCACCGTGTCGTACGGCTTGAGGAGGTCTGCCAGACGGTCGATGACGTGCTGGGTGGGGTCGCCGGCCGGGACCATGACCCAGACCGTGCGCGGCGCCTCCAGCTGGTTGACGAGGTCGGCGAGGCTCGCCACGTCCGACTTTTCCGGGTCGGTGTCGTAGCCGACGACGGTGTGGCCGGCGTTGCGCAGGCGCTCGCGCATGTTGCCGCCCATTTTGCCGAGACCCACAAGACCGATCTGCATGTCAGTTCACTTCCCGAAGATTGCGGTAGGCGGCCACCAGGGCGGCCGTGGACGAGTCGAGACCGGGGACGGACCCCGCCGCCTCAGCGGCTGATGAAAACGTCTCGGTCAGGGCGGGCTCGACGCGCTTGGCGAGTACCTTGCCGAGTTCGACGCCCCACTGGTCGAAGGAGTCGATGTTCCACACCGCGCCCTGCACGAACACCTTGTGCTCGTAGAGGGCGACCAGTTGGCCGAGGACCGACGGGGTCAGTTCGGTGGCCAGGATCGTCGTGGTCGGGTGGTTGCCCTGGAACGTGCGGTGCGGCACCTGCTCCTCGGGCACGCCCTCCGCGCGCACCTCCTCGGCGGTCTTGCCGAAGGCGAGCGCCTGCCCCTGCGCGAACAGGTTGGCCATCAGCAGGTCGTGCTGCGCCTTGAGCGCGTCGCTCAGTTCGGCGACGGGCCGGGCGAAGCCGATCAGGTCGGCCGGGATGAGCTTGGTGCCCTGGTGGATCAACTGGTAGTAGGCGTGCTGCCCGTTGGTGCCCGGCGTGCCCCACACCACCGGCCCGGTCTGCCACTGCACGGGGTTCCCGTCACGGTCCACCGACTTGCCGTTGGACTCCATGTCGAGCTGCTGGAGGTAGGCGGTGAACTTCGACAGATAGTGGCTGTAGGGCAGGACGGCGTGTGACTGGGCGTCGTGGAAGTTGCCGTACCAGATGCCGAGCAGGCCCATGATCAGGGGGGCGTTGGCCTCGGCGGGGGCGTTGCGGAAGTGCTCGTCGACGATGCGGAAGCCGTCGAGCATCTCCCGGAAGCGGTCCGGCCCGATCGCGATCATCAGGGACAGGCCGATCGCGGAGTCGTAGGAGTAGCGGCCGCCGACCCAGTCCCAGAACTCGAACATGTTGTCGACGTCGATGCCGAAGTCCGCCACCTTCTCGGCGTTCGTCGACAGGGCGACGAAGTGCTTGGCCACCGCCTTGTCGTCGCCCCCCAGGCCGTTCAGCAGCCAGGAGCGCGCCGAGGTCGCGTTGGTGATGGTCTCGATCGTGGTGAAGGTCTTGGACGCGACGATGAACAGCGTCTCCGCCGGGTCCAGGTCGCGGGTGGCCTCGTGCAGGTCGGAGCCGTCCACGTTCGACACGAAGCGGAACGTCAGCTCCCGGTCGGTGAAGGGCCGCAGCGCCTCGTAGGCCATCGCCGGGCCGAGGTCGGAGCCGCCGATGCCGATGTTGACGACGTTCCGGATCCGCTTACCCGTGTGGCCGGTCCACTCGCCCGACCGCACCCGGTCGGCGAAGCCGGCCATCTTGTCGAGCACGGCGTGCACGCCGGGGACGACGTTCTCGCCGTCGACCTCGATCACCGCGTCCCGGGGGGCGCGCAGCGCGGTGTGCAGCACGGCCCGGTCCTCGGTGACGTTGATCTTCTCGCCGCGGAACATGGCGTCCCGCAGCCCGAACACGTCGGTGGCGGCGGCCAGCTCCTGGAGCAGGGCCAGCGTCTCGTCGGTGACCAGGTGCTTGGAGTAGTCGATGCGCAGGTCGCCGACGTGCACGACGTAGCGTTCGGCACGCCCCGGGTCCGCCGCGAACAACTCGCGCAGGTTCGGCTGCGGCAGGGCGTCCGCGCGGTGGTCCGCCAGGGCGGTCCACTCGGGCCGCCGGGTGAGCCGGGGGGTACCGGAGAGGGAGTCAGACATGGGCAGGGGTCTCCTCGGTTGCCTCGCCGTTCAGGGCGATGGCGTACATCTCGTCCGCGTCGAGGCGCCGCAGCTCCTCGGCGATGAGTTCGGAGGTGGCACGGACCTTCAGCGCGAGGGTCCGGGAGGGCTGGCCGGGCAGGGTCAGCGTGGCCAGGGGGCCTTCGGGGCGGTCGATGACGATCTCGCCGTTCTCCGTGCCCAGGCGTACGGCGGTGACGACCGGCCCGGCGGTGACCACGCGGTCGACCCGCACGTGCAGCCGGGCCTCCAGCCAGCGGGCCAGCAGCTCGGCGGCCGGGTTCTCGGCCTCGGCCTCCACGGCCGCCGAGTTCACCTTCGCCCGGGCCTGGTCCAGCGCCGCGGCCAGCATCGAACGCCAGGGCGTCAGCCGGGTCCAGGCGAGGTCGGTGTCTCCGGGAGCGTAGGAGCGGACCCTGCTCTCCAGCGCCTCCAGGGGGTTCGCGACGGCGTACAGGTCGGTGATCCGCCGCTGCGCAAGAGCGCCGAGCGGGTCCTTCGAGGGCACCTCCGGGGCGTCCATCGGCCACCACACCACCACCGGCGCGTCCGGCAGCAGCAGCGGCAGGACGACCGAGTCGGCGTGTTCGGACACCTCGCCGTAGGTCCGCAGGATCACCGTTTCGCCGGTGCCCGCGTCGGCGCCCACCCGGACCTCGGCGTCCAGCCGGGAGGACTGGCGGTCGCGCGGGGTACGGGCGTGGCGCTTGATGACGACCAGGGTGCGCGAGGGGTGCTCGTGCGAGGCCTCCTCGGCCGCCTTGATCGCGTCGTAGGCGTTCTCCTCGTCCGTGACGATCACCATCGTCAGGACCATGCCCACGGCCGGCGTGCCGATGGCGCGGCGACCCTGCACCAGCGCCTTGTTGATCTTGCTTGCCGTGGTGTCGGTCAGGTCGATCTTCATGGCCTGCGCCAGCTCCGTCCGTCTCGTGCGAGCATCTCGTCGGCTTCCTCGGGTCCCCAGCTGCCCGAGGCGTACTGCGCGGGCCGGCCGTGCGTGGCCCAGTACTGCTCGATCGGGTCGAGGATCTTCCAGGACTCTTCCACTTCCTGGTGACGGGGGAACAGGTTGGCGTCGCCCAGGAGGACGTCCAGGATCAGCCGTTCGTACGCCTCGGGGCTCGATTCGGTGAACGACTCGCCGTAGGCGAAGTCCATCGTCACGTCCCGGATCTCCATCGACGTGCCCGGCACCTTGGAGCCGAAGCGGACCGTCATGCCCTCGTCCGGCTGGACGCGGATGACGATGGCGTTGGAGCCCAGCTCCTCGGTCGCGGTGGAGTCGAAGGGGGAGTGCGGTGCCCGCTGGAAGACGACCGCGATCTCCGTCACCCGGCGGCCGAGCCGCTTGCCGGTGCGCAGGTAGAACGGGACGCCGGCCCAGCGGCGGTTGTCCACCTGGAGCCGGATCGCGGCGTAGGTGTCGGTCGTGGAGGCCGGGTCGATGCCGTCCTCCTCCAGGTAGCCGCGCACCTTGCTGCCGCCCTGCCAGGCCGCCGCGTACTGCCCGCGCACGGTGCCCTGCCCCAGGTCCTGCGGCAGCCGTACGGCCTTGAGGACCTTCAGCTTCTCGGTGAGCAGCGAGGCCGCGTCGAAGGCGGCCGGTTCCTCCATCGCGGTGAGCGCCATCAGCTGGAGCAGGTGGTTCTGGATGACGTCCCGGGCGGCGCCGATGCCGTCGTAGTAGCCGGCCCGGCCGCCGATGCCGATGTCCTCGGCCATGGTGATCTGCACATGGTCGACGTACGACCGGTTCCAGATCGGCTCGAACATCTGGTTGGCGAAGCGCAGCGCCAGGATGTTCTGGACGGTCTCCTTGCCGAGATAGTGGTCGATACGGAAGACCTGCTCCGGGTCGAACACGTCGTGCACGATCGCGTTCAGCTCGCAGGCGCTGTCGAGGTCGTGCCCGAACGGCTTCTCGATGACCGCGCGGCGCCAGGAACCCTCGGGAGCGTCGGCCAGCTTGTGCTTCTTCAGCTGCTGGACGACCTTCGGGAAGAACTTCGGCGGCACCGAGAGGTAGAAGGCGTAGTTGCCGCTGGTGCCCCGGGAGGCGTCCAGCTCCTCGACGGCGGAGCGCAGCTGCTTGAACGCCGTGTCGTCGTCGAAGTCGCCCGGGATGAACCGCATGCCCTCTGCGAGCTGCTGCCATACCTCCTCGCGGAACGGGGTCCGCGCGTGCTCGCGGACCGCGTCGTGCACCACCTGCGCGAAGTCCTGGTCCTCCCAGTCCCGGCGGGCGAAGCCCACCAGGGAGAAGCCCGGCGGCAGCAGGCCGCGGTTGGCCAGGTCGTACACGGCCGGCATCAGCTTCTTGCGGGACAGGTCACCGGTGACGCCGAAGATGACGAGCCCGGAGGGGCCGGCGATCCTGGGCAGGCGGCGGTCACGCGCGTCGCGCAGCGGGTTGGCGACGTCGGTGTCGGCGTGGTCCGTGCGCGGGGCGGCCTCGTGCGTGCCGCTCACCCCGGTCTGCTCGACCCCGGCAGCCTCCTGGGCCGCCCGGGCCTCCTTGTCCTCCTTGGTCCCCTTGGTCTCCTGCTCGGCCGTCTGGGGGATGCCCTCGCTCATTCCGCGTCAACTCCCTCGCTGTTCAAGGACTTGGTGACCGCGTTCAGCAGGCCCTGCCAGGCCACCTCGAACTTGGCCACTCCCTCGAGTTCCAGTTGCCGCACCACCTCGTCGTATGCGATGCCGAGCCGTTCGACGGCCGCCAGGTCCGCGCGGGCCCGGTCGTAACCGCCGGTGACCGTGTCGCCCCGGATGTCGCCGTGCTCGGCGACGGCGTTCAGCGTGGCCTCCGGCATGGTGTTGACCGTGCCGGGGGCGACCAGCTCTTCCACGTACAGGGTGTCCTTGTAAGCGGGGTCCTTCACACCGGTGGAGGCCCAAAGGGGGCGCTGCCGGTTCGCGCCGGCGCGTTCCAGTGGCTGCCAGCGCTCCCCGCCGAAGACCTCTTCGTACGCCTCGTAGGCGAGCCGCGCGTTGGCCACGGCGGCCCGGCCCTTCAGGGCGAGCGCCTCGTCCGTGCCCAGCAGCGTCAGCCGCTTGTCGATCTCGCTGTCGACGCGGGAGACGAAGAAGGACGCGACCGAGTGAATCGCCGACAGGTCGACACCGGCCGCCCGCGCCCGCTCCAGGCCGGCGAGGTAGGCGTCCATCACCTCGCGGTAGCGCTCCAGGGAGAAGATCAGCGTCACATTGACACTGATACCCGCTCCGATGACATCGGTGATCGCCGGCAGACCGGCCTTCGTCGCCGGGATCTTGATCATCACGTTGGGACGGTCCACCAGCCAGGCCAGCTGCCGGGCCTCGGCGACGGTCGCCGCCGTGTTGTGGGCAAGCCGCGGGTCGACCTCGATGGAGACCCGGCCGTCCCGGCCGCCACTGGCCTCGTACACCGGCCGCAGGACATCGGCGGCGGCCCGGACATCGGTGGTCGTCATCATCCGGACGGCCTCGTCGACGGTCACACCCCGCACCGCCAGGTCGGCGAGCTGCTCCGCGTAGCCTTCGCCGGAGCCGATGGCGGCCTGGAAGATGGACGGGTTGGTGGTGACGCCGACGACGTTCCTCGTCGACACTAGTCCGGCCAGGCCGCCGGACTCGATCCGCCGACGAGACAGGTCGTCCAGCCAGATCGACACGCCCTCGTCGGACAGGCGCTCGAGTGCTCCCGCGCTCGCGGTCGCTTCGGTCACAGTGATCATCTTCCTTCGGGCGGTCGGATCAACCGCGGGCGGCGGCGAGGGACTCCCGGGCCGCCGCGACGACGTTCTCGGGGGTGAAGCCGTACTCGGCGAACAGGGTCTTGGCGTCGGCGGAGGCGCCGAAGTGCTCCAGGGAGACGATGCGTCCCGCGTCCCCCACGAACCGGTACCAGGTCAGGCCGATCCCGGCCTCCACCGCGACACGGGCCTTCACCGAAGGCGCAAGCACGCTGTCGCGGTACGCGCGGGGCTGCTCCTCGAACCACTCCACGGACGGCATGGACACGACCCGCGTGGGCACGCCCGCCGCCTGGAGGTGCTCACGAGCCTCGACGGCGACGTGCACCTCGGAGCCGGTGGCGATCAGGATCACCTGCGGCTCGCCGCCTTCCGCCTCGGCCATCACGTAACCGCCGCGTGCCGCGTCCGGGTTCGGCTCGTACGTCGGCACGCCCTGGCGGGTGAGCGCCAGGCCGTGCGGGGCCGGGGCGGTGGTGTGCCGCCGCAGGATCTCGGCCCATACGGTCGCGGTCTCGTTGGCGTCGGCCGGCCGGACCACGTTCAGACCCGGGATCGCCCGCAGCGCGGCCAGGTGCTCCACCGGCTGGTGGGTCGGGCCGTCCTCGCCCAGGCCGATGGAGTCGTGCGTCCACACGTACGTCACCGGCAGCTGCATCAGGGCCGACATCCGCACCGCGTTGCGCATGTAGTCGGAGAACACCAGGAAGGTGCCGCCGTAGACGCGCGTGTCGCCGTGCAGCGCGATGCCGTTCATCTCCGCGGCCATCGAGAACTCGCGGATGCCGAAGTGGACGGTTCGGCCGTAGGGGTCGGCCTCCGGCAGCGGGTTGCCCCGCGGCAGGAAGGACGATGCCTTGTCGATCGTGGTGTTGTTCGAGCCGGCCAGGTCGGCCGAGCCGCCCCACAGCTCGGGCAGGACCGGGCCGAGCGCCTGCAGCACCTTGCCGGACGCGGCACGCGTGGCGACCGCCTGGCCCGGCTCGAACACCGGCAGGGCGTCCTCCCAGCCCTCGGGCAGATCGCCCTTGCTGACGCGGTCGTACGTGGCGGCGCGCTCCGGGTTGTCGCCGCGCCAGGCAGCGATCCGCTTGTCCCAGGCGGCGTGCGCCTCGGCGCCCCGGTCCAGGGCCCTGCGGGTGTGGGCCAGCACCTCGTCCGCGACCTCGAAGGTCTTCTCGGGGTCGAAGCCGAGGAGGCGCTTGGTGGCGGCGACCTCGTCCTCGCCGAGCGCCGAACCGTGGGAGGCCTCGGTGTCCCGCGCGTTCGGGGCGGGCCAGGCGATGATCGTGCGCATCGCGATGATCGAGGGCCGCCCGGTCTCGGCGCGGGCCGCCCGCAGTGCCGCGTACAGCTCGTGCACGTCGACGTCGCCGTCCTCCCGCGGCGCGATCCGCTGTACGTGCCAGCCGTAGGCCTCGTACCGCTTCAGCACGTCCTCGGAGAACGCGGTCGCGGTGTCGCCCTCGATGGAGATGTGGTTGTCGTCGTAGAGGAAGACCAGGTTGCCGAGCTTCTGGTGGCCGGCGAGCGAGGAGGCCTCGGCGGAGACACCCTCCTGGAGGTCGCCGTCGGAGACGATCGCCCAGATCGTGTGGTCGAAGGGCGACTCGCCCTCGGGCGCGTCCGGGTCGAACAGGCCCCGCTCGTAGCGGGCCGCCATCGCCATGCCGACGGCGTTCGCGACACCCTGGCCGAGCGGGCCGGTGGTGGTCTCCACACCCGCGGTGTGCCCGTACTCGGGGTGGCCGGGCGTCTTGGAGCCGTGCGTGCGGAACGCCTTCAGGTCGTCCAGCTCCAGCTCGTAGCCCGCCAGGTACAGCTGGGTGTAGAGCGTCAGCGAGGTGTGGCCGGGGGACAGGACGAAACGGTCACGGCCGGCCCACTCGGGATCGGCCGGGTCGTGCCGCATCACCTTCTGAAAGATGGTGTAGGCGGCCGGCGCCAGGCTCATCGCGGTGCCGGGATGGCCGTTGCCGACGCGCTGGACGGCATCCGCTGCCAGAAGGCGGGCGGTGTCGACGGCACGCCGGTCGAGTTCGGTCCATTCGAAGCGGTCCGCTGTCTGCGTGCTCATCTTCAAGAAGTCCTCGATAGGCGCGAAGTGGCTGGTCTGACGTGTTCAAAATTAAAAGTCTGACTTTTTCGAGGGAAGGTCACCGTGTGCCAGCCTGTGGTGAAAGTGGGACACCGGGCGGCAGCGCGGCGCGCGAACAGGGCGGTACGAGGCGGACATGGCGGATATGGCAGACAGAGGCATCCAGGGCGACGACGGGATCAGAACGTTCCCCTTCCCGGTCGAACTGAGCGTCGGCGGCGTCGGCATGCAGGTCGCCCCCATGGGGGAGAGCTGGCCCTCCGACGTGCCCCTGGAGCGCGTGCACCGCATCGACTTCCACATCGTCCTGCTGTTCGGCGAGGGCCCGGTTCGGCACATGGTCGACTTCACCGAGTACGAGGCCGCCGCCGGGGACCTGCTGTGGATCCGCCCGGGGCAGGTCCACCGCTTCTCGCACACCAGCGAGTACCGCGGAACGGTGCTGATCATGCAGCCCGGATTCCTGCCGCGCGCCACGGTGGAGGCGACCGGCCTGTACCGCTACGACCTGCCGCCGCTGTTGCGCCCCGACGCGGCCCAACTCGCCGGTCTGCAGGCCGTGCTCGGCCAGCTCCGGCGCGAGTACGAGGACACGGCCACGCTGCCGCTGAGCCTGCACACCGCCGTCCTGCGCCACACGCTGACGGCGTTCCTGCTGCGGCTCGCCCACCTCGCGGCCAGTTCGGCCGAGGCGCCGCGGCAGCAGTCCGACTCCACGTTCACCCTCTTCCGGGACGCCGTGGAGAGGGACTTCGCCACCAACCACAGCGTCAGCGCCTACGCCGACGCGCTCGGCTACTCCCGCCGCACCCTGGTCCGCGCGGTCCGGGCCGCCACCGGCGAGACCCCCAAGTCCTTCATCGACAAGCGCGTGGTCCTGGAGGCCAAACGCCTCCTCGCCCACACCGACCTGCCCATCGGCCGGGTCGGCGTGGCGGTCGGGTTCCCCGACGCCGCGAACTTCTCCAGGTTCTTCCACCAGCACACGGACCAGACCCCGGCGGCGTTCCGCGCGGAGTTGCGCTGAGGGCAGCGGAAAGGGGCTCCACGCGTGCGCAGAGCCCCTTTCCGGGAATCCTCAGTGCCCGAAAGTGAACCAGTTGACGTTGACGAAGTCCGCCGGCTGACCGCTGGTGAAGGTCAGGTAGACGTCGTGCGTGCCCGTCACCGGGCTGATGTTCGCGGGGACGGTGCGCCACGACTGCCAGCCCCCGGTGCTGCCCACCGAGAAACTCCCGACGGGCGCGTTGCTCCGGCTGTCCAGCCGCACCTCTACCAGCCCGCTGACGCCGTTCGCCGCGCCGCTCGCCACCCGGGCGCTGAACTGCCGGGCCGCCGTGGAGCCGAAGTCGACGCCCTTGAACTGCAGCCAGTCCCCGTTGGCCAGCGAGCCGACGTTCTGGCCGCCGCCGGAGTCGGACGTCGTCTCGGTGCTCACGCCGGACTGGCCGTCGTAGGACTCGGCCTGGAGGGTGCCGTAGGCGTCGCGGTCGCCGGTCGGCGGAGGTGTGGTGCCGCCACCCGACGACGACAGCACCTGGACGTAGTCGACGACCATCGCGTGACCGGGCTGGGTGCCGCCGTCCGGGCCGCCGCCGAACGCGTCCGGGAAGCCGCCGCCCATCGCCACGTTGAGGATGAGGAAGTAGCCGTGGTCCGTGGCGTTCCGCCAGGTCGCCGCGTCGACCTGGTTGGCGCGCACCGTGTGGAAGTTGACGCCGTCGAGGTAGAAACGGATCTCCTCGACGCCGGTCGAGCGGTCCCACTCCATCCGGTAGGTGTGGAACCCGGCCTGGCAGGTGGTGCCCTGGCAGGTGGTCGAACCGCCGATCCCGCTGGTCTCGTTGCAGGGGCCGCCCGGGGTGGTGCCGCAGTGCATCGTCGCGAACACCGTGTTCTGGCCCTGGGTGTTCTCCATGATGTCCAGCTCGCCGACGGTCGGCCAGTTCCAGTAGTTGCCCCGGTAGGGCGCGCCCAGCATCCAGAACGCCGGCCAGTAGCCCTTGGCGGCGGCGCCGGTGACGTTCGGCACCTGGATGCGCGACTCGACGCGGAGTTTGCCGCCGGCCGGGGGCTGGAAATCGGTGCGGTTGGTCTCGATGCGGCCGGAGGTCCAGTTACCGGCGGCGTCCCGGCGGGGCGTGATGCGGAGGTTGCCGTTGCCGTCGAGGGAGACGTTGTCCGTGCTGCTGGTCATCGTCTCGATCTCGCCGGTGCCCCAGTTGGCGGGGCCGCCCGGGTAGCCCTTGCCGGTGGCGTACCGCCAGTTGGAGGTGTCGACGCCGCTGCCCGCGGGGCCGTTGAAGTCGTCGACGAAGACCTGGTTCCAGCCCGACGGGGGCGGCGGCGCGGAGGCGGACGCGGACGGGGCGGCGGTCGCGGCCGCAGCGGCGAGGCCGAGCGTGCTGACGACGGCGACCAATGCCCGCCGCAGCGGGCGCCGTCTGTGGACAATGCGGGAGGTTTCGCTCATGTGGGGCCTCTCGGTACGGGGACGAGGTGCGGGTGAGGTCGAGAGCGCGAGCGGGGAGGAGATGAGAGCGCTCTCAAAGTGCCGTCAATGTGCTCCACCGCAGGCGGGTCGTCAAGAGGTGAAGCCGGGAAAAGTGCGGGGGCGGTTGCCGGATGCAGAGCCTGAACGGGAAATGGCCGCTCGGGAGTTGGGCTGATGGAGGGGCGGGCCGTGGGGGAGGCCCGCCCCGCGGGTGAGGCGGGTGCCGGCCCGCTGGCCGGAGAACACCAGACGTGGTCGACGACCATCGGGCCGGCCCGGCCGGGTGCCGGCCTCCGAGCCGCCGCCGAACGCGTCGGGGGGAAGCCGCGCCCATCACCTCGCTGAGGATGAGGACCTGCGGCGGAGGTCGAATCCAACGCCTTCCGCACCGTCCGCGCCGTCCGTCCGATCGCACCGCGCTTGTGCCCGAGCTCCGAGACCGGGCCCGTGAGGGCGGCGCACCCGCGCCGGCTCGGCGGGCTGTCGCCACCCCGCTGCGGTGTCGGACGGGGATGACGGTTCGACTTCCAGCGGGCCGGGGCGGGAGTCTCCGCGGGCCGTCCCCGGTGGCAGTCCTGCCGCACGCGGCGACGACACGGCCGCGTGAGCCCACGCGCCGGGGGCAGGACGCGCGTCCCACCCTCCGGCCTCGGTGCAGCCGCGTCCGCGTCCCCGGCCGTCCGTCGGTGCAGCCGCGTCCGCGTCTCCTGGCCGCCCGGTGCTCGCGCGAGCAGGGCGCGCACCCGGGTTCTCGTCGAATCTCGTACGCCTGTTCGGTCCGGCGAGTGCAAGGCTGCGCCGGGCGCGGTCGCTCGGCGCCGTGGGCACCGAGCGTGCGCACGGTCCGACCGGTCCGCACGGCCGGGTCGAGGCGAGCCGATGCGTCGCGCTGTTGAACAAGCGGTGCCGGGGAACCCGTGGTGCACGACGCAGGAACCGGTCGAGGCAGCAGGAGGTCTCCATGGCTGTTCGCCATCACCTGATCCGAGTCCCGCCGAGCGCCGTGTGGGACGTCCTCGCCGCGGCAACCGCTACGCGGAGTGGGTGGTGGGGACCTCCGAGTCCCGCCCGGTGCGCGGACAGTGGCCGCACACGGACGCGGCGATCCACTACCAGGTCCGGCTCGGGCCGGTGCATCTGGACAACGAGACGGTGGTCCGCTCCTGCGAGGAGGGCAGCCGACTGGAACTGGAGGCCAAGGCCGGCGCGCTGGGCACGGCACGGATCGCGATCGAGCTGCGGCCGTGGGGCGGGAACTGCCTGGTCATCGTGGACGAACACCCTCTGCGCGGCGCGGGCGGCCGGTTGCACAACGTCGGCTTCGAGGCGCTGATCCAGCTGCGCCACCGCGCCATGCTGGCCCGGCTTGCCAGGCTGTGCGAGGGCGAGGCAGGGGACACCGGGGGTGCCCGCCGCGCCCTGGGCCAGGTGACGGTGGGGTCCGAGGCGGACGGAGCCGACCGTGCCTGACGCCGTGGTGATCGGCGCGGGGCCCAACGGCTTGGTGGCGGCCAACGTCCTGGCGGACGCCGGGTGGAGCGTCGAGGTGCTGGAGGAACAGCCCGAGCCGGGGGGCGCGGTGCGCCACGACCGGGGCGTCGACGCCGACTACGTCAGCGACGTGTTCAGCTCCTTCTACCCCCTCGCCGCCGCCTCGCCCGTCCTGGCCGCGCTGCACCCGGAGGAGCACGGACTGCGGTGGAGCCACGC
Source organism: Streptomyces sp. NPDC002788 (assembly GCF_053592115.1). NCBI lineage: Bacteria > Bacillati > Actinomycetota > Actinomycetes > Kitasatosporales > Streptomycetaceae > Streptomyces > Streptomyces sp. NPDC002788. The sequence goes on along the minus strand of NZ_JBSFVB010000004.1, from coordinate 369,401 downwards.
GCCCAGCGTGCTGGCGCACCCCCTCCCCGACGGCAGCTGCGCCGTCCTGGACCGGAACCTCGACACCACCGCCGCGTCCCTCGACACCTTCGAGCCGGGCGACGGAGCCGCCTGGCGACAACTGCACGACGTGTGGCAGCGCCTGCGCCCCGACCTCCTGGACGCCCTGTTCACCCCGTTCCCGCCGGTCCGGGCCACGGCACGGCTGGCGCTGCGGCTGCGGGCGGCGGGCGGACTGCGCATGGCGCGCTCCCTGGTGCTGCCGGTGCGCCGGCTGGGCGAGGAGGAGTTCCGCGGCGAGGGCGGCCGGCTGCTGCTGGCCGGCAACGCCCTGCACGCCGACCTCGCCCCCGAGTCGGCGGGCAGCGGCGGCTTCGGCTGGCTGATGGCCATGCTGGGGCAGACGTACGGCTTCCCGGTACCGGCCGGCGGCTCCGGCGCGTTGACCTCCGCCCTGGTGCGCCGCCTGGAGAGCCGGGGCGGGCGGGTGCGGTGCGGGCAGCGCGTCGAGCGGATCGTCGTACGCGGCGGGCGGGCCGTCGGCGTGCGGACGGCGACCGGTGACGCGGTGCCGGCCCGCCGGGCGGTGCTGGCGGACGTGTCGGTGCCCGTCCTCTACGGGCAACTCGTCGAACCCGAGCACCTGCCGGCGCAGCTCCTCGAAGACCTGCGGCGCTTCCAATGGGACTTCGCCACCTTCAAGGTCGACTGGGCGCTCGACGGCCCGGTGCCCTGGCAGGCCGAGCAGGCCTCCCGGGCCGGCACCGTGCACCTCGCCGACGGCGTGGACGAACTCACCCGTTTCGCCGCGCAGATCGCCATGCGGCAGGTCCCGGACCGCCCGTTCCTGATCTTCGGCCAGATGACCACCTCCGACGCCTCCCGCTCCCCGCAGGGCACCGAATCGGCCTGGGCCTACACCCACATCCCCCACGAGATCCGCGCCGACGCCGCCGACGAGGGCATCACCGGCGGCTGGCACACCAAGGACCAGGAACTCATGGCCGACCGCGTCGAACGCCAGGTGGAACGCTTCGCGCCCGGCTTCCGCTCCCTGATCCGCGGCCGCCGCATCCTGGCACCCCCGGCCCTCGAGGCGCTCGACGGCAACCTGGTCGGCGGCGCCATCAACGGCGGCACGACCGCGCTGCACCAGCAGCTCGTCTTCCGCCCCCTGCCCGGCACCGGCCGCGCGGAGACCCCCGTGCCCGGCCTGTTCCTCGCCTCCTCCGGGGCCCACCCGGGTGGCGGGGTGCACGGAGCGCCCGGGTCCAACGCCGCCCGGGCCGCGCTGCGCCGTCACCGGCCCCCCGGCCTGGCCGGCGCCCAGCGGCTCCTCGCGCACCGCGACCGCACCGGAACCAGGCGCTGATCCGGTCGGAGGGCGTGAGGGGAAAGGAAGGCGTCCCATGCGCAGCAGCCCGCTCGCCGAGCGAACGGTCGTCATCACCGGAGCCGCCCGGGGCGTGGGCGCCGCACTGGCCCACGCGGTCGCCCGGCGTGGCGCCCGGGTGGCCCTCCTCGGCCACGAGAAGGCCTCACTGGAGGCGGTCGCCGCCTCCCTGCCGGGCCCGGCCCTCGCCGTGGAGGTCGACATCACCGACCTCACCGCGCTGGACGCCGCCGAGGACACCGTCCGGGCCGGCCTCGGCCGCCCCTCGGCCGTGGTGGCGAACGCCGCCATCGCCGAGGGCGGCGCGTTCCTCGACTCCGACCCGGCCGCCTGGCGCCGGGTGATCGACGTCAACCTCACCGGCAGCGCCCACACGGCCCGCGTGTTCCTGCCGGACCTGCTCGACACCGCGGGTTACTTCCTCCAGGTCGCCTCCCTGGCATCGATCGGGGCCGCCCCGCTGATGAGCGCCTACTGCGCCTCCAAGGCGGGGGTCGAGGCCTTCGCGCACGCCCTGCGCGCGGAGGTGGCGCACCGGGGTGTCGCCGTGGGCATCGCTTACCTCAACTGGACCGACACCGACATGATCCGCGACGCCGACCGGTACGCCGTCCTGCGGGAACTGCGCGCCCACATGCCCCCGCCGGTCCGGCGGGTGTACCCGGTGGACGTGGTGGCCGCCCGCATGGCGCGGGGCATGGAGCGCCGCCGTACGGCCGTCTACGCGCCGGTGTGGCTGCGGCTGGCCCAGCCGGTGCGCCCGGCCCTGCCGCCCGTCGTGATGCGCGTGGCGCGCCGCGAACTGCCCCGCCTGGAGGCCACGGACCCGGTCCGGTACACCGGGCCGCTCGGCGCCGGCGGCGCGGCCGACCGAGCGCAGGCCGGGCAGCGTCCCTGACTCGGGCAGTCCGCCGTGCCCGCACACATGACGCTATGGCGGACACTGGCAGCAGGGGAAGGGAGGCCGACGTGCTGACCGGAGTCCGTGAACAGCTGGGCCAGGCCCTGTTCCGCCGTGTCGCCGGCCCGAGCGGACCGGAGACGCGCGCCCGCATCCATCACACGCCCGGCCCGCGCTGGTTCGGCCCGGACCGGCCGATCCGCACGGTCCACGGCGACGCCTCGATGTTCATCGGCGGCCTGACCGCACTGCTGCTGCAGTCCCTGCACCCGCTCGCGATGGCGGCGGTCGCCGACCACTCCGGCTACCGCGGCGACCCGTGGGGCCGGCTGCAGCGCACCAGCACCTTCCTGGCCGTGACGACGTACGGCACCGCCGAGGACGCCCAGCGGGCGGTCGACCACGTCCGCGGCATCCACGAACGGATCCGCGGGACGACGGCCGAGGGCGTGCCGTACCACGCGGCAGATCCGCACCTGATCGGCTGGGTGCACGCCGCCGAGGCGGACAGCTTCCTGCGCGCCCACGCACGCTACGGGGTCCGACCGCTGGACGGGGCCGGCTATGACGCCTACGTCGCCGACACCGCGCGCGTCGCCGAGGCCCTGGGGGCCGATGACCCGCCGAGGAACCGCCGCGAGCTGTCCGAGTGCCTGGCCGCCTACCGGCCCGAACTGCGGGCCACGCCCGAGGCCCGGGCGGCCGCCCGCTTCCTGCTGTTCCGCCCTCCCCTGCCTCTCGCCGTACGGCCCTTCTACGGCGGGCTGGCCGCCAACGCCGTCACGCTGCTCCCGACCTGGGCGCGCGGCATGCTCGGGCTGCCCCGGGTGCCGGTCGTCGAGGACCTCGCCGTACGCCCCACCGGTCACGCCCTGACCCGGACCATCCGCTGGGCCATGACCCCGCCCCGCGAGGCGTGAGCCCCGGAGCCCGCGGCGCAGCGGCCGGTTCCCGTCGACCAGCTGGTGCTCGGGCACCGGACGGGCCGCTGCGCGCACGCGACGCCGTGCCTCATCCCGGAGTGCCACCGTTCAGGGCTGCCACCCGAGCGCTCGCGATATCCCGCGCGCCGCCACCCGCACCGCCGGGACCAGGACCGGCACCTGGGCGTCCGCGTGGGGCACCACGACGGACACGGCCGCGGTCACCGTGCCGTCCGCGCCGCGTACCGGAGCGGCCACCGACACGGCGTCCTCCGTCACCTGGCGGTCGCTCACCGCGACCCCCGACCGCCGCACCTCGGCCAGCACCCGCCGCAGCCGCACCGGGTCGGTGATCGTGTACGGAGTGAACGAGGCGAGTGCGCCCGCGCAGTACTCCTGCTGCGACTCCGGGGCGCCGTGCGCCAGCAGGGCGAGTCCGACCCCGGTGGCGTGCAGCGGCCACCGGGCGCCGACGCGGATGTGCACGCCGACCGCCGACCGCCCGGACAGCCACTCGATGTAGACGACGTCCCGGCCGTCCCGCACGGCCAGTTGCACGTTCTCGTGCGTCGCCTCGTACAGGTCCTCCAGGTACGGCAGCGCGATCTGCCGCAGGGCGAGGCCGCGCGGGGCCAGCGCGGCGAGCTCCCACAGCCGGAGCCCGACGTGGTAGACGCCGGAGTCGTCCCGCTCCAGCGCCCCCCACTCGGTGAGCGCGCCCACCAGCCGGTGCGCGGTGGTCAGGCTCAGCCCGGCCCGCCGGCTGATGTCCGTCAGGGACAGCGCCGGATGCCCGTGGTCGAAGGCCGCGAGCACGGACAGCAGCCGGTCGGGAGCGGAGCGAGGAGTCATGGCCGGGTGTCGGCCGGGTGGGCGAGGTCGTAGGGGCGGGGGTAGGCGGCCGGGCGGTAGGGGACGTAGCGGGGCTCGGCGGCCGGTTCCTCGGCGCGGGCGCGCGCGTTGAGGGCGCCGGGGGAGGCGTCCCAGCGGCCGGTGTCCAGGCGGTGCTCCAGGGTGTCCAGGGCGGCCAGAGTCTCGCCCGTGGTGAAGGTGCAGTGGCCGGGGCCATCGACGTACGCCTGGCGCAGGAGCCCCGTGGAGCCCGCCGCCGCAGCGGCCCGCCGGTAGGCGCTCTCGGACTGCACCGGGATCAGCGCGTCGCCGGTCGTGTGGATGTTCAGCTGCGGGTCGCTGAGCCGGCCGGACAGCACGCTGGTCTTCCGCATCCACCGCACGGCCGGCGGATCGGCGGAGATCCGGGGCGCCCGGCCGAGGGCCGAGAGGTCGGTGCGCAAGGACAGTCCCGCCTCCCTGTAGAGCTCCGTCACTCCTTTGTACAGCGGGGAGCGGGCGAGCAGGGCGGTGTAGTCGACGCCGGTGTTCCAGGACGGGTTGCCGCCGGCCCGGCTCTCGGCCTCCTGCCGCCAGTCGAAGGCGGGCAGCCGGAGGAGGCCCCGGACGGCGGCGTACTGGTTGGCCTGCCGGGCTTTCCAGTCGGTGGGCCCGGGCCGGGTCTGCGCGGGGTCGTTGTGACCGGGGATGTCGTGCAGGGCGGCGGCGAGGGCGATCCGGGCCCGGCCCTCGGGGGTCTGCTGGGCGGCGTCGACCTTCGAGGTGAGCGTCTGCGCGGCGGCGGACGCCTCCGCCCGGCCCGCGAACCCCGTGAGCCGCAGGCCGGTGCCCGGAGCGAGGAGCGTGCGCAGCGCGAACACGGGGTCCAGCGTGCTGTTCCAGTTGGCGACACCGCCCTGCACCAGCCCGCACATCGACAGCGACCCGTCGAACCGGTCGGCGTGCCGCTCGGCGAGCATGCTGGTGACGAAACCGCCGTACGAGGTGCCCCAGGCGAGCGTTCGGCGGGCCGTGCCGAACCTCTCGGTGAACAGGTCCAGCGTGGCCAGCTGGTCGGGCACCGCCTCGGTCATCGCCCAGCCGTTCGTCGCGTACGAGGAGCCGATCAGGGCGTAGCCCTCGGCCAGCAGCTTGTCCCGGGCGGCCGGACCGGGCGTGTTCTGTGCCGGGTTGGGGGCTCCGGCCGGGGTGTAGCCGTGGCTGTAGAGCAGCACCGTGCCGTTCCAGGTGGCCGGTACGTCCATCACGTACGCGGCACCGGAGGGGAGCCGGCCCTCCAGGTGGGTGTCGTCGGGGGCGGCCCGCGCGGGCAGCGCGGTGGCCGCCAGGGACAGGCAGGCGGTCAGTAAGGCGAGGCGGATCCTCAACGCGGGGTTCCTTCCAGGGCGGGGGCGGTGGCGGGGGTGTCGAGGGCGTCCGTGTGGGTCTCGCGCAGCCGCCACACGGTGACCGCGGTGATCGCCGCGCCCGCGCACAGCAGCAGCGACACCGGGGTGCTGCCGCCGCCGGAGGAGGCCAGGAGGCTGCCCGCGATCAGCGGGGAGAACCCGGCGCCGATCAGGGTCGCCCCCTGGTAGCCGAGGGAGGCGCCGGTGTAGCGGACGCGGGTGCCGAACATCTCGGTGAGCAGGGCACCGAGCGGCCCGTACATCGTGGACTGGGCCACGCCGTGACCGAGGGCGAGAGCGAGGATCAGCAGGCCGGGCGAGCCGGAGTCGACCAGCGCCAGCACCGGGAAGGCGAGCGCGGCCGAGGCGACCGCGCCGGCCAGCACGACCGGCCTGCGGCCGACCCGGTCCGAGAGCGCGGACGCCGCGGGCAGCACGGCGAGGGCCACGCAGGAGGCGATGGTCACCGCGGTCAGCACCTGCGGCCGGGTGTACCCCTGGTCGACCGCGTAGGAGATCATGAAGCTGGTCAGCAGCGACTGTGCGGTGAACGCGCCGATGCCGACGCAGGCGGCCAGCAGCACGGGCTTGGGGCGGCGCAGCACCTCGAGGATCGGCGGCTTGTCCACGGGCTCGCGCTTGACCTGGGCGAAGAGCGGGCTCTCGGCGACCTTCAGCCGCACGAACAGTCCCACGGCCAGCAGCACGATGCTCAGCAGGAACGGCACCCGCCAGCCCCAGGAGCGGAACTCCTCGTCCGGCAGGGCGGCGACGAGCGTGACCACACCGGCCGACAGTACGGAACCGAGCGGGGCGCCGAGCTGGGTGAAGCTGGACCACAGGCCGCGCCGGGAACCCCGCGCGTGCTCGGCGTGCTCGACGACCATCAGCATCGCGCCGCCCCACTCGCCGCCGATCGCGATGCCCTGCACCACGCGCAGGGCGACCAGCAGCACCGGCGCCCAGACGCCGATCGCGTCGTACGTCGGCAGCAGGCCGATGAGGAAGCTGCCGGTCCCCATCAGGACCATGGTCAGCAGCATCATCGACTTGCGCCCGATCCGGTCGCCGAAGTGCCCGAAGACGATGCCGCCCAACGGGCGGGCCAGATAGCCCGCGGCGAAGGTGCCGAACGCCGCGATGGTGCCGACCGCCGGGTCGGCCTGCGGGAAGAACAGTTCGCCGAAAACGAGCGCGGCGACGGTGCCGTAAACGAGGAAGTCGTAGAACTCGACGGTCGTGCCGAGCAGACCGGAGACGGCGACGCGGCGCAACTGACGGGAATCAGGGGAGGGTTGGGCGGCTGACGGGGATGGCTGCACGGTGGGCTCCCTGGGGACGGGGCGCGGTTGATCCGTGAAGCTATGCATCCACCGTGCAGCCGTCAATCATTTGCACAACATCAGTTCAGGCCGTCCTCCGCGATCCGCAGCAGCAGCGCGTGCAGGGTCTCCCGCTCGGCCGGGTCCAGCGGGCCCAGCAGTTCGCCGGTCACCCGCAGACCTGCCTCGTCCGTGTCGCGCAGGAACCCGCGGCCGCTCCCGGTCAGGACGACGATCCGGCTGCGGCGGTCGTCGGGGGAGGGGCGGCGCTCGGCGAAGCCCAACTCCTCCAGGTCGTCGACCAAGCCCACGATCGCGCTCGGGTCGTAGCCGAGCCGGGCGCTCAGCTCGCGTTGGAGGGCGCCCTCGGTGGTGGCGAGGAAGCGCAGCACCGCGTAGTGGCGCAGGCGCAGGCCCGACTCCTGGAGGCAGGCGTTGAACAGCTGTCCCGAGCGCAGGCCCAGGCGGTAGAGCAGGTAGCCCGTGTCGGCGTGCAGGCCGCGCATCCACGGCTCGTGGGCGTCGATGGGGGCCTGGTTCGTGGCGTGCTGGCGGCTGATGGCGGGCTCCCTGGTCGTGCGGCGCGTGCTGGTCCGGCCCCAGTGTCCCGCACCCGGCGGATGCCAACAACTATTGACGACAACAATTATTGCTCTTAGCTTCGATCTCGGAGCCGCGTCGCAAGCGGCTCACCGCCGCACCCCATGCGAAGGGACCCGCTCGTGCCCAGCATCGATCTCTCCGGCAAGGCCGCCGTCGTCACCGGAAGCGGCCGCGGCCTCGGCCTCGCCTATGCCCACGCCCTGGCCGCCCACGGCGCGTCCGTGGTCGTCAACGACGTCGACGAGGCCGTGGCCGAGGCGGCCGTGAAGTCCCTCACCGAGGCGGGCGGCACGGCCGTGGCGGAGGTGGTCCCGGTCGGTACGGCCGAGGCGGCGGACCGGCTGGTCGCCCGCGCGGTCGAGGAGTTCGGCCGGCTCGACGTCCTGGTCACCAACGCCGGCATCCTGCGCGACAAGGTGCTGTGGAAGATGACCGACGAGGACTTCGACGCGGTGCTCACCACCCACCTCAAGGGCACCTTCACCTGCGCCCGGGCCGCCGCCGTCCGGATGCGCGAGCAGGGCGAGGGCGGCTCGCTGATCCTGGTCGGCTCCCCGGCCGGCCAGCGCGGCAACTTCGGCCAGACGAACTACGCCGCCGCCAAGGCCGGTATCGCGGCCATGGCCCGCACCTGGTCGATGGAGCTGGGCCGCGCGGGCATCACCGTCAACGCGATCGTGCCGGTCGCCGCGACCGCCATGACCGAGACGATCCCGGCCTTCGCCCCGTACATCGAGGCGATGCGGAACGGCGAGCCGCTGCCCGGCTTCCTGCGCAAGGGCGAGGGCTTCGGCACCCCCGAGGACTGCGCGGCCCTGGTCCCCTTCCTGGCCTCCGAGGCGGCCCGGGGCGTGACGGGCCAGTGCATCGGCATCGGCGGCGACAAGGTGGCACTCTGGTCGCATCCGCAGGAGATCAGGGCGGCCTACGCCGACGGCGGCTGGACCCCCGATGCCCTGGCGGACGCCTGGCCCACCTCGGTCGGTGCCGAGCTCCAGTCGGTCGGCATCCCGGCGCCGAAGCTCCCGGAGGCGTGATGGACCTGGAGTCACTGGTCGCGATCGACGTCCACACCCACGCGGAGGTCTCCTCCAAGGGCCATTCCTCGCTCGACGACGACCTGCACGACGCCTCCTCGGCCTACTTCAAGGTCGAGGGCAAGCGGAAGCCGACACTGGAGGAGACGGCGGCCTACTACCGGGAGCGGAACATGGCCGCCGTGATCTTCACGGTGGACGCCGAGTCCGCCACCGGCACCCCACCCGTCCCGAACGAGGAGGTCGCCGAGGCCGCCGCCGTCAACGCCGACGTCCTCATCCCCTTCGCCTCCATCGACCCCTTCCGCGGGAAGGCGGGGGTGAAGCAGGCCCGGCGCCTGGTCGAGGAGTACGGGGTGAAGGGCTTCAAGTTCCACCCCAGCATCCAGGGCTTCTTCCCCGACGACCGGTCGGTGGCGTACGACCTGTACGAGGTGATCGAGGAGACGGGCACCATCGCCCTCTTCCACACCGGTCAGACGGGCATCGGCGCGGGCGTCCCCGGCGGGGGCGGGATCAGGCTCAAGTACTCGAACCCGCTGCACATCGACGACGTCGCCGCCGACTTCCCGCATCTGAAGATCATCTTGGCGCACCCGTCCTTCCCCTGGCAGGACGAGGCCCTGGCCGTCGCCACCCACAAACCGGGCGTGCACATCGACCTGTCCGGCTGGTCGCCGAAGTACTTCCCGCCGCAGCTCGTGCAGTACGCGAACACACTGCTGAAGGACAAGGTGCTCTTCGGCTCCGACTTCCCCGTCCTCACCCCCGACCGCTGGCTCGCCGACTTCGACAAGCTGACGATCAAGGAAGAGGTCCGGCCGAAGATCCTCAAGGAGAACGCCGCCCGCCTGCTCGGGCTGACGCGACCGTAAGGGGCGTGACATGCGCAACGAGGGACTGGGATCGTGGCCCGCACGCCGGGCACGCAAGACCCCGCACCGCACCGCCCTGATCCACGGCGGCACGACACTCGGCTATGCGGAGTTGTACGCGCGCGTCACCCGCCTCGCCCACGCCCTGCGCGCCCGGGGCGTGCGCCGCGGTGACCGGATCGCCTACCTCGGCCCGAACCACCCCTCCTACCTGGAGACCCTGTTCGCGGCCGGCCTCCTCGGCGCGGTCTTCGTCCCGCTCAACATCCGCCTCGCCGGGCCCGAGATCGCCTACCAGCTCTCCGACTCCGGCGCGAAGGCCCTCGTCTTCGGCCCGTCCCACGCCGGCCTGGTCGCGGGCCTGCCCGGCAGCACGGACGTACGCACCTACATCGAGGCCGGAGCCGAATACGAGGCGACGATCGCCGAGGCGCCCGGGGAGCCGATCGACGAACCGGTCGGCGCCGACGACACCTGCATCATCATGTACACCTCGGGCACGACCGGCCGTCCCAAGGGCGCCATGCTCACCCACGGCAACCTCACCTGGAACGCGATCAACGTCCTGATCGACCTCGATCTGCTGGCCGACGAGCGCGCCCTGGTCTCCGCCCCGCTGTTCCACACCGCCGGCCTGAACATGCTCACGCTCCCGGTCCTGCTGAAGGGCGGCACCTGCGTCCTGGTCGACGCCTTCGACCCGGACGCCACCTTCGACCTGATCGAACAGCACCGGATCACCTTCATGTTCGGTGTGCCGACGATGTTCGACCAGGTGGCCCGGCATCCGCGCTGGGCCGAAGCCGACCTGTCGTCGCTCCGCATCCTGACGTGCGGCGGCTCCCCGGTCCCCACCTCCCTGATCGCCGCGTACCAGGAGCGCGGCCTGACCTTCCTCCAGGGCTACGGCATGACCGAGGCCGCTCCCGGCACGCTGTTCCTGGACGCCGAGCACGCCGTCAGCAAGGCGGGTTCGGCGGGTGTGCCGCACTTCTTCAGCGACGTGCGTGTGGTCCGCCCGGACCTGTCGCCGGTCGACGTCGGCGAGGTGGGCGAGGTCATGGTGCGCGGCCCGCACGTCATGCCCGGCTACTGGGGGCTGCCCGAGGAGACGGCCGTGTCCTTCGCGGACGGCTGGTTCCGCAGCGGCGACGCCGCCCGGGTCGACGAGGACGGGTACGTCCACATCGTCGACCGCATCAAGGACATGATCATCTCCGGTGGCGAGAACATCTACCCCGCCGAGATCGAGGACCGGCTCCTCGCCCACCCCGACATCGTCGAGTGCGCGGTGATCGGGGTGCCTGACGACAAGTGGGGCGAGGTGCCGCACGCGGTGGTCGTGCCCCGCGAGGGCGCCGCCCTCGACCCGGACGAGGTGCTCGCGTCGCTCGCGGGACGCCTCGCCAAGTACAAGATCCCGAAGTCGGTCGTCGTCGCGGACGAACTCCCGCGCACCGCCTCCGGAAAACTCCTCAAGTCCCGTGTCCGTACCCGTTACGGCGACCAGTAAGGAAACGCATGACCATCACCGTCAACGGCCTCGGCGAGCTCAGGAAGCTCGCCGGCGGCGACCTCGGCACCAGCGAGTGGATCGAGGTCACGCAGGAGCGGATCAACACCTTCGCCGACGCCACGGGCGACCACCAGTGGATCCACGTGGACCCCGAGCGTGCCAAGGGAGGACCGTTCGGAGCCCCCATCGCGCACGGCTACCTCACGCTGTCCCTCTTCATCCCCCTGTTCACCGAACTGCTGGACGTCCAGGGCGTGACGACGAAGGTCAACTACGGCCTCGACAAGGTGCGTTTCCCTTCCCCCGTGAAGGCCGGCTCCCGCATACGGCTCACGGCGAAGCTGGCCGAGGTCGAGGACGTGCCGGGCGGCGTGCAGATCACCGTCGAGGGCGCCATCGAGATCGAGGGCGCCGCCAAGCCCGCCGCGGTGCTGCGGAGCCTGTCGCGGTTCTACGCCTGAGGCCGCGCGGGCACCAGGTCGAGAATGCGCTCCGAAGCGGCACGGGCGAGGGGTGAGAGTCTCTCGTGCACGGTCCGGAACGTCTGCTCGGCCTGTTCCGCCGGCCAGTCCTCCGGCAGGTGCGTGACGGGCAGGCGTGGGTCCCGCCGGACGATGCGCAGCCACTCCGTCTGGAGCCGCAGCCGCAGCACGAGCGCCTCGTCGGCCTCCGGGAGGCCGTCCTCCCAGGACTGCCATCTCCGCACGAAGGACGCGTAGCGCCCGGCCAGGTCGGACAGCTCCCAGGTCTCCTCGATCATCTGGCCGATGTCCATGCCCGCGTCCGCGTGGGCCCGGAAGATCTTCACGTGGGCGGACAGGCCCAGTTCGGCGACCAGGGCCGACACGTCGGCCTCGCCGGGGGCGATCCACAGGCCGTTGAACAGCGGGCCGAAGCCGCTCCAGGTCAGCTGGGAGCGCAGGTCGTGGCGCTGGCGCTGCCAGGACTCCGGCAGGGAGAAGCCGAGCAGGGTCCAGGTGCCGTCCCAGTGCCGGTTGACGGCACCGGTCTGCCAGATGCGCCTCTCGCCGTCGCGCAGCACCGCCTCCGAGCGCTCGGTCAGACCGAAGTACATGCGGCGGCCCTCGCGCTGCCGGCGCAGCAGGTCACGCCCCACCATGCGGGTCAGCGTGGAGCGGGTGGCCTGCTCGCCGATCCCGGCGCGGGCGAACACGTCGATGACGCTGCCCGAGTACACGCACACGTCTCGCCCGAGCACCTGGTCGCCCAGGAACGTCAGCATGAGGGACTGGGGCCGCAGCGACTCTTCACCGGTCACGCGGCCCACCGTACCTCCGCTCGATCAGTTCTCGACCTGCTTGCACGCGTGGACGGGCCGTCGCCGCCGCACACGTCACGCCAGGTCAGGGACCTCCCACGGCCACGAACACGGGGTTCCGGCAGAACCACGTGCCGGCCCCCGGGTCACCGTCCCCATCCGTCTGCCGTCACCGGCAGCCAGGGCCCAGGTCGCGGCCGGGCCCAGGGCGAACGCGGCGCCGAACAGGCCCGCGCGGCGCGGGAGCCCGGCCGCCCTGCGGATCGAGGGCGGCGGGGGAGACGGACAGGCCGGCCGGGGCGGGCAGTTGCTGCTCGGGCATGAAGGGTGCTTGAAGGTCAGTGATTCATGAAGGAGGTGACGGGCAGCGCCCGGGAGACGATGCGGACGTCGCCGAGCCGGCCGTGGAAGATCTGATCGATCCTGCCGCCGTACTCGTAGCCGCCCAGCAGCCACGGCAGGCCGACGGAGGTGATACCGACCGAGGGCGCCTTCGGGTTGCGGAGGACCGGGCAGCCCTCGACGTACAGCGTGGTGTGCCTGCCGTCGTTGACGACCGCGAGGTGCCACCAGGTCTCCAACGGGGTCTCCTGGCCCCAGTTGGTGGCGATGCCCTGCTGGTTCAGCGAGCGCATCGCCCACTGCGGTTCGCGGTCGTTGGACAGCGACAGCGTGGCCAGCGGCTCGTCCGGGTCGTCGGCGGTCTTGCCCGCGGCGCCGCCGGTGCCCGTGCGGCCGACCAGTCCCGACCAGGCGTTGTGGTCGGGGTCCCAGTCGGCGGGCAGGCGGTAGAACACCTCGATGGTGTAACCGCCCCTGAAGGTGGCCGAGTTGAGCGGGGCGCCGTCGACGGTGCGCAGGTAGGCGCCCTTCAGCGGGGACTTGAAGCCCTGGAACTCCAGGCTGCCGTGGCCCGGCTGGTCGGGGTGGTGGTCCGGCGACCAGCCCAGCGCGCCGCCGCTCACCGTGACCAGGGACAGGTCGTTGCCGCGCCCGGACAGGTCACGGACCGTTGTGTCCACGGGCTCCTCGAACCGCCAGTACGCCACCGTGCCCGGGACCAGCATCGTCGAGGTGGTACGCGCCGGCCGGGCGGGCACGGGCGCGAAGCCCGAGAAGCGCTCCTGGAAGTCGATCTCGACGGAGAACCGGTCGGCGTCGCCGCTCAGCTCCATCTCCTGCCGCTCCAGCTCGTTGAGCCCCTTCGCGGCCCGGCCCAGGATCCACGGGGAGACCGTCTCCACGTCGATGACGTTCCGGTCCAGGTCGAAGCGGTAGAGGCGGATCATCGCCGCGCCGCCGAAGTAGCGGTTCTGGTAGTTCGTCAGGTGCAGATGGACGTCATGCCCGGCCGCGTTCCTCCGCGTCGCGCGGGCGGCGGGCCAGTGGTGCCCGTTGAGGGTGAGGAAGACCTGGTCGTGGTCCTCGATCAGCCGGTCCCACAGCTGCTGCCCGTACGACGACAGGGAGTCGTCCTCGACGACCAGTTCGTGCGTCGTGAGGACCACGGGCGTCTGCGGGTGCCGCGCCATGACCTCCTTCGCCCACGCGTATCCCTGCGGCGACAGCCGCCAGTCCAGCGCGAGCACCATCCACTCCCGGCCGCCCGCCGTGAACAGGTGGAAGGTGTTGTAGCCGTCCGGGGAGGCACCGCCGAACGTCCGCCTGCCCTCGAACCTCCGCGGACCGAAGGCGTCCAGGTACGGCGTCGCACCGCGCTGGTCGGTCGTCGACGACTTCACGTCGTGGTTGCCGGCCAGGACGCTGTAGCCGACACCTCGCCGGTCCAGCAGCCGGAACGCCTCGCCGATCGCCGCGAACTCCTCCTGCGCGCCGTTCTGTGTGAGGTCCCCGAGGTGGGACAGGAAAACGAGGTTCTCCTCCCCGCCGTGCTCCAGCAGGTAGCGCAGCGACGCCTCGACCGGTGTCTTGTCGATGCTCGGCCCGTCGAAGAGGTACTGCGTGTCCGGCATCACGGCCAGCGTGAAGCGGCGGCCGTGCGGGTCGGGGCGCCAACTCGCGGGCGCCGCCGCGGCGGTGGCGGCCGGCGGCGCGGCCACCGCCGCGGCGGTCGCACCGAGCAGCGCGGTGGCACGCAGGAAACCGCGTCTTCCGGCACCGGCACGGGGCGCCTCGCCCAGGTCGTGGTCATGCGAAGTGCACACGTGTGCTCCATGAAGGGTGACGGGGAGGAAGGGTCAGAGAACGCGCAGCGTCCAGCTCCAGCGATGGACGCCGGCCGCGACGAGATAGGCGGCGAAGGTGTCGGGCCCGCACGACGCCGTGCCCAGCCCGCGGTGCGCCGCGTCGATGTGCACCACGCACCCGGCCCGCGGCACCAGCTCGTCGTGGTGCGCGGCGGCGGCGAGGTCGGCCGCGCGATGGCGGGTCACGGATACCTGGCGGGGCCGGTCCAGCCGCACCGCCAGCCCGGTGGCGTCCGGCGCGGACAGCGTGAACCGCCGCATGCCGTGCCGCCCGCCGCTCTCCTGGGGCCGCAGATACGGCGTGAACAGCTCGTCCACCGGCAGGGAGTGGTGGCCGACCGGCGCGCCCGCGCCCCGGTCCGGATACGACTCCCAGGGGCCCTGCCCGAACCACTCCAGCAGGTTCAGCCCGGCGACCGTCTCGAAGACCGACCCCACCCGGGCCACGTCGTCCAACGCCTCGGGCAGCTCGGCGCACTCCTCCACCAGGAGCCCGCCCTCGACGGCCGTGAACACCTGCTCGTGCCGGACGGTCCCGCCCGGGCAGAGGTGCTCGGCGACCACCGCCACCCGTCCCGGGTCACGTCGCACGGCGACGACCTCGCGGGTGAGCGTGTCGAGCCCCCAGTCCCGCCAGCGGGCCGCCATGCCGCCCAGTTCGTCATTGTCGGTGGGCGCCCGCCACAGCGACAGCGTGGGCCCGGCCGTCAGCAGCGGATGGACCAGCAGACCGTCCTCGTCGACCTCGACGGGGCGGTGCGTGACGGGAGCGTGCCGCACCGGGGGCGCATGCCGCAGCCGTACCTGCGGCAGGCACACCACCGTGCCGCGTGGCGCCCACGGCTCGTCCCCGGCCGTCGTGACCCGCAGCGTGAGCCACGCCTCGCCGCCGTCCTCCGGCAGCTCGAACGGCAGCGGCACGGCGGCCGTCTCGCCCGGCCGCAAATCGGGCAGTTCGGCGGGAGCGGTCAGGGTGCCGCCGTCGGCGAGGGACAGCTCCCACTCGCCGGACAGCCAGTCCAGGTCGCGGAAGTGCTGGTGGTTGCCCAGCACGACGCCCTCGTGCCGGAAGCACTCGATCCGCAGCGGCGCGGCGATCTCCCGGTGTTCGTACATCACGGGCTTGGGGGTGCGGTCGGGGAAGACGACACCGTCGGCGATGAAGGCACCGTCGTGCGGCGTCTCCCCGAAGTCACCGCCGTACGCCCAGCGATGCCCGGGCGCGGCGACACCGTTGTCGTAGAGCCCGGCACCCCCGCGCCCGGCCGGTCTGCCGTCGTTCACACGCTGGAGGATGCCGTGGTCCCAGAACTCCCAGATGAACCCGCCCTGAAGACCCGGGGTGGCCTCGATGGCGGCCCAATGGTCGGCGAGCGTGCCGTTGCTGTTGCCCATGGCGTGCGAGTACTCGCACTGGATGAGCGGCTTGGTCTGCCTCCCGGACATGGCGTGCGCGAGGCACTCCTCCAGCGGCGCGTACATGGGGCAGGCGATGTCCGAGGCCAGGTCGGGATCGGCCCAGCCGAGCCTGGCCGCGCCCTCGTACTGCACCGGGCGGGTCGGGTCGTGCCGGCGTATCCACCCCGCGGCCGCGTCGTGGTTCGCGCCGTAGTCGGACTCGTTGCCCAGCGACCAGATGATGACGGACGGGTGGTTCTTGTCGCGCAGCACCATGCGTGCGACCCGGTCGACGAAGGCGTTCAGATAGCGCGGGTCGTCGGCGATCTCGTGGGCGTGGTCGTGGGACTCGATGTCGGCCTCGTCGACGACGTGGAAGCCGAGCTCGTCGGCCAGGTCGTACAGGGCCGGGTCGTTCGGGTAGTGCGCGGTGCGGATCGCGTTGAAGCCGAACCGCTTCAGCAGGACGAGGTCCGCGCGCATGTCGTCGTACGAGACGGTCCGCCCGGTCAGCGGATGGAAGTCGTGCCGGTTGGCGCCCCGGACGAACACGCGCTCGCCGTTGACCAGCAGGTCCCGGCCGCTGATCTCGACATCGCGGAAGCCGATCCGGTGGCGGGAGGTGTCGGCGACCGTGCCGTCGGCGCGGTGCAGCCGGACGGTCAGGCCGTACAGCTCGGGCGTCTCGGCGGTCCAGGTGCGCACCTCGGGCACGGTGGCCCGCAACCGGGCCTCGCCGAGGAAGTGGGAGACGCGCTCGTCCTCGGCGTTGGCGCGGTCGAACTCGGCGTCCTGCGTGAGCAGATGCCCGTCCAGCTCGCCACTGACGTACCAGCCCTCGGGCAGCGCCCCGCCCGCGTCCCGCACCCGGCAGTCCACGCGCAGGTCACCGTCCCGCCGGGCCCGCACGGTCACGTCCGCGAGAGACAGCGGGTCGGTGGCGTACAGCAGCACCGAGCGGGTGATCCCGCCGTGCCACCACTGGTCCTGATCCTCGATGTGCGACGCGTCGGACCACTTCACGACGGTCAGGCGTACGGTGGCCCGCTCCCCGGGACGGAGCACCGTGCTCAGGTCGAACTCGGCGGCCAGGTGGGAGTCCTTGGAGATCCCGACGGGCCGCCCGTCCACGTGCACCAGCAGCACACTCTCGGCGGCCCCGACCTGAAGGACGATCCGCCGCCCGGCCCACTCGGCCGGCACGTCCACCGCACGCTCGTACACGCCGGTCGGGTTGGCTGCGGGTGCCCCCGGCGGGAACTCGGCGAACGGCATGCGGACGTTCAGGTACTGGGGAAGATCGTCCGTGCCCTGCATGGTCCAGACACCGGGCACGTACGCCGACGACCAGACCACGCCCACCGGGGCATCGGGCGCGGGCAGCAGCTGGAAGCGCCAGTCGCCGTCCAAGCACAGGGCTTCGGCCCGCCGATCGACGGCGTTCATCGGCAGACGCCCCCAGGAGGTCACCTCGGGAGCCTCCCAGGGGCGCAGGGCGATCAGGGGATCGGCTGGGTAGGAGAGAGCGTCGGTCATGACCATCCCGGTGGTGACGTGGGTGACGTCGAGCTGTGCCTCGACTGCCCGGGCCCTGAGGGGGCCCCGGTGGTGTCCTTCGGTTCGCCGGTCCGAAGCAGCACGCGGCCTCGCAGGCCCCAGGCGGGGTCGACGGGGATGCCGAGACGGTCCAGGACGGTGGGGGCGACATCGATGAGGCGGGGCGTGTCCAGCCGGGTGCCGCCGGGCACGCCGGGCCCGGCGAGGACGACGAAGACCTCCCGCTCGGCACGCGTGTCGCCGCCGTGGCCGCCGGTGTCGAGATGTCCGTGGTCCGTGGTGACCAGCACGGTCCACTGCTCGTCGGCACGGGCGGGGTCCGAGCGCCGGGAGCCGATCGCGTCCAGCAGCCGCCCGAGGTGGGCGTCCTGGGCGAGGAGGGCCTGGTCGTAGGCGGGGCTGAGGGGGCCCGTGGCGTGGCCGGCCTCGTCGGTGGCGCCGAAGTACACGAACACGACGTCCGGGTCGTCCTCGGTGAGCCACTGTGCGGCGGTGCGGGCGACGAGGCGGTCCGCGTTTTCGTAGCCGTCGGACTCGCCGTCGTAGTGCACACGCCGGCCGATGGCGGGGCCGAGGGTGCCGCGGTGGACCAGTTCCGGCCAGGACACCGCGGCCGCGGTGCGCAGAGCGGGCCGCGTGGTGACGGCGCGGCTGAGGAAGTCGGGGTAACGGGTGTAGTCGGCGCCGGTGAAGTCGTTGCCGGTCACCCCGTGACGGTCGGGCCACACCCCGGTCAGCACGCTCGACCAGCCGGGGCCGGAGTCGGTGTAGGCCATGCTGGTCGACGGTCCGTTCCCACCCTGACCGTCCGCCTCGCCGTACGGCAGCAGGCTGCTGCCGTGGGCGCCCGCGGCCATCAGGCCGTGCAGCACGGGTGCCGTGGACGGCGAGCGAAGCGAGATGGGGGTCCCCCCGGCCGGAGGCTGAGGGAGGGGCAGCCGGTCGAAGCGCACCCCGTCCATCCCCACCACGAGCACCTTGCCGCGCCCCGGGCCCTCTTCACCGGTGACATCCACCACCGCGTCCCTCCCTCCCGGCAGCGGTTCAGCTGCCCTGGACCGCGCCTTCGGTGGCGCCCGCGATGAAGCCGCGAGCGAACACGGCGAAGACCACGACCAGCGGCAGGGACGCCATGAGCACACCGGCCATGACCATGCTGTAGTCGGTGGTGTGGCCGACGTGGAGCTGTGCGAGCTCCACCTGGAGCGTGACGTGGTCGGGGTCGGTGAGCACGATGAGCGGCCAGACGTAGTCGTTCCAGGCACCGACGAAGACGTAGATGGCGAGGAAGGACAACGCGGGCCTGATCATCGGCAGCGCGACGTTCCAGTACTGACGGAAGAAGCCGGCGCCGTCGATGCGCGCCGCGTCGAGCAGTTCGTCGGGCACCCCGTTCTCGATGTACTGGCGCAGCCAGAAGATGCCGAAGGCGTTGGCGAGGGCGGGTGGGACCAGGGCCTTGAGCATGCCGACCCAGCCGATCTCCGACATGAGGATGAACTGCGGCAGGACGGCCAGCTGGAGCGGCAGCATCATGAACACCAGCAGCGTGCCGAAGAGCACCTTGCGCCCGGGGAAGTCGAACTTGGCGAAGGCGAAGGCCGCCAGCGAGTCGACGAACAGCACCAGGACGGTGGTGGCGCACGCGACGACGACCGTGTTGAGCATCGACCCGAAGAAGTCGATGGTGTCGAGCACGTGCCGGACGTTCTCCAGCAGGTGGGAGCCGAAGGTCAGCTTCGGCGGGCTCTTGTAGATGTCCTGGGTGGTGTTGGTCGCCATGACGATCGTCCACACGAACGGGAAGACCGAGACCGCGACGGCCAGGATGAGGAAGACGTGCGCGGCCAGGCCCTTGGGGCGGCGCAGCCGCCTCGCGCCCGTGGCCGGCCGCGTCGTGGCCGCTGCCGTCATGACTTCCTCCCTCGTTGCACGATGCGCCAGTTGACGGCGACGAGCACGATGATCAGTACGAAGAAGGCCCACACAATGGCCGCGCCGTAGCCGTAGTCGTTGTTGAGGAAGGCCGACTGGTAGAAGTACAGCAGCGTGGTCAGGCCGGCCTGGCCCGGGCCGCCGAGATTCTGGTTGGCGGCGTTGCTGGCGAAGAGGACCTGGGGTTCGCTGAAGCTCTGCAGGCCGTTGATGGTCGAGACGATGACGGTGAACAGGATGATCGGCCGCATGATCGGGATCGTGATCTGGAAGAAGGTGCGGACGGGACCGGCGCCGTCCATCCTGGCGGCCTCGTAGACCGAGTTCGGGATGGCCTGGAGACCGGCCAGATAGATGATCATGTTGTAGCCGGTCCACATCCAGGTCATCAGCAGCGCGATGACCACTTTGATCAGCCACGGGTTGCTCAGCCACGGGACGGGCGAGATGCCCACCGTGCCCAGGATCGCGTTGACCAGGCCGAAGTTGTTGCTGAACACCGCGCCGAAGAAGATCGCCACGGCGACGATCGACGTGACGTTCGGTACGTAGAGGGCGATGCGGTAGAAGCCCTTGAAGCGGCGCACCGAATGCAGCAGCGTCGCCAGGACCAGGGCGCCGAAGAGCGTGGGAACGGTGGACAGGACCCAGATCACCAGGGTGTTGCGGATCGACAGCCAGAAGATCGGGTCGTCCCAGAGGAACTCGAACTGCTGCAGGCCCACGAACTGCTTGGTGCCCAGGCCGTCGTAGCGCTGGAAGGCCAGATACAGCGAATAGAAGATGGGGAAGAAGGAGAAGGCGATGAAGATCAGGTAGAACGGCGAGATCGCCAGGTACTGCCGCCAGTACGACAGCACCCCGCGACGTCTGGGCCGAGCGGCGCCCGCGGGCGGGGTGCGCCGCGGGCGGAACCGGGCCGGGCCCGGCCCGCCGCGGTGCCCGTGCACCGCGGCGGGGCCGGTGACCGGAGGTGACGACACCTCAGTTCACCCCCTGCCGCCGGGCGATCTGCTTGGCCTGGCTGACCGCGTCCTTCCAGGCGGCGTCGGGCTTCTTTCCCTTGGCCTCGATGTTGGTCAGTTCGGTGAAGTAGGGAGCCATGACCGCGGCGTCGGCGGGTGCCTCGTAGCTGACCGGGATGGCTTCGGCGGCCGGGCCGAAGACCTCGATGATCTTCTGTCCGCCGAAGAAGGCGTCGGGGCCCGTCATGGCCGGCATGGCGTACGCCTTCGGGGAGGCCGGGAAGATGGCGGCGTCGGTGAAGCCCCGGGCGTTGTTGGCCGGGCTGAGGATCCAGCTGATGATCTTGAATGCCTCTTCGGGGTTCCGGCACTGCTTGGGCAGGGCCAGGTAGGAGCCGCCCTGGTTGGCCGGCCCGCCGGGCGTCGCGCAGACCCGCCACTTGCCCTTGGTGCCCGGGGCGGCCTGCTCGATGTCCAGCGCGTGCCAGGCCGCGCCGAGCTCGGTGGTCAGGTTCTTGCCGATGGCGGCGTTCCAGGTGTTGTCGTTGATCTTGGCGTCGATGCCGAGCGTGTAGGGGCGGACCGCCGTGGCCCACGCGGCGCGGATGTGGTCCTGATCGCCGATGAAGTGGTTGTTCTGGTCGACGAACCGCTTGGTGCCCTGGCCGACCGCGATGTTGAACACCGAGCTGATGTTGTTGATCAGGTAGCTGCCGGGCAGCGCCTTCCTCAGCTCGGAGCCGAGCGCGAAGTAGTCGTCCCAGGTCTTGGCCTCGGCGGCGACCTCGGCCGGGTCGGTGGGCAGCCCGGCCTCGCGGAACAGGTCCGCGCGGTAGAAGAGCGCGGTGGGACCGATGTCGATCGGGAAACCGATCTGCTTGCCGTCCTCGGTCTGGGCGAGCTTGGTCTTCCACTCCAGGTACTGGGACGAGATCTTCTTGAAGCCCAGGTCGTTCAGGTCGAGGAAGCGGTCGGCGTTGGGCAGGAAGGACGCGATGTCCTCGCCCTTGATGCCGGTGATGTCGGGCACGGAGCTGCCCGCCGCGAGGGTGGTGGTGAGCTTCTGCTTGAAGTCGCCACCGATGGAGGCGGCGGTCAGTGCGACCTGGCTGCCGAAGTGCTTCTTGGCCTCCGCGACCACCTTGTCGCTCAGCGCGCCACCCCAGTACCACATGGTGAGGCTCTTGCCGTTCTTGGTGCCGCCCGATCCCGAGCCGCCGCCGCACGCGACGGTCAGGCCGGAAGCGGCCGCGGTGAGCGTGGCGGCCTGGAGGAAGCCTCTGCGAGAAAGGTCCACGGGTCACTCCTGTTGTGTTGCCGTTCGTGGTGCTGAGGGGTTGGTGAGGATCAGTGCTGCCGCGCCGGAGGGGTCACGGGGGCGTACGCGACCGGTGGCCCGGGGGACTCCGGGAGCCGGTCCGCGAGGAAGCCGTACGCCTGCTTCAGCCCGGGGTCGGTCAGGGAGCGCCACCAGCGGTCGACGCCGTACCAGCCGGGGGCCGCGAAAGCCCCGCCGTGGTGTCCGACGGAGAGCCCGGCCGCCAGGACGGCGAACCGCAGCCGTTCCGCCAGGGGCCAGCCGTCGAGCGAGGCCGCGACGAAGCTCGCGCCGAAGACGTCCCCGGCGCCCGTCGCGTCCAGGACGTCCGTGTCCAGCGCCGGGACCTCCGCGTACTCGCCGGTGATCTGGTCGACGGCGATGGCCCCGTCACCGCCCCGCGTCACCACGGCGACCGGCACCAGTTCGGAGAGCGTGCCGAGCGCCGCGAGCGCGCTGTCGGTGCGGGTGTAGGCCATCGCCTCGGTCTCGTTCGGAAGGAAGGCGTGGCACAGGGAGAGCTGGTCGAGGAGGGCCGTGGACCACACCTGGGTGGGATCCCAGCCGACATCGGCGTAGATCAGCGTGCCGTTGGCGGCGGCCTTGGCGAGCCACCGGCGGGGCTCCGCCTCGAGGTGCACGAGGGCGGTCCGCGCCTCGGGCGGGTCGCCCATCAGCGCGTCCTGCGAGTACGGCGGCTCCTTGCCGTGGGTGAGCAGGGCCCGGTCGTGGCCGTAGGCGACGGAGACGGTGACCGGGGTCGGCCAGTCGTCCGCGGTACGGGAGAGCGAGAGGTCGACACCTTCCCGGCCGGACAGGACGTCCCGGCAGTACCGGCCGTAGAAGTCGTCGCCGAACACCGTGGCCAGGGAGGTCCTGAGGCCGAAGCGCGAAGCGGCCACCGCGAGGTTCGCGATGCCGCCCGGGCCGCAGCCCATGCCCTCCGCCCAGATTTCCTCGCCCGGTGTCGGCGGCTTGCCGAGCCCCGTGAGGACGAGGTCGTAGAAGAGCAGCCCGGTCAGCAGCACATCGGGCCGGTCGTCGTCCACGGATGCGTCCTCTCGCTCGGGGCTTCGACAGAGATCGTCAAAACTCTTCATTTCTGTGAGCGGAATCGTGCGCCGATCTGAGGAGATTGGTCAATACCCGAGCAGAACTGAGCATGGCGATGATTGGAGATGACGAGTAATGTGCACGGCGTGCTGGCAGAACGACGACACCGACTCATCCTGCGGGCCCTGCGCTCCGGCGGCCCCGCGGCTGTGACCGACCTCTCCGAGCAGCTGGGTGTGAGCCCGGCCACCATCAGGCGTGACCTGGTGAAACTCGAGGAGGACGGTCTGCTGACGCGTGTCCACGGCGGAGCCGTGGTCGAGGAGGGCGACCAGCCTTTCGCCGAGGTCGCCGAGGTGCGCGTCTCCGAGAAGGACGCCATAGCCGCACGCGCGGCGGCCATGATCAAGGACGGCCAGTCGGTGCTGCTGGACATCGGGACGACCGCCTACCGCCTGGCCCGGCAGCTGCACGGCCGCCGGCTCACCGTGATCACCAGCAACCTGGTGGTCTACGAGGAACTCGCCGACGACGAGGGCATCGAGCTGGTGCTGCTCGGCGGCATGGTCCGCCGCGAGTACCGCTCCCTGGTCGGCTTCCTCACCGAGGACAACCTGCGCCAGCTGCACGCCGACTGGCTCTTCCTCGGCACCAGCGGGGTGCGGCCCGGCGGGCAGGTCATGGACACCACGGTCGTGGAGGTGCCGGTCAAGCGCGCCATGATCAAGGCCGGCGAGAAGGTCGTGCTGCTCGCCGACGCGGCGAAGTTCCCCGGGAACGGGATGGCGAAGGTCTGCGGTCCCGAGGACCTGGACGTGGTGGTGACGAACGCGCCGGTCGACACGGCGACGCGGGCCTCCCTGCAGGAGGCGGGCGTCGAGGTCGTCGTGGCGGGAAAGGTGCAGACGTGACCCCTTCCCCAGCCGAAGCGGGGGGATTCCCGGCCCGGGCCGCCCCGCCGTGCAGCTACCAGCAGGGTCGTACACCCTCACCGCCGGCCGGGCCGGAACCAGACCGGCGTCCGGAACCAAGTTCAAGGAGGCGGCGCGTGCCTGGTTCTCGCAACGCGCTCCGCGCGGCCGACCGAATCGGAGGAACCCGGTGAAGCTGACGATTCTGGGCGGCGGAGGATTCCGCGTGCCGTTGGTCTACGGGGCGCTCCTCCAGGACCACGCCGAGGGCCGGGTGACCCACGTCGTCCTGCACGATCTGGACGCCCGGCGGCTGTCGGCCGTGACGCGGGTCCTCGCCGAGCAGGCGGCCGGGGTGCCCGACGCACCCGAGGTGACCGCCACCACCGACCTGGACGAGGCCCTGCGCGGCGCCGACTTCGTCTTCTCCGCGATCCGTGTCGGCGGGCTGGAGGGCCGCGCGAACGACGAGCGCGTGGCGCTGGCGGAGGGCGTGCTCGGCCAGGAGACGGTCGGCGCGGGCGGCATCGCCTACGGACTGCGCACGGTCCCGGTCGCCGTCGACATCGCCCGGCGGGTGGCGCGGCTCGCGCCCGACGCCTGGGTCATCAACTTCACCAACCCGGCCGGCCTGGTCACCGAGGCCATGTCCCGCCACCTCGGCGACCGCGTCATCGGCATCTGCGACTCCCCGGTCGGCCTCGGCCGCCGCATCGCGCGCGTGCTCGGCGTGAAGAACCCGGGCGAGGCGTGGATCGACTACGTCGGCCTCAACCACC
This sequence comes from Streptomyces sp. NPDC002788, assembly GCF_053592115.1. Classification (NCBI taxonomy): domain Bacteria; kingdom Bacillati; phylum Actinomycetota; class Actinomycetes; order Kitasatosporales; family Streptomycetaceae; genus Streptomyces; species Streptomyces sp. NPDC002788. Next base: position 345,189 of record NZ_JBSFVB010000004.1, on the reverse strand, counting down.
TCGGCTGGGTGCGCGGCCTGCGCGTCGCCGGCCGGGACGAACTCCCGCGACTGCTCGCCGACCCCGACCTGCTCGGCTCGTTCGAGGAGGGCAAGCTCTTCGGCGTCGACTGGCTCCGCTCCCTGGGTGCGATCCCCAACGAATACCTGCACTACTACTACTTCAACCGCGAGGCCGTCCGCGCCTACCAGCAGGCCGAGAAGACCCGCGGGGCCTTCCTGCACGACCAGCAGGCCCGCTTCTACGCCGAGATGGCGAACCCGGACGCCCCCGCCCTGAAGACCTGGGACCGGACCCGCGCCGAGCGCGAAGCCACCTACATGGCCGAGAACCGCGAGACCGCCGGCGCCGGCGAGCGCGACGAGGACGACCTGTCCGGCGGCTACGAGAAGGTCGCCCTCGCCCTGATGCGGGCCATCGCCCGCGACGAGCGCACGACCTTGATCCTCAACGTCCGCAACCAGCGCACGCTGTCGATCCTGGACACGGACGCCGTCATCGAGGTCCCGTGCCTCGTCGACGCCAACGGCGCCCACCCCGTCACCGTCGACCCGCTGCCCGGCCACGCCACCGGTCTGGTCTGCGCGGTCAAGGCCGTCGAACGCGAGGTGCTGGCCGCCGCCGACTCCGGCTCCCGCACGACGGCCGTGAAGGCCTTCGCGCTGCACCCGCTCGTCGACTCGGTCAACGTGGCCCGCAGGCTGGTCGAGGGCTACACCGAGGTCCACCCCGGGCTGGCGTACCTTAGGTGAACGCCGTTCGGTAAGCGCTTTCCCCCGCTCTTCCCGCTGGAGACATCTCATGCACGACGAAAGCCGCCGGATCGAGGAGCGCGTGCAGCGCCTTCACGACCAGCGCATCAAGACCGCGATCTACTCGGCCACCGTCCCCTTCGAGGTGGAGGCCTGGCAGGCCCCGGGGGAGCCGGTTCCGTTCGAGGAGGCGGCCGGCGCCTCCTACGAGCCGTTCGCGATGGGCACCCCGTGGGGACCGCCCTGGGGCACCACATGGTTCCGCATGCGCGGCCGGGTCCCCACCGAGTGGGCCGGCAAGCGCGTCGAGGCCGTCATCGACCTCGGCTTCGTCGGTGACTGGCCCGGCAACCAGGCCGAGGCCCTCGTGCACCTCACGGACGGCACCCCGCTGAAGGCCGTGAACCCGCTCAACCAGTACGTGGCGATCGCCAACCCGGCCGAGGGGGGCGAGACGGTCGACTACCTGGTCGAGGCCGCCTCCAACCCGGACATCCTCGCGGACAACTTCTCCAGGCCCACCCCCCTCGGCGACAAGCTGACCGCGGGCGACCAGCCCCTCTACACCTTCCGCAGCGCCGACATCGCCATCCTCGACGAGGAGGTCTGGCACCTCGACCTCGACGTGCAGGTGCTGCGCGAGCTGATGCTGGAGCTGGGCGAGCACGACCCGCGCCGGCACGAGATCGCGCACGCCCTCGACCGGGCGATGGACCTGCTCGACCTGGACGACGTCTCCGGCTCGGCCGCCGCAGTGCGCGAGGCGCTGAAGCCGGCGCTTTCCAAGCCCGCGCACGCCAGCGCGCACACGATCTCCGGCGTCGGCCACGCCCACATCGACTCCGCCTGGCTCTGGCCGATCCGCGAGACCAAGCGCAAGACGTCCCGCACGTTCTCCAACGTCACGTCGCTGGCCGACGAGTACGACGACTTCATCTTCGCCTGCTCCCAGGCCCAGCAGTACGAGTGGGTGCGCGACAACTACCCCAAGGTCTGGGCCCGCATCCAGGAGTCGGTCAAGAACGGCCAGTGGGCGCCGGTCGGCGGCATGTGGGTGGAGGCCGACGGCAACCTGCCCGGCGGCGAGGCCGTCGCCCGCCAGTTCATCCACGGCAAGCGGTTCTTCATCGACCACTTCGGCATCGAGACCAAGGGCGTGTGGCTGCCGGACTCCTTCGGCTACAACGCGGCCTACCCGCAGCTCGCCAAGCTCGCGGGCAACGAGTGGTTCCTCACCCAGAAGATCTCCTGGAACCAGACCAACAAATTCCCCCACCACACCTTCTGGTGGGAGGGCATCGACGGCACCCGGATCTTCACCCACTTCCCGCCGGTCGACACCTACAACGCCCGCTTCAGCGGCGAGGAGATGTCCCGCGCGGTCCGCAACTACTCGGAGAAGGGCGGCGCCTCCCGCTCCCTGGCGCCCTTCGGCTGGGGCGACGGCGGTGGCGGCCCCACCCGCGAGATCATGGAACGCGCCCGCCGGCTGGCGGACCTGGAGGGCTCCGCGAAGGTCGTCGTCGAACACCCCGACGAGTTCTTCGCCAAGGCCCGCGAGGAGTACCCGGACGCGCCCGTCTGGGTCGGCGAGCTCTACCTGGAGCTGCACCGCGCCACCTACACCTCCCAGGCCCGCACCAAGCAGGGCAACCGCCGCTCCGAGCACCTCCTGCGCGAGGCGGAGCTGTGGGCGACCACGGCCGCGCTGCACGCGCCGGGCTACGCGTACCCGCACGAGAAGCTGGACCGGCTGTGGAAGACGGTGCTGCTGCACCAGTTCCACGACATCCTGCCCGGCTCCTCCATCGCCTGGGTGCACCGCGAGGCCGAGGCCGAGTACGCCCGTGTCGCCCGCGAGCTGCAGGCTTTGACGGCTGAGGCGCTCACCGCCCTCGGCGCCGGCGGCCCCCGTGTCTTCAACGCCGGCCCCTACGACCGGGCCGAAGTGGTCCGCACCGCCGACGGCGCACCCGTGTACGTGGAGGTGCCCGCGAGCGGCTCCGCGCCCCTCACCGACACGGAGCCCCCGCAGCCCGTCACGGTGCACGGCAGGATCCTCGACAACGGACTGGTCCGTGTCGAGGTGGCCGAGGACGGCACCCTGTCGTCCGTCCGCGACCTGAGGGCCGGCCGCGAGGTCCTGGCCGAGCCGGGCAACCTGCTGCGCCTGCACACCGACCTGCCCAACTACTGGGACGCCTGGGACATCGACAAGCACTACCAGAACCGCTACACGGACCTGCTCGACGCCTCGTCCGTCACGGTCGTCGAGCAGGACCCGCTCATCGGCGCCATCCGCGTCGAGCGGGACTTCGGCAAGGGCTCGAAGATCACCCAGACCATCACCGTCCGGGCCGGCAGTCCCCGGATCGACATCGAGACGGACATCGACTGGCACGAGACCGAGAAGATCCTCAAGGCGGCCTTCCCGGTCGACATCCGCGCCCCGCACTCCTCGGCCGAGATCCAGTTCGGCCACATCCAGCGCCCCACCCACACCAACACCAGCTGGGAGGCGGCCCGCTTCGAGGTCTCCGGCCACCGCTGGGTGCACATCGGCGAACCCGGCTACGGCGTCGCGGTCATCAACGACTCGACCTACGGCCACGACGTGTCGCGCACGGTCCGCGAGGACGGCGGCACCACGACCACCGTCCGCCTGTCGCTGGTCCGCGCCCCGCGCATCCCCGACCCCGAGGCCGACCAGGGCCGCCACCGCTTCACCTACGCGCTGCTGCCCGGCGCCCGCATCGAGGACGCCGTCGCCGAGGGCTACGCCCTCAACCTCCCGCTCCGGGTGGCCGACGCGGCCGGAGCCCCCGAGCCGGTCGTCTCCGTCGAGGGCGAGGGCCTGACCGTGGAGGCGGTCAAGCTCGCCGACGACGCCTGCGGCGATGTCGTCGTACGGCTCTACGAGTCCCGCGGCGGCCGTGCCACCGGCGTCCTGCGCACCGGGTTCCCGCTGGCCGGGGCCCAGGTCACCGACCTGCTGGAGCGCCCGCTGGAGGACGCGGAGATCACCGGTGGCGGTGTCGCCGTCGCCCTGCGGCCCTTCCAGATTGTGACGCTGCGCCTGCGAAGGGCCTGACCCGTGGCCGTCCAGCCGTGGCTCACCGACGCCACTCGTGGATCTTCGTCCGCCGGGGCATCTGCGCGGTGGACGGAGTCCAGGAGTCCTGGTCGTTCCACGACGACGTCGTGCCGTACGAGCGGTACATGTCCCAGCTCGACCGCGTCGCCGCGTCCCGCTGCGATCCGCGCGCCCGGGCACGGCTGTTCGCCCGGGCCGGCGCCGAGTACGCCGTCCTGACCAGCCGCCACCACGACGGGGTCGCCCTCCGGGACACTGCCCACGGTGACCCCGACGTGGGCCGGGACCTCATCGCCGGGTACGCCGACGCGCTGCGCGAGCAGGGCCTGAAGGTCGGCCTCCACTCTGGGACTCCGACTGGAGGGCGCGATCGGCGCCCCCGCCCTCCTCCTGGTGCCGCCGCACACCCCGCACGCTTTCGCCGCCGCCCCCGGTGCGACAGCCGACGTGCTGTTCGTCTTCACCCCGGGCGCGGGACGCTTCGACTGCCTGCGGCTACTGGGCCGGGTGATGCGCGGCGAGGCCGACCCGCAGGAGATCGAGGACTCCTCGGAACGCTTCGGCAACCACTACGTCGACAGCCCGGTGTGGCGCGAGGCGCTCGCGGCCAGGTCCGGGAGCGGCACCGCCTGAGCCGCCGTCCCGACGGAGTCGAACGACTCGGCCGGCGCGGGCGCGGGTACCGCCGGCAGCGGCTCCGCGGCCTCGGGCAGCTGCTGCGGCAGCGACGCCGGGAGCAGCGGACGGGGTCCCGACACCACCGTGTAGTCCTGGCCCAGGAACGGCGGAACCACCTCACCCGGGTCCTCGCCGAGAGCCAGCTGCACGGCGGCCCAAGGGGCGTTGACACCGCACAGGGACAGCTGGTGCAGGCCGCCGGCCGGGCGGGTGTTGACGTCCATGAGGACCGGCCGGTCGCCGAACATCCGGAACTGGATGTTGGACAGGTAGTGCAGACCGAACCCCTCCGCGATCCGCCGGGCCGGGTCCAGCCACTGCTCGCGCAGCGTGAAGCCCCGCCGTCGCCCGTTCTTGGTGCGGCCCACCGCCAGCCGCACCCGGTTGTCCGGACCGGTCAGGCAGTCCACCGACACCTCGGGCTGCTCCAGCCGCGGCATCACCAGCCAGTCGACCGGCTCCTCGGCCTGCCCCAGCGCCTCCAGCGCCAGTTCGAGCGGCACGTACGGGCTGGGGAACCCGCTCAGATGCGTCATCGAGAAGGGACTGCGCGTGATCACGCGGAAGCCCACCCCGCCCGCCCCGGACGCGGGCTTGAAGCACGCCTTGTGCCCGGCGTCCTCCAACTCCTCGACAGCCGCGACGAGTTCGTCGGCCGACCGGACCCGCCACCACGGCGGCACCGGCACGCCGATCGCCTGGACCGCCTCGTAGGCGATCACCTTGTCGTGGAAGACGGCCACCGCCTCGGGCGGCGGCGCCAGCACCGCCGTGTCTGCTGCCTCGAACTCGGCGCGGTGCGCCACGATCGCCGCCTGGTGCAGCCGGGGCACGAACACGTCGATGCCGCGCCGCGCGCACTGGTCCAGCGCGTATTCGACGTACCCGGCCGGGGACAGGTTCTCGGGTTCGAGTTCGGCGGTGTCGGCGGCGGCCAGCACCGGGGAATCCGGGTCACCGTGCGTGGCGTGGATCTCGACCGCCCGGTCGCTGGGATTTCTCCGCAGCTGATCCATGAAGAAGACGTTCTCCGCGTACGTGCGGTTGAGCCAGACGCGTACGCGAGAGACCATGCAGGCCGCCTTTCACGGTTCGCGGGCAGGGCTCAGCGGCCCGTGCCCGGGCAGGAAGAATGGAGGGTCACCAAACCGCCCCTGATCGAAGGGAAGTTCACGGCGGTGGTGTTGGGCCAGATCATACGGCTTCGACGGGCGTTCTCGTGCAACGCCCGTGTGAACGATTGCTCCGTTCGTGGCCGGCCGCCCTTGTCCCCGGCGCACCGATGTGATCTCTTGGGGGAGGGCGTGCGAGGAGGGGGCGAGGGGTGACGTCGACGGCCGGTGCCGGACAGCTGCTGGCCATCAGCGATCTGCACATCGGCTACCCGGAGAACCGCGCCCTGGTGGAACGGATGCGGCCCGGCACCGACGAGGACTGGCTGCTCGTCGCCGGTGACGTCGCGGAGACCGTGGCCGACATCGGCTGGGCCCTCAAGATGCTCACGGCCCGCTTCAGCAAGGTCGTCTGGGTGCCCGGGAACCACGAGCTGTGGAGCCATCCGAGAGATGCCGTCACCCTGCGCGGCGCCGCCCGGTACGAGCACCTGGTCGAACTGTGCCGGGAACTCGGCGTCACGACACCCGAGGACCCCTACCCCGTGTGGGACGGCCCCGGCGGACCGATGGCCGTCGCCCCGCTGTTCCTGCTCTACGACTACTCGTTCCTGCCGGCCGGCTGCGCGACCAAGGAGGAGGGGCTGGCGTACGCGCAGGGTACGGGCATCGTGTGCACCGACGAGTACCTGCTGCACCCCGACCCCTACCCGAGCCGCGAGGCCTGGTGCCGGGCCCGGGTCGCCGAGACCGAGCGCAGACTGGCAGGACTGCCCGGCGACCTGCCAGTGATCGCCCTCAACCACTACCCGCTGCACCGGCATCCGATGGACGTCCTGTGGCACCCCGAGTTCGCCATGTGGTGCGGCACGGACCTGACGGCCGACTGGCACCGCAGGTTCCGCGTCCACACGATGGTGTACGGGCACCTGCACATCCCCCGCACCACCGTCCAGGAGGGCGTGCGCTTCGAGGAGGTGTCGCTGGGCTACCCCCGGGAGTGGCGCGAGCGGTCCCGGCCGCCGGGGCAGCCGCGGCGCATCCTGCCGAGGGAGGGCGAAGAGCGGTGATCGAGGAACTGCTGCCCCCAGCCGTGGTCACGGTGGAGGCGTACGGCCAGCAGGACGCGGACGCGCCGCTCTACCCCGAGGAGGCGGCGGTCGTGGCGCGGGCGGTCGCCAAGCGGCGGCGGGAGTTCGCCGCCGTACGCTCCTGTGCCCGCCGCGCCATGGAGAAGCTCGGTGTGCCGCCGCAGCCGATCCTGCCGGGGGAGCGCGGCGCCCCGGGCTGGCCGGCCGGGCTGACCGGCAGCATGACCCACTGCGACGACTACTGCGCCGCCGCCCTGGTCCGCACCGGCGACCTGGCCTCCCTCGGTATCGACGTCGAAAGCCACGGGCCGCTGCCCGAGGGGGTCCTGCCGTCCGTGTCCCTGCCGGCCGAGGCGGCCCGGCTGCGGCGGCTCGCCGCCGAACGGCCCGGCATCCACTGGGACCGGCTGCTGTTCAGCGCGAAGGAGTCCGTCTACAAGGCATGGTTTCCCCTCACCCGCGAATGGCTCGACTTCGTGGAGGCCGACATCGAGCTCACTGCGGACGGCCGCTTCCGCGCCGAACTCCTCGTCCCGGGGCCGCGGGTGGGAGGCCGCCGCCTCGACCACTTCGAGGGCCGCTGGACCGCGCGGCGGGGCCTGATCGCGACGGCGGTCGCCGTACCGCACACCTGAACGCCCTTCGCATGCCCGGGTTTCCGGCACCGCACTTCAGCGCACCCCTCCCGAGCCCGGAAGCTCCGGCTGGGAGCGTCGGCCCAGGGCTGCGGCCCGAGCCTGAAGGCCGGGCCGGGTGGTCGGCCCTGCTGCCGCCTTCCGCCCCGGCTTCGGGGCCGGCCCCGGCTCCGGTCGTCAGTGACCTTCAGGCTGGCTCCGGACTCCGGGCTCGAAGCCTGGCTTCGGACCCCCATTCAGGGCACGGCCCCGGCTCCGGTCCTCAGTGGCCTTCAGCCTGGCTCCGGACTCCGGGCTCGAAGCCCGGCTTCGGACCCCCACTCAGGGCCCCGGCTCCGGGCACCAGCTCTCCAGCAGGCGGAAGAACTCCTGCTCGTTGCCGGTCAGGCCGGCGCGCTCCAGGGCCTGTTCCGCCTCGGCGAGGACCGCGGGCGGGACGACGGGCGGGCCGCCCTCCCGGTCGAAGGCTGCCCGGACGGTGTGCAGCAGGCGCAGGTAGGCCTGGACCGCGGTGCGTTCACGGTCGGTCAGTACGGCGGTCGGCATCGGTCGGCTCTCCCCGTGTCGGCGTCATCGGTCCCGCGCCCGCGAGGGCGGGACGCCCCGCACAGCGGTGGCGCCCCTCCAGCTTGCCGCCCACCACTGACAATCCGGTCCCACCGCCCCTCGGTTCGCCCGCTCGGCGGAGGCGGAACCGTGGCCCGTCACCGGCGGCCCGTCAGCCCTGCGGACCGCGATACCCCAGCGACGCCTCGATCCGTCCCGCGAGATGGTCCCGCTGCACCGGCCCCCGCGACGACGAACCGGCCAGCCACGCCCGGCACTTGCTGGCGAGCAGCAGACCGAAGCTTTCGGCCTCCTTCTCGTCGTCGAGGTCGAACCGGGTGCGCGCGGCGACCTTCAGCACGGTCGCCTGCAGATCGGCGCCCTCTTCGAGCATCCGGGCCGCGACCGCCACGCCCGCGACGTGGTGGGAGCAGTGCCCCGCCTTCATGTGCCACAGCTCGTGCCCCAGGATCACCAACTGGTGATCGGGAGCCGTGCGTTCCTCGATGACCACGAGATCCTGCTCGGCCATGTCGAGCCAGAGCCCGCTCGCGGTCCCGGGCGGGAAGGCGGCCGTACGGAAGCGGACGGGGCGGCCACGGCGTCTGCTCATCCCGTCGCACAGCGCGGCGTACAGGTCGTCGGGCCGTGCCGGTGCGGGGAGGGTCAGCTCCGCGACCAGCTCGCCGCACAGGCGGCGCATTTCCTTACCGATGCCCACAGTTCTCCCCACGGTCACGACTCGGGCCGCTTGACGCTCTCCAGGAGCATGTCCAGCCACTCCGCGACCTTGTCGCGGTGCTGGTCGGTGGGCAGCTGCGCGGCCCGCCAGGCGATGCCGCGCACGCCGTGGTCCTGCAGCAGCCGCTCCAGCGGGTCGTCGGCCGCCGCGGCCGCCTCCCGTTCGCGGTCGGCGAGCTTCTGCAACAGCTCCTGCTCGATGTTCTGGAGGGCGCCCACGAGCGCCTCGGGGTCCTCGGCCGTGAGGAAACCGGCGTGCACCCGGAAGAACCGCTGGAGGGCGTCGCAGTGCTCCATGGTCGGCCGCCGGTCGCCGTTGATGAGGGCGCCGGCCTGCTGGCGGGACATGCCCGCGCCGTCGGCGATCTCCTGCTGGGTGTATCTGCGGCCGTTGGGCTTGAGCCGGGTCCGGCGCAGCAGGTCCAGCCGCTGCAGGAACCGGGCCTGCACATCGGGCTCGCCCGCCGGGCGGCCGCTGAGCAGGGCTTTCACCACGGGCTCCGGGACCCCGGAGGCGACGGACAGCCGGCCGGTGTCGAAGACCTCGGGGTGCGGCACGCCGAGCCGGTCGGCGAGCGCGGTGACACGGGAGACGACGGCCGGTAGCACGGCCGTCTGTGTGGCGCCAGGACCCTCGATGAAGCCACCCGTCACCGACGATTCTCCTACGTCTCTCACAGGCTTCTCACAAGCGGATGCCGTGACCTATCCCGGCGTGAACTTCCCGGAGCGTAGCCGGTGCTTCGAACTCACATCCAGGTCTCGCCACAACTGTGGCCAATTTCAGCCGTCAACCGGCACGAAATGCCACGATAGTTGACACGCATCAGCTCCGGGCAGCAGGATCGGGGCGCCGCGTCAAGGCCGCAGAGGCAAGAGGGGTGACCTCCCGATGGCATTTCAGGCAGGAGGGCAGCGGCCGGCACCGCGGCCCGTCGCCGAGACTCCCGAGGCCCGGGCCTACCTGGAGGACTACGCCGGGCTCCTGGAGGCCGCCTCCTTCCCCTCGCTCGTCGTCGACCACTGCTGGGACGTGGTGCTGACCAACAGTGCCTTCCGGTCGCTTTTCGGCGCCGTCGGGCCGCACCCGACGGCCATGCCGGGCGACAACTTCCTCAGGTTCGTGCTCTTCCACCCCGACGCTCCCACGGTGCTCGGCGAGCACGAGGCGAGCTGGTGTCTGCCGATGCTCGCGCACTTCGCGCGGACCGTGGAGGGCCACGGGCCCGACCACGGACTGCAGGCCATCCGCCGTGACATCGCCCAGGACCCGATCATGGAGGCCGCCTACCGGCACGGCCTGCCGCACTGGATCCGCTCGGTCGGCGAGGACGCTGTCGAGCAGGACGGTGCCGTACGGCCGCTGCTGCATCCGGACCCGCGCCGGGGCGCGACCGAGTGCCGGGTCGTCGCCGAGACCTCCCGGACGCTCGAGGAACTGGGCTGCACCCGGCTGACGTTCGTCCTGCGGGAGACCCGCCGTGCCCCGTCCCGCGACCGCCGGACCCGCCGCACCGCCTCCCATCTGAGGGTCGTCCCGGCGGCCGACTGACCCCTCCCGCCCGCTCGGCAGCCCTGGGCGGGCCCATTCCCAGATAGTGTGGTGTGTGACATAGTACTGACGTGTGCGAGCCGCTGACCTGCGATGTCGTGGTGGTCGGAGCCGGAGTGGTCGGTGCCGCCTGTGCCCTGTACGCGGCCCGCGCGGGCCTCGACACCGTCGTGGTGGACCGGGGCCCGGTGGCCGGCGGGACGACCGGCGCGGGGGAGGGGAACCTCCTCGTCTCCGACAAGGAACCCGGACCCGAACTCGACCTGGCCCTGCTGTCCGCCCGTCTGTGGGCCGAACTGGCCGAGGAAGGGCTGGGCAAGGCCGTCGAGTACGAGGCCAAGGGCGGTGTCGTCGTCGCCGGTACCGACAGGGCCCTGGCCGGGCTGGACAAGCTCGCCGCCGGGCAGCGGGCAGCCGGGGTCGAGGCCGTCCCGGTGCCGCCCGACCGGCTCTTGGACCTGGAGCCCTACCTGGCCCCCGGTCTCTCGGGCGGCATGCACTACCCGCAGGACGCCCAGGTGATGCCCGCCCTCGCGGCGGCGCACCTCCTGCGCGCCTCCGGCGCCCGGCTGCTCACCGGCCGGGAGGTGACCGGGGTGCTGCGCGGTGCCGACGGTGCGCTGCGCGGCGTGCGTACCGACCGGGGCGACCTCCACGCCCCGGCCGTCGTCAACGCGGCCGGCACCTGGGGCGGAGAGGTGGCGGCCCGGGCCGGAGTGTCCCTGCCGGTGCTGCCCCGGCGCGGCTTCGTACTGGTCACCGAGCCGCTGCCGCCCCGGATCCGGCACAAGGTGTACGCCGCCGACTACGTCGCCGACGTCGCGAGCGACTCGGCGGCCCTGCAGACCTCCCCGGTGGTCGAGGGCACCCCGGCCGGGCCGGTCCTCATCGGCGCGAGCCGCGAACGGGTCGGCTTCGACCGGTCGTTGTCCCTCCCCGCCGTCCGGGCGCTGGCGGCGGACGCGACCGGGCTCTTCCCGTTCCTGGCCGGAGTCCGGGCCGTGCGGACCTACGCCGGCTTCCGGCCGTATCTGCCGGACCACCTGCCCGCGATCGGACCCGACCCCCGCGCGCCCGGGCTCCTCCACGCCTGCGGGCACGAGGGCGCGGGCATCGGGCTGGCCACCGGCACCGGGCAGCTGATCGCCCAGGCGCTGACCGGGCGGGAACCGGACCTGGACCTCGGCCCGTTCCGGCCCGACCGCTTTCCCGAGGAGGCCGTGTGAATCCGCTGGAACTGGCGGGGGCCAGGCCCGGCCCCGCCTTCACCGTCACGTTCGACGGGCGCCCGGTCGAGGCGCTGCCCGGGCAGACGGTCGCCGCCGTGTTGTGGGCGGCGGGCCTCTCCTCCTGGCGCACCACCCGGGGCGAGGGCCGTCCGCGCGGGGTGTTCTGCGGCATCGGCGTCTGCTTCGACTGCCTGGTGACCGTCAACGGGCGGCCCAACCAGCGGGCCTGTCTGGTGGTGGTGCGGCCGGGTGACGCGATCGGCACGCAGGAGGGGACGGGCCATGAGGAGCCGGTCCACGGGGAAGCGGAGGACGAGGAGCCGGCCCGCGGCGGAGCGGACGGCGAGGGGGCCGGTCATGCGGACTGAACTCGCCGTCATCGGAGCCGGACCGGCCGGCCTCGCCGCGGCCCTGGCCGCCTCCGCACGCGGCGTACGCGTCGCACTCGTCGACTCCGCGAACGAGCCGGGCGGGCAGTTCTACCGGCAGCCCGCCGACGGCCTCGGGGCCGGGCGACCCGAGGCGCTGCACCACCAGTGGCGGACCTGGGAACGGCTGAGGGACGGACTCGCCGCCAGTGCCGTGCGCGTACTGACGGATCACCACGTCTGGTGTGCGGAGCGGACCGCCGACGGCTTCGCCGTGCACGCGCTGCTCGGGCCCGGGCAGGAGGAGCCGGCCGAGGTGCGCGCCCGGGCCGTGCTGCTGGCCACCGGCGGGTACGAGCAGGTGCTGCCCTTCCCCGGCTGGACCCTCCCGGGTGTCGTCACCGCCGGCGGAGCACAGGCCATGCTCAAGGGCGGGCTCGTGGTGCCGGGGCGCCGGGCGGTCGTGGCCGGGGCCGGGCCACTGCTGCTGCCCGTGGCGACCGGACTCGCGGCAGCCGGCGTCGAGGTCGCCGCGCTGGTGGAGTCCACCGCCCCCCGGCGTCTGGCCCGCCACGGCAGGGCCCTGGCCGGCAAGCTCCCGGAGGGCGCCGGATACGCGGCCCGGCTGCTGCGCCACCGTGTTCCCGTGCTCGCCCGCCACACCGTCGTCCGCGCCCACGGCGACGACCGGCTGACCGGCGTCACGGTCGCCGCCCTCGGCATCGACGGCCGCGTCCGGCCCGGTACCGGGCGGCACCTGCTCTGCGACACCCTGGCCGTCGGCCACGGCATGCTCCCGCACACCGACCTCGCCGAGGGTCTCGGCTGCCGCCTCGACGGGCTCACCGTGGCCGTCGACGCCGAGCAGCGCACCGACGTACCCGGTGTCTGGGCGGCCGGGGAGGCCACCGGTATCGGCGGCGCGGCCCTCGCCCTCGCCGAGGGGCACATCGCCGGCTCCTCCGCCGCGGCCCACCTGCGCGGCGCCGACCCCGACCCGGCCCCCGCCGCCCTGAAGGCCCGTAGACGGCTCAAGGGCATCGCAGCCGCCCTCGCCTCCGCCTACGCGCCGCCCGCGCGCTGGGCCGAGCAGGTCACCGACGACACCGTGATCTGCCGCTGCGAGGAGGTCACCGCCGGCGCCGTGCGCGACGCCCTGGACCTCGGAGCGGGCGACGAACGCACCGTGAAGCTGCTCACCCGGGCCGGGATGGGCTGGTGCCAGGGCCGGATGTGCGCCGCCGCGGTCGCGGGGCTCGCCGGCTGTGAACCCGCCCCTGCCAGACGGCCGTTCGCCCGGCCCGTGCCGCTCGGCGTCCTCGCACGGCAACACACCCAGGAGGGACTGTCATGACCGACCACCACCCCTGGCGCGGCGTCCTCGTCGCCACCGCGCTCCCGCTGCGCGACGACCTCTCCGTCGACTACGACAAGTACGCCGAGCACTGCGCCTGGCTCGTGGGGAACGGCTGCGACGGCGTCGTGCCCAACGGCTCCCTCGGCGAATACCAGGTGCTCACCCCCGAGGAGCGAGCCCGGGTCGTCGAGACGGCCGTCGCCGCGATCGGCGGGGAGCGCGTCATGCCCGGCGTCGCCGCCTACGGCTCCGCCGAGTGCCGGCGCTGGGCCGAGCAGGCGGGCGAGGCCGGCTGCCGGGCGGTGATGCTGCTGCCGCCCAACGCCTACCGCGCCGACGAACGCTCCGTCCTCGCCCACTACGCCGAGGTGGCGGGGGCGGGCCTGCCGGTCGTCGCGTACAACAACCCGATCGACACCAAGGTCGACCTCGTACCGGAACTGCTCGCCCGGCTGCACGGCGAGGGGTACATCCAGGGGGTGAAGGAGTTCTCGGGCGATGTCCGCCGGGCCTACCGGATCGCCGAACTCGCCCCCGAACTCGACCTGCTGATCGGCGCGGACGACGTCCTGCTGGAGCTGGCCGTCGCGGGCGCCAAGGGCTGGGTGGCGGGCTACCCGAACGCGCTGCCCCGGGCCTCGGTCGAGCTCTACCGTGCGGCCGTCGGCGGCGACCTCGACACGGCGCTGCCCCTATACCGGCAGCTGCATCCGCTGCTGCGGTGGGACTCGCGGGTGGAGTTCGTCCAGGCCATCAAGCTGTCCATGGACGTGGTCGGCCGCCACGGCGGCCCCTGCCGTCCGCCGCGCGTGCCGCTGCCGCCCGAGCAGCAGGCGGCCGTCCGGGCCGCCACCGAGAAGGCCGTCGCGGCCGGATGGGCCCGGTGACCATGCGCAGCGGACTCGTCCTGCACGCCGTCGACTCGCACACCGAGGGCATGCCGACCCGCGTGATCACCGGCGGCGTCGGCACCATCCCCGGCGCCACCATGAACGAGCGGCGACTGTGGTTCCGCGAACACCGCGACGACATCAAGCAGTTGCTGATGAACGAGCCGCGCGGCCACTCCGCCATGAGCGGCGCGATCCTCCAGCCGCCGACCCGGCCCGACTGCGACTGGGGCGTCGTCTACATCGAGGTCTCCGGCTATCTGCCGATGTGCGGGCACGGCACCGTCGGCGTGGCGACCGTGCTCGTCGAGACCGGCATGGTCGAGGTGGTCGAGCCGGTCACCACCATCCGGCTCGACACCCCGGCGGGCCCGGTCGTCGCCGAGGTGGCGGTCGAGGGCGGCGCCGCCAAGGCGGTCACCCTCCGGAACGTCCCCTCCTTCGCCGTCGGCCTGGACCGCAAGACCACCCTCGCCGACGGACGGACGGTGACGTACGACCTCGCCTTCGGAGGCAACTTCTACGCCATCCTGCCGCTGGAGCGGTTCGGCCTGCCCTTCGACCGGTCCCGCAAGGACGAGATCCTCGCCGCCGGCCTGTCCCTCATGGCCGCCGTCAACGCCGAGGACCCGCCCGTCCACCCGGAGGACCCCTCCATCCACGGCCTCCACCACGTCTACCTGGCCGCACCCGGATCCACCGCCCGGCACTCCCGGCACGCCATGGCCATCCACCCCGGCTGGTTCGACCGTTCGCCCTGCGGCACCGGCACCAGCGCCCGCATGGCACAACTGCACGCCCGCGGCGAACTCCCGCTGCACACCGAGTTCGTGAACGAGTCCTTCATCGGTACCCGGTTCACCGGCAGACTGCTCGGCACGACCGAGGTCGCCGGCCGTCCGGCCGTACTGCCCAGCTTCACCGGACGCGCGTGGATCACCGGCACCGCCCAGTACCTGCTCGACCCCGACGACCCGTTCCCGGCGGGATTCGTCCTGTAGAGCGCCCCCCAACGTCACACGAGCTGTGCACAAGAGAGGAACCCCGACCGTCATGGCCCCGCAGCACCTCCCCGCCCTGCCCGTGCTGGGCAGCAGGAAACCCAGCCACCGGGAGCGGGTGGCGGACGCGCTGCGGGCCGCTCTGATCGCCGGGGAACTGCGCCCCGGCGAGGTCTATTCGGCTCCCGGCCTCGCCGCCCGCTTCGGCGTCTCGGCCACTCCCGTGCGCGAGGCCATGCTCGACCTCGCCAAGGAGGGGCTGGTCGACACCGTGCCCAACAAGGGCTTCCGGGTCACCGTCGTCTCCGAGCAGCAGCTCGACGAGTACACCCATATCCGGGCGCTGATCGAGATCCCCACGACCGCGGGCCTCGCCGCCACGGCCGACGCGGTGGCTCTGGAGGCGCTCCGCCCGGTCGCCCAGGAGATCGTCACCTCCGCGGCGAGCGGTGACCTCATCGCCTATGTCGAGGCCGACCTGCGCTTCCACCTCGGCCTGCTGGCCCTCGCCGGCAACGGCCATCTCGTCGACGTCGTACGGGACCTCAGGCGCCGCTCCCGGCTCTACGGACTGACGGCGCTGGTGGAGCAGGGGCGCCTGGAGGAGTCCGCCGAGGAGCACCTGCGGATCCTGGACGCGCTGCTCGCCCGGGACGAGGACGCCGTACGGGCGGTGATGACCCGGCACCTCGGCCACGTCCGGGGCCTGTGGGCAGCTCCCTGACCCGGTTCAGCGAGGTGGAGGCGGGTCTGTCCGGTCCGCCTGAACCGCTCCCCGCTTCGCCGCCTGGATCTGCTCGTACACCCGGGTCCGCAGCTCGGTGAAGCGCGGGGCGACGCGCGTGCGCACCTGGTCCCGCTCGGCCGGAAGATCGACTTTCAGCTGCCCCTGTACGACGGTGGGGGAGGCGGACAGCACGATCACCCGCTCGCCGAGGTACACGGCCTCGTCGATGTCATGGGTGACGAACAGGATCGTGTTCCCGCGCTCCCGCCACAGCCGCCGTACGAGGTCCTCCAGGTCGGCCCGGGTCTGGGCGTCCACCGCCGCGAACGGCTCGTCCATCAGCAGCACCTCGGGCGCGTACGCCAGGGCCCGCGCGATGGCCACCCGCTGCTGCATCCCACCCGACAGCTGCCACGGATACGCCCCGGCGACCTCCGCCAGACCCACCGACTCCAGGGCGTCCGCGACCAGGGCGCGACGCCGCTCCCTGCCCAGCTTCTTCTGCCTCAGGGGCAGTTCGACGTTCTGCCCGACCCGCATCCAGGGGAACAGGCTGCGGCCGTACTCCTGGAAGACGAACGCCGTCCCGGGCGGTGGTCCGTCGACCCTGCGGCCCGCGAGCCGCACCTCACCGGCCGTCGGGGCGAGCAGGCCGCCGACGCACTTCAGCAAGGTCGTCTTGCCGCACCCCGACGGCCCGACCAGACAGACCAGTTCCCCCGCCTCCACGGTGAAGGTCAGGTCCCGCACCGCCTCGGTCCGCCGCCCGGAACCCTCGTAGACCTTCCGCAGGCCGCGTACGTCGAGCATGGACCGCCCTTTCGCGAGGTTCACGGGGACCGCCGGCCGGCCGCGCGCAGGCCGTGGTACCAGCCGAGCACGCGCCGCTCGAGCAGCCGGAAGAGGACCGAGAGGAGAAAGCCGAGCAGACCGAGGAGCAGGATCCCGGTCCACATGTCGGGGATGGCGAAGCCGCGCTGGAACTGCACGATGGTGAAGCCGAGTCCGTTGCCGGCCGCGAACATCTCGCTGATCACCATGAGGATGATCCCGATCGACAGCGCCTGGCGCAGGCCCGCGAACATCTGCGGGCTCGCCGAGCGCAGCACCACGTCCCGCAGCCGGGCCGCGCCCGTGATGCCATAGCAGCGGGCCGTCTCGGACAGCACCGGATCGACCGCTCGGACGCCCTCGACCGTATTGAGCAGGACCGGCCAGACACAGCCGCTCGCGATCACCGCGATCTTCATCGTGTCGCCGATCCCGGCGAACAGCATGATGACCGGCACCAGCACCGGCGGCGGCACCGCCCGCAAGAACTCCAGCACCGGCTCGCACAGGGCCCGCACACGCCGGTAGGCGCCGATGAGCGTGCCGAGCACGACCCCCGCGACGCCCGCCGCGGTGTATCCCGCCGCCAGCCGCAGCACGCTGGGCCCCACGTCCGAGCGCAGCCGCTCACCCGTCCAGACGTCCGGGAAGGTGCCGAGGATCGTCCGCAGCGGCGGCCAGTAGACGTTCGTACTGCCGGCCGAGGCCACCCACCACACAGCCATCAGCAGCGCGGGCAGGGCGACCGCGAGCACCAGTCGCAGCAGGGCCCTCCCCCAAGCTCTCGACGTCGCTCGACCAGGGGGGACCCCCATCACACCGCCACCTCCCCACGCACCGACGGGTGCCAGGCCAGCGCCCGCCGCTCCACCGACCTCGCTCCCACGTTGATCAGCAGCCCGAGCGCTCCCGTCACCACGATCAGCGCGTACATCTCCGGCACCGCCTGCGAGTTCTGCGCCACCGCGATCCGGGCGCCCAGCCCCGGGGCGCCGATGACCAGTTCGGCGGTGACGGCGAGGATCAGCGCCACGGCCGCGGCCAGCCGCACGCCGGTCATGACGTAGGGCAGCGCCGTCGGCCACAGCACATGCCGGATCCGCGCCCAGGCGCCCAGGCCGTACGAGCGCGCCGTCTCCTCGGCGACCGGGTCGACGTCCCGCACGCCGTGGAGGACCTGGATCAGCACCTGCCAGAACGAGGCGTACACGACCAGCAGCAGCACCGAGCGCAGTTCCGTGCCGTACAGCAGCACCGCCAGCGGGATCAGCGCGACCGACGGGATGGGCCGCAGGAACTCGATCGTCGAGGCCGTGGCCTCGCGCAGATACGGCACCACGGAGATCACCACGCCGGCGAGGACACCGGTGCCCACCGCGATCGCCAGGCCCAGCGCCCACCCGGTGAGGGTGTCGCCGAGCGCCGACCAGAAGGCGGCGTCGGAGAGTTCACGGCCGAGCGCGTCCGCGATCCGGCCGGTGGGCGGGAAGTAGTCCTCGTCGACCAGGCCGAGCCGCGGCACCGCCTCGCACAGGAGGAGGAACAGCGTGAGCCCGGCCGCACCGAGTGCCGCGTCGGCGCCCCTCACGGAAGCAGCTCGTCCAGGTCCGGCGACCGCTCGAACAGCCCGTCCCGCTCGCCCAGTTCGGCCAGCCGCTCGATGGACGCGCGGTCCGGCTCGGCCGGCCAGCGGGGCAGGGTCAGCTTCTCCAGCAGGGTGCCGGGGATCTTCGTGTAGGTGGTGAGGATCCGCCGGACCTCGTCCGGGTGGCTGTCGGCGTACTCCAGCGACTCGGCGGTCGCCTCCTGGAACTTCCGCACCAGCTCGGGGTTCTTCCGGGCGTACTGCTGGGAGGTGAAGTACAGGGCCACGGTGAGGTCCGGTGACACGTCGTGGAAGTTCGACGCGATCTCCCTGCCGCCCGCGGCCTTGACGGTGGCGAGGGCGGGCTCCGGGGTGCAGGCCGCGTCGACCTGCCCGCTGTCGAGCGCCGCCGGCATCTGGTCGAAGGGCATCTCGACGAAGTCGACCTCGGAAGGATCGCCCCCGGCCTTGCGGACGGACTCCTTGATCGAGGTGTCGCAGATGTTGTTGAGGGTGTTGACCGCCGTCTTCCTGCCCTCCAGTTGCTTGGCGGACGTGAGGGGGGAGCCCTTCTTCACGGTGACGGCGGCGAAGTCGGCACCGCCCTCGCCCGTGGACGCGACCCCGTTGGCCACGGCCTTGACGGGCACGTTCTTCGACCGGGCGACCAGCAGCGAGGTCGTGTTGCTGAAGCCGAACTGGAACTGGCCGGACACGACTCCGGGCACGATCGCGGCACCGCCCTGGGCCGGTGTCAGTTCCAGTTCGATGCCGCGCTCGGCGTAGAAGCCCTGCTTCCGGCCCAGGTAGATGGGGGCGACGTCCAGAACGGGGACGACGCCGACCTTGACGGTGGTGGTTCGGTCCGACGCACCGGCCCCGGCCGGTCCACCGGATCCGGAGGAGCCGCACGCCGTGACGGCGGCCAGGAGGGACGAGGCCGTGAGGCCGACGAGCAGACGACGCATGGCTCCCCCTGTGGGACCGGCTGAGGTGCTCCGACAGGCTGTGCGCAGGCAGTGCGGATGTGCTCAGCGGGAACGTAGAGCCCGCCCCGAGTCAAGGTCAATGCACATACGGTGAAGGCTTGTTGTCGCCCTCTCAGGTTCACAGGTCAAGCACGAGCCGATCCCCGCGGCAGCGGGACACGCAGATGAGCATCGTCTCGCCCGCCGCGCGTTCGTCGTCGGTCAGGACCGAGTCGCGGTGGTCCGGCTCGCCCGCCAGGACGTCGGTCTCGCATGTGCCGCAGGTGCCCTCGGTGCAGGAGTACAGCACCTCGACCCCGGCGGCGCGCACGGCGTCCAGCACGGACACGTCCGGCGCGACGGTCACCTTCCGGCCGCTCCGCGCCAGCTCCACCTCGAACGCCGTGTCACCACCCGTCCGCTGCTCCTTCGGCCGGAACCGCTCGACGCGCAGCATCCCGGACGGGCACCGGGCCTCCACGGCGTCCAGCAGCGGCCCGGGGCCGCAGCAGTAGACGAGGGTGCCCGGGGGCACGTCGTCCAGCACCGGGGCCAGGTTCAGCAGCCCCGCCTCGTCCTCGGGCGCGATCGTCACCCTGTCCCCGTAGCGGGCCAGTTCCCCGCCGAACGCCATGGACCGGCGGGTGCGCCCGCCGTACAGCAGCGTCCATTCGGCGCCCGCCGCCTCGGCCGCGGCCAGCATCGGCAGGACCGGGGTGATGCCGATGCCGCCCGCGACGAAGCGGTATCGGGGCGCGGGCTCCAGGCGGAAGTTGTTGCGGGGCCCGCGCACCCGGAGCTTGGCGCCTTCGCCCAGCCGCTCGTGCACATGGGCCGAACCGCCCCGCCCGCCCGGCTCGCGCAGCACGGCGATCCGCCAGGCCGACCGGTCCGCCGTATCGCCGCACAGCGAGTACTGCCGCTCCAGGCCGGGCCCGAGCACGACGTCGATGTGCGCGCCCGGCTCCCAGGGCGGAAGCGGCTCGCCCAGCGGATGACGCAGAGTCAGGGCGAGTACCTGATCGGCCGCGAACTCCCGGCGTTCGACGACGAGTTCGGTTTCGTCCGCGCTCATGAACTGTCCCCTCGCGGCTCGTCGCCGGTCACGTGTCCCTGCGGATGGGCGAGCATCCACTCCCACATCTCGACCGGGTCCTGCGCGGTGTGCTCCCGGCCGCAGTGGCACGTGCCGTGCAGGACGTCGGTGCCGGGCAGCCAGTCGATGCGGTAGATCTCGCCGGTCGGAGCGGTCACCGGACCTTCTCCACGGGCTTGTCGCCCTGCTCCACCAGCCGGGCGAGGATCCGCCGGGCGGCCAGGCCACCGGTGTCGATGTTGATGCTCAGCTCCTGGTAGCCGGTCCGCTCGGTGCCGAGCGTCTTCTGCAGCAGGTTGAGCGCGGTGACGTCCTGCATCACGACCGTGTGGTTGTTGCCGCGCAGGAACTCGGTGACCTCGGCGTCGTCCGTCGCCCAGTCCCGCGAGACGGCCCAGAAGTCGTACACCGTGCCGTCGCCGGACGGGGTGATCGCGTAGGTGATCTCGGTGTGGAAGCCGTGCGGGTCGTTGCCGTCCGCCTCGGGCAGCACGCCGACCGGGGCGATACGGCTGTGCAGCAGATACAGACAGGGCGCGTGGTACTCGATGTCCTGCCAGCGCGTGATCCGCCCCTCGATGCCGGTGGACTCGGCGTAGAAGGGCGGGCATTCGGCGTCGTCCATGTGCCGGCTCACCCGCACGATCCCGGCGCCCTCGTCGACCTCCGTCGTGATCGGAGTCTCGGCGACCTCGGGGGTGCCGATGTAGCCGCCGTGCAGATACGTCTCGTGGGACAGGTCGAGGAGGTTGTCGACCAGCAGTCCGTAGTCGCAGTCGATGGGCTCCATACCGCGCACGGTGACCCAGCCGGGGGAGTCCAGGTGCCGCGCCCGGGGGATGTTCCGTGGGTCGGCTAGGGCCGGGTCGCCGATCCACACCCAGATCAGCGAGTCCTGCTCGACGACCGGGTAGGAGGCGACGCGGGCCGTGCGCGGCACCCGCTTCTGCCCAGGCACGTACACGCACGTGCCGGTCGGGTCGTAGGTGAACCCGTGGTACCCGCACACGATGCGGTCCCCGTCGAGCCGCGTCGGCGCCTCCGACAGGGGATAACGCCGGTGTACACACCGGTCGTGCAGCACGACCGGCGTGCCCTCCGCCTCGGTCCGGTAGAGCACGAGCGTCTCACCGAGGATCGTCCGTCCGAGCAACTCCCGCCCGACCTCGTGGCTGTAGGCGGCGACATACCACTGGTTCCTGGCGAAGGCGGTCATGTGAGGCATGGCGTTCCCGTCCCTGAGAGCGGGGCGCCCTCGCCCCGCGTGCCGTGGTTGGACTCAGGTTCGTGAGGCACGCCACGCTCCGGCAAGGGGCCTTCCGTCTGACGGAAGCGACTCAGGGAGCCGGGTCGGCGGAGGGCCCGCCAGGTGCCCGCGTCCCGTGCTGTGAAGGCTCCGGCATCCCGTAACCTTCACGTGTTCACCCTCGTGTGCCCGTGCGGGAGAAACAGGGCAAGCCGAAGCGAACCGCTTGTGCACGGGCGAGGTGGGGGCGGATCGGTCTCAGGGGTCCTTGCACTGTGCCCGCCCGGGTCGCGTGGACCGGCACCGCGCCTCGCCGCGTGCCGAAATGCCCAGGTAGCTCCGCTGCCAGGGCCCTCCGGCGCCTTGCGATGCACGGCACCGGTCCACGCGACCTGATCGGACGCTCATCGTGCAAGGACCCCTCAGCGCCGCAGCTCCGTGTGCGCGGACTCCGGCAGCCGCAGATACACCACCGACGACCCCAGACAGATCACCGCGACATACCAGGGGAACCACCCGGAGTGCCCCAGCTCCTTGAACAGGGTGCCCACGTACGGAGCCGTCCCGCCGAAGAGGGCCACCGTCAGGGAGTACGGGAAGCCGATGCCCGCCGCGCGGACGCGGGGCGGGAAGATCTCCGCGTTGACGGCCGCGCTGATCGAGGTGAAACCGGTCAGCAGGACCATGCCCGCGCACTGCACGAGCAGCAGCACGGCGAAGGAGTCGCGCAGGCTGTGCAGCAGGGGCACCGCGAGCAGCGCGAAGCCCAGGCCGAAGAAGAGCAGCAGGGGGCGGCGGCCGAAGCGGTCCGAGAGGAGGCCGCCGAGGGGTTGCAGCAGGGCGAAGAAGGCCAGCGAGATCGTGCCCGCGAGGAGCGCGTCCGACTTCTCGATCCCCGCGTTGAGTTCGGCGTACGTCGGCAGGTACGACGTCCACGTGTAGTAGGCGATGGTGCCGCCCGCGGTGATGCCGCCGATGAGGAGCGACTCGCGCGGGTGCCGGCGCAGCGCCTCGAACAGACCCGGGCGCGGCGCATTGCGCTGTTCGGTGCTGCGGGTCTCCTGCGCGCCCTGCCGGATCCAGAACCCGACCAGGCTCAGCACGGCCCCGAGTGCGAACGGCACCCGCCAGCCCCAGCCGTTCATCTGCCCGTCGCTCAGCGTGTCCACGAGCAGTGTGGCGATGCCGGAGGCGACGAGCTGCCCCACGGTCGTCGACACGTACTGGAAGCTGGAGAACAGCCCGCGCCGTCCGGGGCCCGCCGACTCGACCAGGAACGTCGTCGAGGCCGCGAACTCGCCGCCCACGGACAGACCTTGGAGCAACCGGGCGAGGACGAGGATCACCGGCGCCAGCACACCCGCCGCCGCGTAGGTCGGGGTCAGTCCGACCAGCAGGCTGCTGCCGCCCATCAGCAGGATGGTGACCGTCAGCGCGGCCCGCCGCCCGTGCCGGTCCGCGACCGCGCCCATCAGCAGCCCGCCGACCGGCCGCATGAAGAACCCGACCGCGAACACCGCGAACGTGGACAGCAGCGGCACCAGCGAGTTGTCCGCGCTCTCGGGGAAGACCTGGGCGGCGATGTAGGTGGCCAGAAACGTGTAGGCGTACCAGTCGTACCACTCCACCGCGTTGCCCACGGAGGCGGCGAGAAGCTGGCGAACGGGCCGTTTCGTCGGCGGGGATGCCGTCTGCGTCTCTGTCACGCCCCTCACCCTCCCCCGGCGGCGCCCGGGCACACCGGGCGTACCGCCGACTTTCACACGAGCGTCACCGGCCCCTTCCTTGTCGTTTGGTGTCCCTGAAACACTCCTTCCGCGGATTCCGCCACGTTCCGGCCATCCGGCACCTCAGGATGAGAGGTCTGTCCTTCATGTCCGAAGTAAACCGGCGCCGCTTTCTCCAACTCGCGGGTGCCACCACGGCCTTCAGCGCGCTGTCCGCGAGCATCCAGCGTGCCGCCGCGCTCCCGGCCAACCACCGCACCGGGTCGATCGAGGACGTCGAGCACATCGTCGTCCTCATGCAGGAGAACCGTTCCTTCGACCACTACTTCGGCACCCTGAGAGGCGTCCGCGGCTTCGGCGACCCGCGTCCGGTCACCCTCGACAACGGCAAACCGGTCTGGCACCAGGAGAAGGACGGCAAGGAGATCCTGCCGTTCCACCCGGACGCCGACGACCTCGGCATGCAGTTCCTGGAGGGCCTGCCGCACTCCTGGCCCGACGGCCACCAGGCCTACAACGGCGGCAAGTACGACCGGTGGGTGCCCGCCAAGGGCACCACGACCATGGCGTACCTGACCCGCGAGGACATCCCCTTCCACTACGCCCTCGCCGACGCCTTCACCATCTGCGACGCCTACCACTGCTCGTTCATCGGCTCCACCGACCCCAACCGGTACTACATGTGGTCCGGGTACACGGGCAACGACGGCACCGGCGGCGGCCCGGTCCTCGGCAACGACGAACTCGGTTACGGCTGGACGACCTACCCGGAGCGCCTGGAGCAGGCCGGCATCTCCTGGAAGATCTACCAGGACATCGGCGACGGCCTCGACGCCAAGGGCTCCTGGGGCTGGATCCAGGACGCCTACCGGGGCAACTACGGTGACAACTCGCTGCTCTACTTCGACAAGTACCGGGGTGCCAAGCCCGGCGACCCCTGGTACGACAAGGCCCGCACCGGCACGAACGCCAAGGCCGGCGACGGCTACTTCGACGTGCTGAAGGCCGACGTCAAGGCGGGCAGGCTGCCGCAGATCTCCTGGATCGCCGCCCCCGAGGCCTTCTCCGAGCACTCCAACTGGCCGTCGAACTACGGCGCCTGGTACATCGCCCAGGTCCTGGACGCCCTCACCTCCAACCCGGAGGTCTGGTCGAAGACCGCCCTGTTCATCACCTACGACGAGAACGACGGCTTCTTCGACCACGTCGTACCGCCGCTGCCGCCCGAGGACGCCTCCCGGGGCCGGTCCACCGTCGACGTCTCCCTCGACCTCTTCCCGGGCGACGGCAAGAACACCGCCGGCCCCTACGGCCTCGGCCCCCGGGTGCCGATGCTGGTCGTCTCGCCGTGGAGCAAGGGCGGCTACGTCTGCTCGGAGACCCTCGACCACACCTCGATCCTGAGGTTCATGGAACGCCGCTTCGGCGTGCGCGAGACGAACATCTCGCCCTGGCGCCGGGCCGTCTGCGGTGACCTCACGGCCGCGTTCGACTTCTCCCGCAAGGACACGCGCCCGGCCGCGCTGCCCGGCACCGACGCCTACGAGCCGCAGGACCGCGACCGTCACCCCGACTACCGCCCGGCCCCGCCCGCCGACCCGCGGATGCCCCGCCAGGAACGCGGCCTGCGCCGCGCCCGGCCGCTGAAGTACGCCCCGCACGTGGACGCCGCCGTCGACGCCGTCGCCGGGAAGCTCACCCTCACCTTCGCCACCGGTCCGAAGGCGGGCGGAGCCTTCCACGTCACCTCCGGCAACCGCACCGACGGCCCCTGGATGTACACGACCGAGGCCGGCAAGACCCTCTCCGACACCTGGAACTCGGCGTACTCGGCGGGCTCCTACGACCTGACCGTGCACGGTCCGAACGGCTTCGTGCGCGTCTTCAAGGGCTCGAACCGGACGGCCGGCTGCGAGGTCACCGCGCGCCACACCGGCGACGACATCGAGCTGACCTTCACCAACAAGGGCTCCGGCACGGCCCGGCTGAAGCTCTCGAGCGGCTACGGCGGCAGGCCCTCGGCCGTCACCGTCCGCCCGGGCGCCACGGTGCGCCGGACCGTCGAACTCGCCGCCGACCGCCGCTGGTACGACCTGACCGTCACCGCCGAGGGTGACAAGGCGTTCCTGCGGCGGTTCGCGGGACACGTCGAGAACGGCAGGCCGGGTGTGAGCGACCCGGCGATCATCACCGCGTAGCGGAGGTGGGGTGCCCCGGATCGTGAGGCCGGGGCACCCACACCGGTTCGGCGGTGGCCCACCCGGGTCGCGGGGCCGGACGGCGGCCGCCGGATGGCCGTCGTCCGTCGGTGCGTCTGCGCCGGCCGTCGCGTCAGACGTCCTGCCCGTTGCCGCCGCCCGTCGACACCTTGATGCCCTTGGCGATGTCGTCCAGGACGGATTCCTTCTGGTCGGCGTCGACGCCGAACCGCACGACGACCATCTGCTTCGCGTTCGCGGGGGAGGGGAACGCGAGCGACTCGACGATGCCGTCGGCGCCCTTGCTCGTGACGGCCCTCCAACGGACCAGGTAGCCCTGCTGCCCGGCCACGGTCACCGCCCTGGAGGCCAGGACGTCGTGCGAGGTGATCCCGCCGTAGGACTTGCCGCCGTAGGACTCCTCGGCGTTCGCCGCGATGTCCGCCTTCGCGATCTCCTCGGCGGTGTCGCCCTCGGTGCCGAGGGCCAGGGCCGGGGCGGAGTAGGCGCCGCCCTTCGTGCAGGTCGAGGACGTGTCGCCGGGGCACTTGTAGGAGTCGTCGGAGGTCACCTGCGCCCCGATCCTGCCCTGCTGGCCGTACCAGCCCTTCGGAATCGGCAGACTGATCCCGCTGACCGGGTCGGTCACGGACCCGCTCCTGATCTTCGGAGGCTCGGACTGCTCGGGTTGCGGACTCTGCCCATCGGAGCCGCCGTTGCCGCCGGGGCCACCGGAACCCCCGGAGCCCCCCGGTCCGCCGAACGGCCCGCCCTGGCCGCCGGGGTTGCCGCCCGGCCCCTGCGAGGTGGCGGAGCCGCCGCCCGAGCCGCCGTGGTCGGTCAGCGCGTACACCCCCACGCCGATGCTGGAGAGCACGACGACGGCCGCGGCGACGGCCGCGCCTGTCCGCAGCCGCCGGCCCCTGCCGGGCACAGGCGCGGCGGGACAGGCCGGATACCCGGGAGCTGCCGGATACCCGGCGCCGGGCGGGTATCCGGTGCCGGGCGGATACGCAGCGCCGACCGGTTGCCCGAAGGCAGCGGGATACCCAGCGCCTTCGGGACGGCCGACGGCTTCCGGACAACCGGCACCTTCGGCCCGGCCCGCGGCTCCCGGTTGTCCGGGGCTGCCCGGATACCCGGGGCCTCCCTGGGTGCCGGGGTCGGCCGGCTGCCCGGGGCCGGCCGGGTTCACGGTGGCTTCCGGGCCGTCGGCGTCGGTGGGCTGCCCGGCTCCCGGCTCCTCGGGGCCGGCGACCTGCCCGGCGTCGGCCGACACCCCTGTGGTTGCCGGCCGGCTCGCGGAGCCGGGAGCCCCAAAGGCTCCCGGCTCCCCGCCGCCCGCCGGCAGCCCGCCGTCATCCGGATCCGTCGCACCTCCGGGTGCCTCGACGCCGGTCGGCCGTCCGGCCCCCGGCTGACCCGTGCCGGTCGGCTGCCCAGCAGCCCCCGGCTGCCCCGCGGGCGCGTCCCCTGATGGCGCGGCGTCCCCCGACGGTGCCCCGCCGGGGGCCGGATCCGTCGGGGCGGGCGCCGCCGCCGGGGGACCCCAAGCCGTGGCCGGTCGGACCGGGCGGATGCGGTCCGTCCAGGCCCTGCCGTCCCACCAGCGTTCCGTGGCGGGCCCGTCGCTTGTCTGTCCGGGGTCGGGGTACCACCCGGGAGGAGTCTCCTGCGTCATGCCCCCACCGTATGAGGCGTCGGTGAAGAAGGCATGAGAGGAGCCGGAGCCGATTGTTCCAGCAGCAGCAGCCGGGCCGGCCGCCGAGGAGCCGGTGGCGGAGGCCGCCGCCCGCCCCGGCGGCCGGGGGTCGGAGAGCCCGGCACGCTGTGACGCCACGCCCCCGTGTTCGTCGGCTCCGTGCCGGCCAGGCCGTGCAGTGTCAGGAACCCAGGCCGTGCAAGGTCAGGAACCCCGGCACCGCGAAGGCGTACGCCTCCTTCGTACGCGCGGGAAGGTGAGCAGTCAGAACGCCGGAGCACCTGCTCGCGCGTACGTCGGCGACCACACCGATCAGCGTCGTCGCCACCGCCATCGGCGCGATCACCAGGACCGGCACCGGACGCGGGCCGAGCCGACCCGCCCAGGCGGCCGAAAAGCGCCGCCCCGCGGGCCGGAAGCAGAACGTGAGCGCCGAGGACGTGTACGTCTTCACCAGAGCGGCGGCCTCCCTGCCGCCCGCCGGCGTGAAGAACCGGCCGCAGTGATCGTCGCTGATCAGCCGTGGACGCCGAGCGCGTACCACTCGATGACAGTGCCCACCGACCCCGCGACCCGCGCCCGTCAGCCATGCCGTGAGCCTGCGCTCGAGATGAATGGACGTCATCTTCCTTGTGTTCACGCGCCGTTGACCCGAAGGTGACTGGTGGCGGGCCGGGTGCGTCGTCCGGACGCACCCGGTGTCATCCGTCACGGCAACAGGTGCTCCGACCGCCCTCCACTCAGGCAATCGGACGGCTACGCTCGACGCTGGTACGTCATTCGGGCGACTTGGGGAGGTAGCGGGATGACGGAGGTACGGCCCACGGCCGCCGCCTCGGCTTCCCTGTGGGAGCGCGAGGAGGAAGTCGCCGCCGTCGCACGGGCGGTCGACAACCTGTGCGCCGACCGCTCCTCGTCCGGCGGGCTGCTGGTCTTCCGCGGCGAGGCCGGACTCGGCAAGACCGCACTGCTGGCCGAAACCCGCCGCATCGCCGAGGCACGCGGCTGCACGGTCTGGTCGGCACGCGGCGGCGAGACCCTCAGGTCCGTCCCCTTCAACGTGGTACGGCAGTTACTGCAACCGGCGCTGGTGTCGATGCTGCCGGAGGAGGCCCGCGAGTACCTCGGTGACTGGTACGACATCGCCGGCCCCGCCCTCGGCATCACGGACCCCGGAGGCCGGCAGGCCGACCCGCAGGGCGTGTGCGACGGCCTGGTCGCCGCCGTGCGCCGGCTCGCCCGCCGGGACTGGCCGCTGGTGCTGCTGATCGACGACGCCCACTGGGCCGACCAGGAGACCCTGCACTGGCTCGCCGGGCTCGCGGAACGCCTCGACGAGATGTCGTCCGTCCTGGTCGTCGTCGCCCACCGCCCGGACGACGTCCCCGGCCCGAGCGCCCACCACCTCGACACCGTCGCCGCGGCCGCCGTCGGCCCCGTCACGACACTCAGCGCCCTCACCCCGGACGCGACGGCGGGCCTCACCCGCGCCACCCTGGGCAACCACGCCGACGCGGCGTTCTGCCGCGAGGTCTGGGCCGTCACCGCCGGCAACCCCTACGAGACCGTCGAACTCCTCGCCAAGGTCCAGGACAGCGAACTCGAACCGGTCGAGGCCCGGGCCGCAGAACTGCGCGAACTGAACCGCTCGGCCCGCGGCGGCGGCCTCGTCGCCCGCCTGGAGGAACTCGGCATCGACGCCACCAGGTTCGCCTGGGCCGCCGCCATCCTCGGCACCGGCATCTCCATCGGCCTGGTCGCCAAGCTCGCCACCCTGAAGCCGGACGACGCCCGCCGCTGCGCCGAACTGCTGCGCACCGCCCGCATCCTCACCGCACCCGACCCCGCCACCGGCCGCGGCGCCGACGGCGACCTGGAGTTCGTCCACCCGCTCATCGCCACCGACGTCTACAACTCCATCCCCTACGCCCTGCGCACCGCCATGCACGGCATCGCCGCCCGCATCGTCACCGACGAGGGGCGCGGTGCCGCTGCAGCCGCCCGTCATCTCATCGAGGTCCACCCGGACGACGACGAGGAGCTTGTCGGGCAGCTGCGCGAGGCCGCCCGCGAACACCTCGCCGTAGGCGCCCCCGACGCGGCCCGCCGCTGCCTGGAGCGCGCCCTGGAGGAACCACCCCGGCCCGAGTCGCACCCGCATGTCCTGTACGAACTGGCCGAGGCCACGTTCCTCACCGCGCCCGCCCGCACCATCAGCCATCTGCGGACCGCGCTCGGCATGCCCGGCCTCGACGGCGACCAGCGGGTGGACGCCGTCTTCCGGCTCTCCCAGGCGCTCCTGCACAACGACCAGCTGGAGGAGGCCGTCCGCACAGTCGAGGCGGAGGCCGCACGGCTCCAGCCCGGTCCCGCCCGAATGCGGCTCCACGCCGCGCACTTCATGTGGGAGAGCCTCCACGCCGGCGAGGCCATCTCACCCGGCCGCTCCCAGCGGCTCGCCGACCTCGCGAGCACCTGCACCGGCCGGGACAACTCCGAACGCGCCCTGCTCATCCTGCGCGGCTTCGACGCCCTGATGCACGGCGAGAACGCCGAGGTGGTCGCCGAACTGTGCGACCGCGCCCTCGTCAACGGCCGCCTGGCCCCCGGGCTCGGCTGGACCGACACCGAGTGGGGCATCGAACTACTGCTGATGCTGGCCAACGCGTACGCGTTCACCGACCGCCTCGACCGCGCCGAAACCCTCTACAACGAGGCGCTGCGCGCCTACGAGACGGCCGGCTGGAGCGGCGGCCACCTGGCCCTGGCGCACGCATACGTCGGGCTCGGACACCGCAGGCGGGGCCGTCTGCGGGAGGCGGAGGCGTCCTTGCGCGAGTCGCTGCGCCTCGCCGAGCGCGTCGGCCGCGGCCTGCCCCTGTACTGGTCGGCGACCTGCAACCTCGTCGACACACTCCTCGCCCGCGGCCATGTCGGCCAGGCCTGGGACGTCGCCGAACGGTACGGCTTCACTCCGCCCTACCCGTCCACCATCGTCCTGCCGGACCCGCGCTCGGTGCGCGGCAGGCTGCTGCTGGCGGTCGGTCGCACCAAGGACGGCATCAACGAACTGGATGCCGCCGAGAAGGCGGCGGCGGCGCGCGGCCACCACAACCCCGTGCTCGTCCCCTGGGCGACGGACCTCGCCCGCGCCCTCAGCACCGAGGATCCGGCCCGCGCGGCCGGGCTCGCCGTCGACGTCCGCCGCCAGGCCGAGCGTTTCGGCACGGACTCGGCCATAGGGGAGGCCCTGCGCTGCGCCGCCGCCCTGGAGACCGGCCAGCGCGCGGTCCGGCTGCACGCCCAGGCCGTCGCCTACCTGGAGGCCTCACCCTGCCAGTACGAGCACGCGGCGGCCCGCATCGAGTACGGCATCGCCGCCCGCTCCGCGACCGAACTCGGCCGGGGTCTGGACCTGGCGGTCTCCTGCGGGGCGGACGGTCTGGCGGAACGGGCACGGGCCGCGCTCCGGGCCGGTGCCGGACCGGCGTAGCTCAGGCGCGGAGCAACTGGCCGGTCACCGCTGCGAGCCGCCCCCGCACCTGCGGGCCGTACGCCGCCTCGTGGGCATGGTCCCCCGGTCGGCACGCGGGCGGGCGTGAGCGAGCCGTCGTCGAAGCTGCGGTCGGCAGGGTCACCCTCCCGCGCCGTCCTCTTCCGCGAGCACCCGCTGGGCCGTCGCGAACGCCGAGTTCGCCGCCGGCACTCCGCAGTACACCGCCGTCTGCAGCAGCACCGCGCCGATCTCCTCAGGAGTGAGCCCGTTGCGGCGGGCCGCCCGGACGTGCATGGCCAGTTCGTCGTAGTGGCCGTGGGCGACCAGCGCGGTGAGGGTGATCATGCTGCGCTCGCGGCGCGACAGCGTCGGGTCGGTCCAGATCTCACCCCAGGCGTAGCGCGAGATGAAGTCCTGGAAGCGGGCGGTGAAGGGCGTCTGCCCGGACTGCGCCCGGTCGACGTGCGTGTCGCCGAGCACCTCGCGCCGTACGGCCATGCCCCGCGGGGCACCCTGGCCGAAGTGGGCCCGCAGCGCGGTCAGTACAGCTTCCGGGCACTGGGCGGGGGCCAGGTGCGAGGCGCCGGGGATCTCGACGAGCGCCGAGCCCGGCACCGCGTCGGCGATCTCCCGCAGATGCGCGGGCGGCGTCGCCGGATCGTCCCGCCCGGCGACCAGCAGCGTGGGCACGGTGATCTCGCGCAGACGGTCCCGCAGATCGAACGCGGCGAGCGCGTCGCAGCAGGCGGCGTACGCGCCCGGGTCGGCGTCCCGGTGGTCCCGCACCAGGAGGGGCACGGTGAATCCGGGGGTGAACCAGCGGGCGTCCGCCCCCTCCGCCAGCCCGGCCAGCCCCTCCCGTCGCACCAGCGCGGCCCGCTCCTCCCACGGCTTGGAACCGTTGAAGTGGGCCGACGAGCAGATGACGGCCAGCGACGACAGCCGCTCCGGACGGTGCACCGCGAGATGCAGCCCCACGGCCCCGCCCAGCGACACCCCCGCGTACGCGAACCGCTCGATGCCCAGCGAGTCGGCGAGCGCGAGCACCAGAGCGGCGAGGTCACCGACGGTGGCCCCCGTCCCGATGAGACCGGCCGCCGAACCGCCGTGCCCGGGCAGGTCCCAGCGGATCACCCGATGGGTGACCGACAGTTCGGGCGCCACCCGGTCCCACAGGGCGTACGACGTGCCGAGCGAGGGGCCGAGCAGCAGCGGGGGAGCGGAACCGGGCCCCTCGGAGCGGTGGTTCAGGAGTGTCAACGTCGCTCCAGAGCACGGTCGGTGAGTGCTCCGGCGGAGCCCGTGTAGTGGGTCGGATCGAGGTCGGCGTCCGCCAGCTCCGGAGCGTCGGTGAGCGGCCCCCCTGCGGAGGCCAGCCGGGTGAGCAGTTCCTTGGCGCGGGCGCGGCCCAGCACCGGGGCCAGCTCGGCGGACAGCCGCTCGGTGACGATCAACCCGCCGGTGAGATCCAGGTGTTCGCGCATCGTGTCGGCTCTCACCCGCAGTCCCTCGGCCAGTTCGGCGGCGTCCCGTGCGGCGCCGCCTGCCAGCCGCAGCAGGTCCCGCAGCGGCTCCCACTCCGCGTGCCAGGCCCCGGCCGGCCGGTCGTCCTCCGCCGCCATCGCCCCGTACAGTGTGGCCGCGAGCTGCGGTGCCCGCCGTGCGGCGGCGGCGATGAGGGTGGACCGCACGGGGTTGGACTTGTGCGGCATGGCGGACGAACCGCCGCCGCTGCCCTCCACGACCTCCGCGATCTCGGTGCGCGACAGGGTGAGGACGTCCACGGCCGGCTTGCCGAGCGCGCCCGCGGTGAAGGCGAGGCACCCGGCGAGATCGGCGACCGGCGTCCGCAGGGTGTGCCAGGGCAGTTCGGGTGCCCGGAGGCCGAGTTCGCGCGCGTAGGCCACCGGCAGCGCGGTCGGATCGCTCGCGCCGTACGCCCCGAAGGCGGCCAGCGTCCCGGCCGCGCCGCCCAGTTGGACGGGCAGGGAGGCGCGTACGGTCCGCACCCGGTCGCGTGCGTCCAGTACCAGCGCCCGCCACCCGGCCGCTTTCAGCCCGAACGTCGTCGGCACGGCGTGCTGGGTGAGCGTCCGGCCCGGCATGACGGTGTCGCGGTGCTCGGCGGCCAGTCGGCGCAGGGCTTCGGCCGTGCGCCCGAGATCGGCGAGGACCAGGTCCAGGGTGCGCGCGGCGACCAGCATGGTCGCGGTGTCCAGGATGTCCTGGCTGGTCGCGCCCCGGTGGACGTACGGGCCGTACTCGTCGCCCACGGCCTTCGTCAGGTCCGCGACCAGGGGGATGACCGGGTTGCCGCCCGCGCGGGCGCGTTCGGCGAGGGACCGC
Organism: Streptomyces sp. NPDC002788; assembly: GCF_053592115.1. Lineage (NCBI taxonomy): Bacteria > Bacillati > Actinomycetota > Actinomycetes > Kitasatosporales > Streptomycetaceae > Streptomyces > Streptomyces sp. NPDC002788. The sequence continues at coordinate 312,221 of NZ_JBSFVB010000004.1, read as the reverse complement.
ACGTCGAAGGCATCGGCGCCGGCCGCTTCCGTCACCGCCGCCGCCGCCTCGGCGGGGGCGAGACCGGAAGCCGCCTGAGCCCGGGTCAGCGCGACCTCCGCGTCGAGCAGGGCCCGCAGATAGGCCCGGTCGCCCGTCGCCGCGGAGGCCGTCGAGCCGGCCCATCCGGGGGCGAGCAGGCCGGTGTCGCCGTGCGGAGATGTCACTGGAACTCCAGGAAGACCGTCTCGCCTTCGCCCTGAAGGCGGATGTCGAAACGGTACGTGCCGCCTGCTTCCTCCACGGCGATCAGCGTGTCGCGGCGCCCGTCCTCCAGCCGGGACAGCAGCGGGTCGGCGGCGAGCGCGGCCGTGTCGCCCGGCAGGTAGATCCGGGTGTACAGGTGCACGAGCAGTCCGCGAGCGAAGACGCACACGCTGAGGTACGGGGCGTTCCGCCCGCGCGCACCCGGCCGAAGCGTCCGCGCGTACCAGTGGCCGTTCGCGTCGGTCTGGACGCGCCCCCAGCCCGTGAACTCCACGCCGTTGCGCCCGAGGAAGGCGCCCGAGGCAGGGTCGCGCCGCATCGAGCCGTCGACGGTGGGCAGGTTGCCGTCGGGGTCCGGGCCCCACAGTTCGAGCAGCGCGTCGGGCAGCGGATCGCCCTCGCCGTCGGTGACGTACCCGTGCACGGTGACCGTGTCCGGATGCCCCGGGGGCGCGATGTCCTCCCCGCCGCGGAACGGCAGGGCGTGGCCGTAGAACGGGCCGACGGTGTGCGAGGGGGTGGGCAGCACGTTCTCCGGCCTGCTGGTGTCGATCTTCGTCATGGCAGGTCAGCGTCCTTCTTCGATCCAGGTGGCGTTCGGGCCGTCCAGCACGATGTCCCAGTGGTAGCCCATCGAGAACTCCGGCACCGACAGGCCGTGGTCGTATGTCGCGACCAGTCGCTGCCGGGCCGCGTCGTCCGTCACCGACTGGATGATCGGGTCGTAGGGGAACAGCGGGTCGCTCGGGAAGTACATCTGCGTCACAAGGCGCTGCGTGAACGCCGTGCCGAAGAGCGAGAAGTGGATGTGCGCCGGGCGCCAGGCGTTGACGTGCTGGCGCCACGGGTACGGGCCCGGCTGGACGGTGGTGAAGCGGTAGCGGCCCTCGGCGTCGGTGAGGGTGCGGCCCACGCCGGTGAAGTTCGGGTCCAGCGGGGCGTCGTGCTGCTCGCGCCGGTGGGTGTAGCGGCCGGCCGAGTTGGCCTGCCAGATCTCCACGAGCTGGCCGCGGACCGGGCGGCCGTCGCGATCCAGGAGCCGACCGGAGACGGTGATGCGCTCGCCGATCGGCTCGCCGGCGTGCTGCCGGGTGAGGTCGTTGTCGATCTCGGTGATGTCCCGCTCCCCGAAGGCCGGAGAGGCGAGCTCCACCAGCTCCGGATCCCTGCTGACGTCGATGGTGACCGGCGGCTGCTTGGGGTGGCGGAGCACCGAGGAGCGGTAGGGCGCGTAATCCCGCCGCGGCTGGTGCTCGACGGGCTCCCCGTCGGCGAGCCGCTTCTCGTACGCGGCGTGCCTGGTCGCGATCTCCTGATCGATGTCGTGCTGAGTGAGCGTCATGGTGATCCTGTTCCGTCAACGTGCGAGGACGAGGGCGGGACCTTGGCCCGACCCGATGCAGTGGGTGGCGACACCGACACCGCTGCCCCGCCGGGCCGGCTGAGGGGCGGCCGTCCCGGCGAGCCGGGCCCCGGACGCACCCGGCGGATGGCACAGGCGGTTGACGGTCACACCCGGCACGGAGGTGGGCAGGCCCGTGAGCAGGGGGGTCATGCGGTCGGCGTCGCGGTTCGCCTCACCGGCGCCGTCGGCGTTGCCGAGGTACCCGTCCTCGATCCGGGCCGGGGCCAGCTCCGGCGTACGGGCGCGGAGTTCACGGATGGCGTGCGCGGCCAGGTCGTCGGGGCGGACCGAGGCGAGTGAGCCGTTGCGGTGGCCGAGGGGCGTACGGACCGCGTCGACGAGGTGGACGCCCTTCACTTCAGGCCTTCCGGCACGGTCAGTTCGGCATCGGTCCTGGCCGCGATCTCGTCGGCACTCACGCCCGGCGCGGTTTCGACCAGTACGAGCCCTTCGTCGGTGACGTCGAGGACTCCGAGGTCGGTGACGATGCGGTTCACGCACCCCTTGCCGGTCAGCGGCAGGGTGCACTCGGTGAGGATCTTCGGGGAGCCGTCCTTGGCGGTGTGCGTCATGACGACCACGACCGTGCGGGCGCCGTGCACCAGGTCCATCGCCCCGCCGATGCCGGTGACCAGCTTGCCGGGGACGGCCCAGTTGGCCAGGTCGCCCCGCTCGGAGACCTGCATGGCGCCCAGCACGGCCACGTCGATGTGCCCGCCCCGGATCATCGCGAACGACAGGGCCGAGTCGAAGAAGGACGCGCCCGGAAGGACCGTCACCGTCTCCTTTCCGGCGTTGATCAGGTCCGGGTCGACGGTGTCCTCGGTGGGATAGGGGCCGGTGCCGAGGATGCCGTTCTCGGATTCGAGGACGACTTCGACGCCCTCGGGCAGGTGGTTCGGGATGAGAGTGGGCAGACCGATGCCGAGATTGACGTACTGGCCGTCCCGCAGCTCCCGTGCCGCCCGGGCGGCCATCTCCTCGCGCGTCCAGGCCATCAGGACCTCACCGTCCGCTGCTCGATCCTCTTGTCCGCCGCCTGCTCCGGGGTGAGCGCGAGCACCCGCTGCACGAAGATCCCCGGCAGGTGCACCGCGTCCGGGTCGATCTCCCCGGGCTCCACCAGTTCCTCCACCTCGGCGATCGTGACCCGCCCGGCCATCGCGGCCAGCGGGTTGAAGTTCCGGGAGGACTTGTTGAAGACCAGGTTGCCGTGCCGGTCGCCCCGCGCGGCCCGGACCAGCGCGAAATCCGTGCGGATGCCGTGTTCCAGCACGTACTCGGTGCCGTCGAACTCCCGGACCTCCTTCGGCGGCGAGGCGAGCGCGACCCCGCCCTGCCCGTCGTAGCGCCAGGGCAGTCCGCCGTCGGCGACCTGGGTGCCCACCCCGGCCGGGGTGTAGAAGGCGGGGATCCCGGCGCCGCCGGCCCGCAGCCGCTCGGCCAGCGTGCCCTGCGGGATCAGTTCGACCTCCAGCTCCCCGGCCAGGTACTGCCGGGCGAACTCCTTGTTGGCGCCGATGTAGGAACCCGTCACCCGGGCGATCCGGCCGGCGGCGAGCAGCACCGCCAGGCCCGACTCCATCGCCCCGCAGTTGTTGGAGACCACCGACAGGCCGGTGACCGCGCGCTCGTGGAGCGCCTGGATCAGGACGTTCGGCACCCCGCTCAGCCCGAAACCGCCCACCGCGAGCGACGCGCCGTCCGGCACGTCGGCCACCGCCTCCAGGGCTGTGGCGACCACCTTGTCCATCCGAGAAGCCCCATCTCTTCCGAGCGACCCGACGAATTAATCAGGGCACTGACTATTTCCACGAGCTGGTCCCTCACGCTGCCATCGGGAAGGTGGGGCGTCAAGACCTCGTCATACCTGCCTCCAACTCCTCGCATGGACGGCAGACAGCCTCGAACTGGTCGACTATTGTTCAGCACACAGACGAAAGCGACCGAGGGGTGCACATGGCGGCGGCGGACCTTACCACCCACCCCGGGCACCTGGCCCGGCGACTCCAGCAGGCGCACTACCTGCTGTGGAACACGATGGTCTCCGAGGAGATCACCTCGCCCCAGTTCGCGGTCCTCAACACGCTCGTCGCCGAGCCGGGCCTGGATCAGCGCACGGTGGGGGAGCGGGTGGGGCTCGACCGGTCCACCATCGCCGAGGTCGTCAGCCGGCTCGGCCGGCGCGGGCTGCTCGACAAGGTCCGCGACCCGCAGGACGGCCGCCGCTCCCTGCTGCGCCTGACGGACGAGGGGGTGCGCACGCATCGCAAGCTGACCGTGCGCACCGCCCGGATGAACCAGGTGTTCCTCGCCCCGCTGTCCGCCGACGAGCGGACGGTGTTCTTCGACCTCATCCGGCGGGTGGCGGACGCGGCCGAGGGGCTGCGCAACCCCGAGGAGCCCGTGGCCGTGCCCCGCTGAGAGACGCGGACGGGTCAGGACGCCTTGGCGTACACCACCCACACCTGGCCCTTCGCGAAGTGCACCGGTGTGCCGTCGCCGGTGGTGAACGCCGTGCCGTCGGCGGCGCTCCCGCGCTCCCAGTTCACGTCCCAGGCCCGCCCGTCGCGCAGCACCTTCGCCTTCCCCGAGCCGACCGTCTCGGTGTACGGCGTGTTGTTGCCGAGGAAGTCACGGAAGGCGGACTCGCGCACCTTGACGTACTGCACGACGACCGTCGCGGGCGCCATCCGCTTCCCGTCGGCCGTCGTCGCGGGGGAGCCGTCCATGCCGACCAGCCAGCGGTCGCGGGAGTCCGACCAGGTGAAGCTGAAACGGGCCGCCGGGTAGCGCACCGTCTGCGAGTCCGTGGCCGTGCCGCCGGCGGGGGCGGAGCCGTAGCGGAAGCCGGTGGTCAGGGCCGCCCGGCCCGGGGCTTCGGGCACGAGCCGCTCGGGCCGCAGGTAGAGGTTGTACGGGGCGGGCTTGTCGCTGCCCCGGAAGTAGGCGTCGGCGGCGTTCGTCGGCGTCTGTGCCCGCAGCGGCGCCTCGTCGATCAGCGGCAGGAGCTTCTTCTGCGCTCCGGAGAAGGCGAGCGTGGGGCGGTCGAACTGGCGCAGCAGCTCCAGATCCGACTCGCGTGCGCTGCGCACCGGTCCGACCGCCTCCGGCAGCTGTGTCGCGTAGACCGTCATCAGCCGGCTCAGCCCGCCCTCGACCTGCTCCACGTACACCACGTCCGCGGCGTCGACGCCGGTGTGCGGGCGGGCCGAGCTCGCGTTGTCGATCTTGACGGCGAGCACGGATGGGCCGGTCGCGGTGGCCGAGGCCTCCCGCTCCGACTCCCGGGACGACCCCCGTCCGTCGTCGGCCGTGCCGCCCCCGCTCGTGCAGCCCGCCAGGGCGGCCGTCAGCGCGGCGGCCAGCAGCGCCGCCGTCGTCGAGGCGCGCCGTCCGCGCGACCCTCGTCCCATTACCACCGTCGCCATCACGCGCCTCATATCGTCGATCTGTCTTGATTGTGCGCTTACCTGAACATCGATGGCCATAGTCGGTCGACTGTGTCGTGGCCGACTCCGCGGCGTCCGTCGGTCGGCGCGAGGTTCAGCGCGGGACGCACGTGGTACCCGGTCTCCGCCAGCCGGCCGACCGACGCGCACGCTGACGGAGGGAGCGCGAGGCGAATGAGGGCAGTGACCTGGCAGGGCAAGCGGGACGTGCGGGTGGAGAACGTGCCCGATCCGGTGATCCAGGAGCCGACGGACGCGATCATCCGCGTCACCTCCACCGGACTGTGCGGCTCCGATCTGCACCTGTACGAGGTGCTCACGCCGTTCATGGCCCCGGGGGACATCCTCGGCCATGAGCCCATGGGGGTCGTCGAGGAGGTCGGCGCGGGCGTCCCGGACCTCCAGGTCGGGGACCGGGTCGTGGTGCCGTTCCAGATCGCCTGCGGCAATTGCTGGATGTGCCTCACCGGCCTGCCCACCCAGTGCGAGACCACCCAGGTCCACGGCGAGGGGATGGGCGCCGCCCTGTTCGGCTACACGCGCCTGTACGGCGCCGTGCCGGGCGCCCAGGCCGAGTACCTGCGCGTACCGCAGGCGCAGTACGGTCCGATCAAGGTCCCTCAGGGCCCGGCCGACGACCGTTTCGTCTACCTCTCCGACGTCCTTCCCACCGCCTGGCAGGCGGTCGCCTACGCCGAGGTCCCCCAGGGCGGCAGCATCGCCGTGCTCGGCCTCGGACCGATCGGCGACATGGCCTGCCGCATCGCCCAGGTGCGCGGGGCCGGGAGGGTGTTCGGCGTGGACCTGGTGCCCGAGCGGCTGCGCCGGGCGCGCTCGCGGGGCGTGGAGACGTACGACCTCAGGTCCTTCGACGACGAGAAGGAACTCGTCGCCGCGATCCGTGACGAGACCGACGGCCGCGGGCCCGACGCCGTCATTGACGCCGTCGGCACGGAGGCCCACGGCAGCGCGGTGGCCCGCCTCGTGCAGAACACCTCCGCCCTGCTGCCGCGCAAGCTGAGCGGCCCGATGGCCGAGCGCTTCAGCGTCGACCGGCTCGCCGCGTTGTACACCGCCATCGAGCTGGTGCGCCGCGGCGGCACCATCTCGCTGTCCGGTGTCTACGGCGGTATGGCGGACCCGATGCCGATGCTCACCCTGTTCGACAAGCAGATCCAGATGCGGATGGGCCAGGCCAACGTCCGCCGCTGGACCGACGACATCATCCCCTACCTGACCGACGAGGACCCGCTCGGCGTGGACGACTTCGCCACCCACCGGGTGCCGCTGTCGGAGGCGCCGCACGCGTACGACATGTTCCAGCGCAAGCAGGACGGCGCCGTCAAGGTCCTGATGCAGCCCTGAGTGTGCTTCAGGCGCCCAGGATCTCCGCGAGGTCGTAGCGGACCGGCTCCTGCAGCTGCGCGTATGTGCAGCTGTCGGGCGTCCGGTCCGGGCGCCAGCGGCGGAAGCGGGCGGTGTGCCGGAAACGCTGCCCGTTCTCCATGTGGTCGTACGCCACCTCGACCACCCGCTCCGGCCTGAGCGGCACCCACGACAGGTCCTTGCGGCCCGACCAGCGGCTCGGCGCCCCGGGCAGCCGCGCCTTCTCGTGCGCCGCCTCTTCGGACCACGCTGCCCACGGATGCCCCGTCACGTCGTCCATGCGCAGCGGCTCCAGCTCCGCCACCAGCTCGGCGCGCCGCTTCATCGTGAAGGCGGCCGACACGCCCACGTGCTGGAGCGTGCCGTCGTCGTCGTACAGACCGAGCAGCAGCGAGCCCACCACGGGGCCGCTCTTGTGCAGGCGGTACCCGGCGACGACGACGTCGGCCGTCCGCTCGTGCTTGATCTTGAACATGGCGCGCCCGTCCGGCCGGTAGCGCACGGTCAGCGGCTTGGCGATGACACCGTCCAGGCCCGCCCCCTCGTACTCCTCGAACCACTGCCGCGCCACCTCGATGTCGGTGGTCGCCGGTGCCAGGTGCACCGGCGCCGTCACCCCCGACAGCTCCCCGGTCAGCAGCTCCCGCCGCTCGGTCAGCGGGGTGTCCATCAGCGACTCGTCCCCGAGCGCCAGCAGGTCGAACGCGACGAGCGAGGCCGGCGTCCGCTCCGCCAGTGTCCGCACCCGCGAGTCCGCCGGGTGGATCCGCTCGGTCAGCGCGTCGAAGTCGAGGTGCCCCTCCCGCGCGATCACGATCTCCCCGTCCACCACGCACCGCTGGGGCAACCGCTCCCGCACGGCCGTCACCAGCTCGGGAAAGTACCTGGTCAGAGGCTTGCCGGTGCGGCTTCCGAGCTCGACCTCGTCCCCGTCCCGGAACACGATCGCCCGGAACCCGTCCCACTTCGCCTCGTACTGCATGCCCGCGGGGATCGCCGCCACCGACTTGGCGAGCATCGGCAGGACAGGGGGCATCACCGGCAGGTCCATGGGTCGATTCTGCGCTCTCGTACCGGGGGACGCCCGATGTGCGAGGTATGCGGGCTACGCCTACCGTGGCTCGCATGGGCGACGCGGTGGAACTGGAGGTCGGCGGCCGGACCGTGCGGCTGTCCAGCCCGGACAGGATCTTCTTCCCCGAGCGCGGTTTCACCAAGCTGGACCTCGCCCGCTACTACATGGCCGTCGGCCCCGGCATCCTGCGTGCCCTGCGCGACCGGCCCACCACCCTGGAGCGCTACCCCGAGGGCGTGAGCGGCGAGAACTTCTTCCAGAAGCGGGCTCCCAAGAACATGCCCGACTGGATCCCGACCGCGCACATCACCTTCCCCAGCGGCCGCAGCGCCGACGAGATGTGCCCCACCGAGGTGGGTGCCGTGGTGTGGGCCGCCCAGTTCGGCACGCTCACCTTCCACCCCTGGCCGGTGCGCCGCGACGACGTCGACCGCCCGGACGAGCTCCGCATCGACCTCGACCCCCAGCCCGGCACCGACTACGACGACGCCGCCCGCGCCGCCCATGAACTGCGGGCGGTTCTCGACGAGTTCGGCGGCCTGCGCGGTTTCCCCAAGACGTCCGGCGGCCGGGGTCTGCACGTCTTCGTGCCCATCGAACCGCGCTGGTCCTTCACCCAGGTCCGGCGCGCCGCCATCGCCGTCGGCAGGGAGATGGAACGCCGCATGCCGGAGCAGGTCACCATCAAGTGGTGGAAGGAGGAGCGGGGCGAGCGCATCTTCCTGGACTACAACCAGACGGCTCGCGACCGCACGATCGCCTCCGCCTACTCCGTACGCCCACGCCCGCACGCCCCCGTCTCCGCGCCGCTGCGCTGGGACGAGGTCGGCATCGCGCACCCCCAGGACTTCGACCTGGCGACCATGCCCGCGCGCTTCGCCGAACTCGGCGACGTGCACGCGGACATGGACGACCACCGCTACTCCCTGGAGGCCCTGCTCGACCTCGCCCGCCGCGACGAACACGACCACGGGCTCGGAGACCTGCCGTACCCGCCCGAGTATCCGAAGATGCCGGGCGAACCCAGACGGGTACAGCCGAGCAGGGCCAGGAAGACGCCCGGGGGGCCTACCGCTCCTTGATCCGGACGGCACGATCCCCGGGGGCGGCCCGCACGAGCACGGGCAGGCGCCGGGAGGCGGACACGACCACGGACGGTGTGTGAGGCCGCTGCTCCCCGGGCCTGTGACGGGCGCGTGAGGCGGGCCGCCTTCCCGGGCCTCCTGGAGAGCGCTCTCACCCATCGGTGCACCCGGGGCTATCCTGATCCGCAACCGCAGGTGAGGAGCCCCGAAGTGACCGACACAGCGCCGCGTCCCACCCTGGAGGCCGTGGCCGCCCGGGCCGGTGTCTCGCGGGCCACCGTGTCCCGGGTGGTCAACGGTGGGGACGGGGTGCGGGACATCCTCGTCGAGCGGGTCCGCAAGGCCGTGGACGAACTCGGCTACGTGCCGAACCAGGCCGCCCGTTCCCTGGTGACCCGACGGCACGACGCGATCGCGGTCGTCGTCGCCGAACCGGAGACGCGGGTGTTCGCCGACCCGTTCTTCGCGCTCCAGCTGCGCGGCATCAGCAAGGAACTCACGGCCCACGACAACCAGCTCGTGCTGCTGCTCACGGAGGGCCGCGAGGACCACGCCCGGGTCGGTCGGTACCTCGCCGGCGGACACGTCGACGGGGCCCTCGTCTTCTCCCTGCACCTCCACGACCGGCTGCCGGAGCTGATCCAGCGGGCCGGCATTCCCACCGTCTTCGGCGGCCGGCCCGGCTGGAGCGGAGACCGGCGCGACGTGGTCTACGTCGACAGCGACAACCGCGGCGGTGCCCGCGACGCCGTCCGCCACCTCGCCGGCCTGGGCCGCACCCGGATCGCGCACATCACCGGCGCCCTCGACCAGACGTCCGCCGTCGACCGGCTCGACGGCTACCGCGACGTCATGGTGGACGGCGACCCACGCCTCATCGTCGAGGCCGACTTCACCCCCGCCGGTGGCGAACGGGCCATGCGCGAACTCCTCGACCGCTGCCCGGACGTGGACGCGGTGTTCGCCGCCAACGACCTCACGGCCTCCGGCGCGCTGCGCGTCCTGCGGGAAAGCGGCCGCCGTGTCCCCGACGACGTGGCCGTCATCGGCTTCGACGACATGCAGCCCATCGCGGAGCAGACCGACCCGCCCCTCACCACGGTCCGCCAGGACATCGAGGACATGGGCCGCCTGATGACGCGCCTGCTCCTGCGCGGCCTCGACCGTGACGCCCCCCGAGGGGGCGTCACTGGTACGCCCTCGAGCATGGTGCTGCCGACGACGCTGGTGCGGCGCGGGTCCGCCTAGCCTGTCGTCCGGATTGCGCTATGCCCGCCCGGATCGCGCGGCCTGGCACCGCGCCTCGCCGCGTTGCCGAAACGAGCAGTGTCCACGGACCCGCCGCCGGAGCGCCGCCGGGGCGGTGGTGTCCGAGGACTTCGATGTTTCCGCGCGCCGCCGTGCGTAGGCTCGTCCGGCGGGCGACCCGTCGAGGCGGCCGGAGCCCCGTGATCGGGGTGTTGATCCCGCGTTGAGCGAACGTTTTCCGCCCACCGCGAGGCTTCCGGCCATGCACATCGACACGATGCTCTCGCCCGAACTCGCCTGGCAGCAGGAGGCGCTGTGCGCCCAGACCGGGTCGGACTTCTTCTTTCCCGAGCCGGGCAGCTCGGTGCGGGAGGCGAAGCGGATCTGCGGTATGTGCCCGATCCGCGCGGATTGCCTCGAGTACGCGATCGGCAACGATGAGCGCTTCGGCGTCTGGGGCGGCCTGTCGGAGAAGGAGCGGCTGGCGCTGCGGCGTGTGTCGCGGTAGGCGTCGCGGTAGCCGCACGCCGCGCGCCTCCCGGGGGGAGCGGGGGCGGCCTCCCGGGCGGTGCGCCTCCCGGCAGGAACGGGGAGGGTCTCCCGCCGGGAGGCGTCTGCGTGGGCTGCGGGCGTCAGCTCCAGGCGTTGAAGCTGGCGCCGGCCGGCTTGGCCTCGTTCAGCGTGCCGCGGAAATGGTCGTTCCTGTCCTGGAGCGGGAAGTTGGCCCTACCCCAACTGGAGTCCTCCAGCGCGCTCCAGGCCGTGCGGTTCCGGCTCCACAGGGTGTCGTAGGGAACCAGGGCCGGGCGGTCCCAGCCGCCGTCGCTCCAGGCTTCGGCCTGCTCGCCCACCTTCGCGAAGCGGAACGAGTGCGTGCCGAACGCGCCGGCCGGGGGTGTCCCGTCCTTGTGGTAGACGACCTTGAAGTGCTTGCCCACCCGCTCCACGTCGTTGAACTTCTTGGTGGTGTGGTCGCCGTGGGCCGAGACGGACACGTAGCTGGGCCATTCGTCGTCTCGGGCGTCATGATCCGCATCTTCGGCGCTGCCGGTCGCTCGGTTGCCGGTCGTTCATGCGGGCGGCCCCGGTCGCTCGTGGCGATCGGGGCCGCAGGGGTGTAATGCCGGGTCAGCCGTCAGGCGCCGGCCCGGGCCGCCATGCGTGCCTTGCGGGCGGCCAGCTTCTCGTCGAACTTCGTGGCCTCGGAGTCGAGGCCGCCCATGTACAGGCCCAGCTCCTCCTGTGCCTTGCGGCCTTCGGGGCCCAGACCGTCGATCTCCATGATCCTCAGGAAACGCAGCACCGGCTGGAGCACGTCGTCGTGGTGGATGCGCAGGTTGTAGACCTCGCCGATCGCCATCTGCGCGGCGGCCCGCTCGAAGCCGGGGATGCCGTGGCCGGGCATCCGGAAGTTGACGACCACGTCCCGCACGGCCTGCATGGTCAGGTCGGGGGCGAGCTCGAAGGCCGCCTTGAGCAGGTTCCGGTAGAAGACCATGTGCAGGTTCTCGTCGGTCGCGATGCGGGACAGCATGCGGTCGCAGACCGGATCGCCGGACTGGTGGCCGGTGTTGCGGTGCGAGATGCGGGTGGCGAGCTCCTGGAAGGCGACATAGGCGACCGAGTGCAGCATCGAGTGGCGGTTGTCCGACTCGAAGCCCTCGCTCATGTGGGACATGCGGAACTGCTCCAGCTTGTCCGGGTCCACGGCACGCGAGGTGAGCAGGTAGTCCCGCATCACGATGCCGTGCCGGCCCTCCTCGGCCGTCCAGCGGTGCACCCAGGTGCCCCAGGCGCCGTCACGGCCGAAGAGCGAGGCGATCTCGTGGTGGTAGCTGGGCAGGTTGTCCTCGGTCAGGAGGTTGACCACGAGCGCGATGCGGCCGATCTCGGTGACCTTGGACTGCTCCTTCTCCCAGGCTTCGCCGTCCTCGAAGAGGCCGGGGAAGTTGCGCCCGTCGCTCCACGGGACGTACTCGTGCGGCATCCAGTCCTTGGCGACCTGCAGATGCCGGTTGAGTTCCTTCTCGACCACTTCCTCCAGTGCGTACAGCAGCTGAGCGTCGGTCCAGGCGCCGGCGGGGCTGCCGAGGTGGGGAGTGGTGATCGTCATGGACTCTCCAGGGGGACATACGTACGAGCAGTGAGCGGTAACCTACGGCATCGTAGGCTACGTATCCGTAGGTTACGATGCCGTAGGTTAAGGGTGCTGTAAAGGACCCTGATCAGCGGGGTCGTTCACCCGCACGCCAGGCACTCCCGACCCGCAGGTGGGCGGGCCGCCCGCTCAGACGGTCAGACGTACAGCTCCCGCAGCCGCACCGAGAGGCATGTCACACATCCCTCGAGCTTCTCGAACTCGCTGATGTCCACGACGACCGGTTCGTACCCGAGGTCCGCGAACAGCTCCGCGGTCTTCGGCGCGCTCGCCGCCATCAGCAGTTTGGCGCCGCCGAGCAGGACGACGTGGGCGCCGGCTTCCTCCGGCACCGGCAGGAAGCGCGCGAACAGGGACGGGGCGTCCATCTGCGGGATGTGCCCGATGACCGTGCCGTCGGGCAGCGCCGTGACCGCGGACTTCAGGTGCAGCACCTTGCTCACCGGGACGGAGACGACCCGCGCGCCCAGCGGTGCGAACGCGGCGCGCAGCTGCTGGACGCCGGCGGCGTTGGTGCGCCCGCCCCGGCCCACGTAGACGGTGTCCCCGATCTTCAGTACGTCACCGCCCTCCAGGGTGCCAGGGTCCCATATCCAGTTCACCGAGCAGCCCAGACCGGCCACGGCCTCCTCGACCCCGGCGGTCTCCGCACGCCGGGACGCGGCGCCCGGCCGGGTGATCAGCGCCACGTTCCGGTACATCACGACCGTGTCCTCGACGAACACCGAGTCCGGGCAGTCGTCGGCCGGCTCCACCTCGATGGTCTCCCAGCCGTGCGTGCGCAGGGCGTCCACGTACGCCTCCCACTGCTCGACCGCGAGATCGGCGTCGACCCGCTCCCGTTCGATGTGCGTCACCAGCCCTTCGGCAAGACGCGGGCTGGGGCGGCGGACGAGGGCCTTCTTGCTGGGCACGAGCATGACTCCGTATCGGATGGGACGTGTCTGGACCGCACCGACCAAGTTCCCGGGATCGACCGGAACTCAGCGGGCGCCAGCCGACCATCATGCAGGGCGAAGAAGGGAGAGGACAGCACTGGGGGAGGGGACGGGCCGGGGGAGCGGGGTTGCGGACTCGGTCCGCCCCCCCGGTGGGTTACGGCCCGGGAGCCACGCCCAGGCCGATCACCCCGCACGCGCCGCTCACCGCGCACCCCCGGCCGTTCTCCGGGACCCGGCCCATCGTTCACCCCTCGGCCCGGTCCCGGCGGCCTGCTACGCGGCGGCTCCCCGACCTCCGCCACGCTCGCGGCGGGCATTCCGCTCGGCGGCGCGGTGCCCGGCGGACGCACCGCCGACAGCCCAACTCACCGGCCGCCCCCACCCCGGGGCCCGGCGGACGCACCGCCCACGGCCGGACCCGACCGGCCGCCCGTCCCGGGCGGCCAGTCGCCTCGGGCCCGGCGGACCCGGGGCTCAGCCCACCGGTTCGTTCTTCTCCGAGTCGCGTCGTTGGGTCGGGGTCGCCGCGCCGCTGGTCTGTGCCGGTGCGTCCGGGCGCAGGCACTCGATGAGGTAGTCCCCGCTGTCGGCGTCACGCGTCACACCGTGGGTCTCGCTGCCGAACCCCGGGAAACGGCGGTCGAAGGACTCCAGGGCGCTCAGGTACCGCAGGAGCGGGCCGTCCGCCTCTCCGATGCTCTCGCCCGGCATGAGGACCGGGATGCCGGGCGGGGTGACGGTCACCATCGCCGCGGCGACCCGGCCCGGCGCGTCCGTCAGGCGGAGCCGTTCCGTGCCGCCGCGGATCAGGCGCTGGTAGCACTGCTGGGGTGGGGACACCGGCTCCGGGAGTTGATGGAAGGCCGTGTCGAGCAGCTCGACCAGGCGAGCCTCGCGCAGATGGTCGTGCATCTCCTGGCACAGGTCCCGCAGGGTCCGCCCGGCGTAGCGCCGCGGGTGCTCGGCGACCAGCGCGGGCAGCACACGGTCGAGCGGGGCGTCACCGTCGTAGAGGTCCTTGAAGTCCATCAGGGCGTCCAGCAGCGTGCCCCACTTGCCCTTGGTGATGCCCATGGAGAACAGCACCAGCGTGGTGTAGCTGTCGGTCTTCTCCACGACGATGCCGCGCGTGGTCAGGTACGCGGTGAGCACCCGGGCCGGGATGCCCTGGTCGGACAGGTCGCCGGTCGCGCTGATCCCCGGGCAGGTCAGGGTGACCTTGATCGGGTCGAGCATGCAGTAGCCGTCGGTCAGCCCCGGGAAGCCGTGCCAGTCCGCTCCGGGTGCGAGGTGCCAGCAGGACGGTTCGGTCCGCAATAGGTCCGCCGGGGCCTCGTCGAAGGGCAGCCGCGCCCCGGTCGCCGGGTCGGTCACCTCGTCCGGCTGCCACACCCCGAAGAACCACGGCGGCCGGTCGCCCGCCGCCTCGATCCGCCGCCCGATCCGCACCATCTCCTGGCGGAACCGGACCGCCTCCGTCACCGCCTCGTCGACCAGCCACTGCCCCTGCGGCCCGTCCATCATCGCCGTGGCGACGTCCAGCGAGGCGATCATCGGATACAGCGGCGACGTCGTGCCGTGCATCATCAGCGCCTCGTTGAACCGGTCGTGCTCCACCGGTGCCCGCGGCCCCGGCCTGACATGCACCATCGCGCCCTGCGACAACGCCGCCAGCAGCTTGTGCGTGGACTGCGTCGCGAAGACCGTCGGGCGGTCGGGGCCGGGGAAGGTCTGTGCGTCGACCGACATGCCGTAGCGCCCCGCGTAGAGCGGGTGGAACCGGGCGTACGCGAACCACGCCTCGTCGAAGTGCAGCCGCGGCGTGCCGGCCGAGAAGGCCCGGGCCGCTGCCACCGCGTCATAACACAGGCCGTCGTACGTGGAGTTGGTGAACACCGCGTACTGGGCGCGCGAGGACACCGCGTCCGTCGTCAACGGGCTCGCGGCGATTCGCGCCGCCACCGACTCCGCGGCGATCTCGGCCGGCGGCAGCGGCCCCGCGAGGCCGTAGCCGTTGCGGGTGGGGACGAGGTACACCGGCCGGGCACCGGAGACGACCAGGCCGTGCAGGACCGACTTGTGGCAGTTGCGGTCCACCAGGGCGATCTCGTCCCGGGTGACGCTGAAGTGCCCGACCAGCCGGTTGCAGGTGGAGTCGCCGTGCAGCACGAAGTACGTGTGCTCGGAGCCGAAGACCCGGGCGGCGTTGCGCTCCGCCTCGCCGATCGGCCCGGTGTGCTCGAAGAGCGAGCCGAGTTCCTCCACGGAGATGGACAGGTCGCTGCGCAGCAGCCGTTCTCCGAAGTAGTCGTGGAACGCCCGGCCCACGGGCGACTTGAGGAAGGCGACACCGCCGGAGTGCGCGGGGGTGTGCCAGGAGTACTCGTGCGCGTCGTCGAACCGGCGCAGCGCCTTGAAGAACGGCGGGAGCAGGGCGTCCTGGTAGGCGCGCCCGGCGGTGGTGATCCGGCCCGCGATGAACGCCGGTGTGTCCTCCAACGGCCACACATAGCCCACGACCGACTGCGACACCCACAGCGGCAGTTCACGCAGTCCCTCGTCCGCCATGACCAGGAACACCGGCAGGTTCTGGAAGCGGCGCCCGATCCGGCGCAGCACCGTCGCACCGCCCGGTTCGCCCTCGGCTCCGGGCGGGAGATCCCAGGCGACCACGGCGGCGGCCAGTCCGGCCTCCGTCCTGAGTACCGCCTCGGCGTCGGCGACGCTCACCACCCACCGCACCTGTAAGCCGCGCCCCCGGATCGCCTCGGCGAGGCGCGCCAGTTGCCCGGCGGCGGCGCCGCCGCCCTCCGGATGCTCCGCCACCGCGACCAGAACCGTGCCCTCGGTCATGCCGTTCCCCTCCCCGATGGCCCGCGCCACCCCCGTCCAGTGTTCGCGTACCCCCGCACGCATGATCGGCCGGCAGGAGCTCAAACCACCCCATCGGGTGGACAGTGCGGCCCGTACCTTGACGTGTCAACGGCCGGGCGCCCGGCATCCCATCGGAGTAGCTGATCAACCGTCTTGCGGATCATTCACCTTGCCGAGGCCGTGTCGATCTTCCAGGGCGTCGTTAGACGCGGTGAACCCGGCCGCGACGGGCGGCAACCGATCCAGCGGAAGGAAACCGACACAGATGTACTGCACGCGGCGCATGGCGGTAGTGGCCTCGATCGTGGGGATGCTCATGGCTGTTCCCGTCGGCATGGCCACGGCCCATGCCGGTGACGGCGACGCGGGGGCGGGCGGTGTGCTGTCCAACCTCTCCGGCAGGAACTCCTCCGGCCATGCCAACCTCTGCGGCGCGGGCAAGGTGGCGCTGTTCAAGGAGCGCACCTGTGTGACCGAGGACGACGGCACGGGCGGCGGGGACCAGGCGGGCCCGAGCGGCGGTGTCCTGTCCAACGTGCTCTTCTCCCGCAACGCCTCGGGCCACAGCAACAACTGCGGAAACGAGACGGTAGCGGTGTTCAGCAAGACGACCTGCGTCACCGTGGACCGTTCCGGCCGCTGAGCGGACAAGAGACCGCAGAGAGGGGCCACGATGTCGTCGACTTCCTTGTGCGTGGGCGTGGTAGCGCCTCTCACCGGCCGACTGGCCCCTCTCGGGTCACCGCTGTCCTACGTCCTGCGTCGGCTCGCACCCAGGCTCGTGCAAATCCGCAACGGCGGCCGCCGCTACGACGTGAGGGTCGCGGTGCGCGACAGCCGCTCGGATCCGGACGCGGCCCGGCAGGCCGTGCGGGACCTGGCCGATGCCGACGGAGCGCAGCTGGTGCTCACGATGGCCGGGACCCGGGTCCTGCCCGCCGTGACCGATGCCTGCGAAGAGGCCCGGGTGCCGTGTGTGTCGACCACGTTCCCCTGGCAGGCGTACGTCCACGCGCGCGGTGCCGGGCCAGGGCACGGCTTCCGGTGGACGTACCACTTCGCCTGGGGGCTGGACGACATCGCCGCCGTCTTCGCCGATCTGTGGGAGCGCGTCGAGGGCCGGGGCGCCGTCGGATGCCTGTGGAACGACGACCTGCAGGGCGGACTGCTGCGGCACGAGCGGTACGGCTTCGTCCCGGTGACGGCCCCGCGCGGGTACACACTGGTCGACCTCGGCGCCTACCGCGAGCCGGCCGACGGCTTCCGGGCGCAGGTCGGCCGGATGCGGGAGCACGGCGTGGACGTGGTCACCAGTGCGGCCA
This sequence comes from Streptomyces sp. NPDC002788, assembly GCF_053592115.1. Taxonomy (NCBI): domain Bacteria; kingdom Bacillati; phylum Actinomycetota; class Actinomycetes; order Kitasatosporales; family Streptomycetaceae; genus Streptomyces; species Streptomyces sp. NPDC002788. The sequence continues at coordinate 295,029 of NZ_JBSFVB010000004.1, read as the reverse complement.
CGGCCACCGACCTCGCCCTCTTCCACCGCCTGGTCCGGGAGGCCGGGCCGCTTCCGCGGCTGATCACCTGCTCGCGCTGGCTGACCTACCCGCACAGCCACACCACGCCGGCCCCCGACGTGCTCGGCGAACTCGCCCACGCACGCGTGGCCACCCTGGTCTACTGGAGCCCCGGCCACCCCTACCGCTCCAGCCTCGACGGCACCACGTGCGCCGAGCTCGCCGACGCCTACGAGCAGGACACCGGCGCCCCCTGGCTCCAGCCCCTCGGCCTGGCCCACGCCCTCCTCGAGACCGCCCACCACGTCCTCGGCGTCGCGGACGACCCCACCGACCGGGCGTCCGTCGCGACGGCCCTCGCCGGCACCGGCCTCGACACCATCGCCGGCCGCCTCGACTGGAGCCGGGGGCCGACACCCAACATCGCTCTCCTGCCCCTGGTGGGCGGGCAGTGGCACCCCGGCCCGCGGGGCCCCCGCCTCGCCGTCGTCAGCAACAGCGCTCACCCGGGCGTACGGCTCACCGGGGAACTCGTGCCGGCACGGTGACGTCCGCCCGAACGGCCCGCCGCAGATGCTCGCCGGTGAACGACCCCTCCGCCTCGAGGAGCTGTTGCGGCGTCCCCTCGAAGACGACTTCGCCGCCGTCCCGACCGCCGTCCGGGCCGAGGTCGATCACCCAGTCGGCCCGGGCGATCACGTCCAGGTTGTGTTCGACGACGATCACCGTGTTGCCGGCGTCGACGAGCCGCTCCAGCAGGGCGACCAGGCCCTCCACGTCCGCCATGTGCAGGCCGGTCGTCGGCTCGTCCAGGACGTAGACCGCGCCCGTCCGGTGCAGCCGCGTGGCCAGTTTGATGCGCTGCCGCTCGCCGCCGGAGAGTGTGGACAGGGGCTGGCCGAGCGTCAGATACGTCAGCCCGACGTCCTGCAGGGCGCGCAGGCGGCGCCGTACGCCCGTGTCGTCGAAGAAGTCGAGGGCCTGCTCGGCGGTCATCTCCAGGACGTCGGCGACGGACCTGCCCCGCACGGTCAGCCGCAGCACCTCCTCCTTGAAGCGCCGCCCCTCGCAGTCCTGGCAGGTCGTGGTCACCGGGTCCATGAAGGCGAGGTCGGTGTAGATGATGCCCCGGCCCTCGCAGGTGCCGCAGGCACCGTTCGAGTTGAAGCTGAACAGGCCCGCCTCGGCTCCCGTCTCGCGGGCGAAGAGCTTCCGGACCGTGTCCATGATCCCCAGGTAGGTCGCCGGCGTGGACCGGCCCGAGATCCCGATGGAGGACTGGTCGACGACCACGGCCTCGTCGTGCACGGCGGTGAACTCCCCGGCCAGGGTGCTCTTTCCGGAACCTGCGACTCCGGTCACGGCGGTGAGCACACCGGTCGGGAACCGCACGGTCACGTCCCGCAGGTTGTACCGGCCGGCGCCCTTCACCCACAGCTCGCCTTCGGGCCGCCGTACCTCGTCCTTGACCGCCGGACGGGCGCGCAGGCAGCGTCCGGTGAGCGTGCCGGACGCGGCCAGCTCGACCGGCGTTCCCTCGAACACGACCGTGCCGCCTCCCGCGCCGGCCCCGGGGCCCATGTCGACGACGTGGTCGGCGAGCGCGATGACGTCCGGGTCGTGCTCGACGACCAGCACGGTGTTGCCCTTGTCGCGCAGCCGCAGCAGCAGACCGCCGAGGCGGCCCACGTCGCGCGGGTGCAGACCGACGCTGGGCTCGTCGAAGATGTACGTCATCCCCGTCAGGCTGGAGCCGAGGTGGCGCACCGTCTTCAGCCGCTGCCCCTCCCCGCCGCTGAGCGTGGCCGTCTCCCGGTCGAGGCTGAGGTAGCCGAGCCCGATCGCCTCGATCCGCTCCAGCGCGGCCACGGCGGCCGAGGCGATCGGACTCGCCACCGGGTCGTCGATCTCCTTCAGTACCGTGATCAGATCCGTGACCTGCATACGGGTGCAGTCGGCGATAGACCGGCCGTCGATCCGGGTCGCGAGCGCCGCCGCGTTGAGCCGTGCGCCCCGGCAGAGCGGGCAGGTGCCCTCCAGCAGGAACTCCCGGACCAGATCGCGGGTCTTCTGGCTCATCGCCGACAGGTCCCGCTTCAGGTACAGCCGTTCGAAACGGTCGGCGAGACCCTCGTACTCGGTGGTCCAGGTGCCGCCGCTGCCGTTGACGGTGACCTTGCTGCCGGGCCGTCCGCGCATCAGGAACTCCCGTTCGGCGGCCGTGAACCGCCCCACCGGCTTGTCCGGGGCGAGGTCGGCGCTGTTGGTGTACGCCTGGCCCTGCCAGGTCCCCGCCGCGAACGGCGGGAAGCGGACGGCCCCTTCGGCGAGGGAGCGGTCGGGGTCCAGGATGCGGTCCCAGTCGGGCCGTACCGTACGGCCGAGGCCGTCGCACTCGGGGCACATGCCCGACGGGTCGTTGAACGAGTACGCCGTCGCCGGTCCGGCGCTCGGGGCGCCGTGCCGGGAGAACAGGACGCGGATCACCGAGTAGACGTCCGTCATGGTGCCGACGGTCGACCGGGAGTGGCCGCCGACCGGCCGCTGGTCGACCACGATTACGGGGGTGAGATCCTCCAGGCCGTCCGCGTGCGGCCGCTCGAACTTGGGCAGACGGTTGCGGACGAACCACGGATACGTCTCGTTCAGCTGGCGCTGCGACTCCACCGCGATCGTGTCGAAGACGACCGACGACTTCCCCGACCCCGAAACGCCGGTGAACACGGTCAGCCGGCCCTTCGGGATGCGGAGGGTGACGTCCTTGAGGTTGTTCTCACGAGCTCCGGTCAGGGTGATGAATTCGGGCACGCACCCGACGCTAGGCGGGAAACCCGACATCCTCTGGCGTGATTTCCTTAAGTTCTCCCTCCTCCAGCAGCAGCCAGCGCGTGATGCCGATCGACTCCAGGAACGGCAGGTCGTGGCTGGCCACGATCAGCGCCCCCTCGTACGACTCCAGGGCCGTGGTCAGCTGGCGCACGCTCGCCATGTCGAGGTTGTTGGTCGGTTCGTCCAGCATGAGCAGCTGCGGTGCCGGTTCCGCCAGCATCAGCGCGGCCAGCGCGGCCCGGAAGCGTTCGCCGCCGGACAGCGTCGCCGCCTTCTGGTCGGCCCGGGCGCCCCGGAACAGGAAGCGGGCCAGCCGCGCCCGGACGCGGTTGTTGGTGGCGCCCGGCGCGAACCGGGCCACGTTCTCGGCGACCGACAGCTCCCCGTCGAGGACGTCGAGCCGCTGCGGCAGGAACCGCAGCGGGACGTGCGCCCGCACCTCGCCCGACTCCGGGGCGAGCTCCCCGGTGATCGTGCGCAGCAGCGTCGTCTTGCCCGCGCCGTTGCGTCCGATCAGCGCCACGCGCTCGGGACCGCGCAGGTCCAGGCCGCCCGCCACCCGGCCGCCGTACCGGAGACCGAGATCCTGCAGGGTCAGGACCGTACGTCCCGGCGGTACGGCCGTGTAATGCAGGTCGACGCGGATCTCGTCGTCGTCCCGCACGGCCTCCGCCGCCTCGTCCAGCCGCTCCCTGGCCTCGGCGAGCTTCTCCTCGTGCATGATCCGGTGCTTGCCCGCGGACTCCTGCGCCGCGCGCTTGCGGGCCCCCATGACGATCTTCGGCTCGCGCTTCTGGTCCCACATCTTCTGCCCGTACCGCTTGCGGCGGGCCAGCTTGACCTGGGCATCGGCCAGCTCGCGCTTCTGCTTGCGGAAGTCGGCCTCGGCGACGCGCATCATGCGCTCGGCCGCCTCCTGCTCGATCTCCAGGGCCTCCTCGTAATCGGAGTGGTTGCCGCCGTACCAGGTGATCTCGCCGGAGCGCAGATCTGCGATCTGGTCGACGAGGTCCAGCAGTTCCCGGTCGTGACTGACGACGACCATGACGCCCGGCCAGGACTGGACGGCGGCGTACAGCCGCCTGCGGGCGTACAGGTCGAGGTTGTTGGTCGGCTCGTCCAGCAGCAGCACGTCGGGGCGGCGCAGCAGCAGCGCGGCCAGGCGCAGCATGACGGACTCGCCGCCCGACACCTCGCCGATGGTGCGGTCCAGCTCGACGTGGCCGAGGCCGAGTTCGCCGAGCGTGGCGAGGGCGCGCTCCTCGACGTCCCAGTCGTCGCCGACGGTCTCGAAGTGCGCCTCGGTCACGTCGCCCGCCTCGATGGCGTGCAGCGCGGCACGCCGCGCGGCGATGCCGAGCGCCTCGTCGACACGCAGGGTGGTGTCGAGCGTGACGTTCTGCGGGAGGTAGCCGACCTCGCCGGTGACACGGACGGTGCCGTCGGCCGGTGCGAGCTCACCGGCGATCAGCTTCAACAGGGTCGATTTCCCAGACCCGTTGACGCCGACCAAGCCGGTCCGGCCGGGGCCGAACGCGACGTCCAGGCTCTCGAAGACGGGGCTGCCGTCGGGCCAGGTGAATGAGAGGGACGTGACGGTGACGGAAGCAGACATGGGGCCTCGCGGTTGCTTGAAGCGGTCAGGGGCAAACGCGTGTCGAGACACCTGCGACCAGGGAGGAGGCTCCAACGGGCATGGGAAAGGCCCTGTACCGGAGGACGGCTCGGACGCCGAGGTCGCACGCAGCGCACACACCTGACGGGTGTGACGCGGTGTCTCAGGACCTCAGACGAGCAACGTCCTTCTCCAATCGACGGCAACAGGACCGCTGTGCACCGTACGAGAGGGTGCGGAGCCTGTCAACGAATTATCCCCCGACCTTCCCTCCCTGAGGAGGCCCTGTGCCCAACGGCCCGCTCTCGCTGCCGGCCCGGCTCTGCCTGCTGGCCTGGGACGCGGCGCGGCCGCCCGTCGGCGGCACCGCCCGCCTGCCCGACCTGGTGCGGGCCGGTGCCCTGGTCGAGCTGGCCCAGCGCGGCCTGCTCACCGACGAGGACGGCATCGTCACACCGGCCGGCCTCGACGCGAGCGCGGGTGACGCGGTCCTCGACGGGCTGCTGGAACTCGTCCACGAGTCGTGCCCGCACTCCTGGCGGACGTGGGTGAGGCTGCGGTCGCGGGTGACTCTCGACGCCGTGCGGGAACAACTGGTGGCCGAGGGGCACCTGCGGGCGGAGCAGAAACGGGTCCTCGGCGTGTTCCCGTCCGTGGAGTACGCACTGGAGCGCGCCGCCGCCGTGGAGGCGCTGCGGGAGGAGGCAGGGCAGGTCCTGCGGGGGCCGCTGCCGGTCGCCGAGATCTCCGAGCGGGACGCCGCGGTCACCGCCCTCGCCGCCGCGGCGGGCTTCTTCGGCGAGGACGGTGCCGCCGCTGAGCAGCGCGTCGAGGAGCTGACCGAGCGGGCCGGTGCGGCGGCTTTCGAACTGAGAAGGGTCGTGCGCGAGGTGCGCACGGCGGTGTCCGAGGCCGTGAGGGCACCTGCGTCGCTCTGACCCAGGGCGGGCTCGGATTCCTCTCCGGTGCCGTCGTGCGGCGCCTGCCGCGCTCTCACCCACGCTGATCTCGGATTCCTGTCCGAGGCAGTGCGTGCACCCGCCTCGCTCCGACCACGGCCATGTCGGATTCCTGCCGGACACCGCCCTTCCGCGGCTGGTTGAGTGGCCCGCATGACGAACCGGAGCGACCGAGCCTCGGCCTTCCGCGCCCTGCACATCCCCGGCACCCCGCTGGTCCTGGCCGACGCCTGGGAGGCCGTGAGTCAGGTCAACGCCCTGTTGGAGCGGGCGGAGCAGCCCTCAGCAGGCGTCCCGCATCAGCTCCGCCAGGTCGTGGTCCAGGTCCAGCTGGAGGTGCTCCAGACCGACGGGCACCAACTCGCTCGTGGCCTCGAGGAACCGGCGGATCTCGCTCGAGCGGACATGCACCACGGCGGTGCCCTCGGGGGCGTGGAACTCCAGCACGGTGCGGTCGTACCCGTACGGCCGCACCCGCACGTCGCCGTGACCCTCGGAACCGTGCAGGCCGGCGGAGAGCAGCTCGCGGGAGAAGGCCCAGCAGACCTCGACGCCCTCCAGCGTGGCCGGGGCGGGGAAGGTCATGCGGACGGCGAACGGGTCACGCCGGTCGTAGTGCAGCGTCGCGGGAATGCTCGGCATACGCGGCGCGGCGGCGACGAGGCGGGCCTCCACGGGCTGCTCGATGACGATGGACAACGCCTTGCTCCCTTGCGACGGCTGGACGGACTTCCGGGCGTATGAGGCCGGGCACTGGAAGAGACGACGGAATGAGCCAATCCGTGCACACGCGATGCGAGTGACCTCTGTCACCGCGTTCATGCACTGGAGTGACGTGGCTCTCCCGTGTGCCCCGCAGGGCACTCGGGGCGTCCGCAGGACACCCGGGTCGGGCGCGAGGCCGTCCGGACGGCGCCCGGGCCGTGGGCCGGCTTCGCCCGCCATGAGGCGCGCGGCGACTTCCACGCCGACCAGCCCTCGCCGCGGGCCGCCGCACGCACCGCCGACGGCGGCCGCACCTGGCGGGGGCCGCCGCACCCCCGCCCGCCTACCGCCGGCGTCGCCTGGCTCCCGCACAGCCGCATCGCCGCCCTCGCCGTCGGCCCCGCCGGCACCGACCTCACCACGGACGCCGGCCGAACCTGGCGGACGGTCGGCACCGGCTCCTACGACACCGTCGACTGCACCCGGGACCACGGGTGCTGGGCGGCGGGCGAGAAAGGGGCGGGTTGCCCGCCTGGAGCACTGAGGGAGCGGTCTGCGCTGATCGTTGGCAGTGTGGGTACTCGTTCACGGATCGTGAAAGGAAGTGAGCGGTGATGCCACGCGGTTCGAGCTCCAAGCGGGAGCGCCAGTACGAGCACATCAAGGAAAGCGCGCAGGACCGGGGCGAAAGCACCGGCCGCGCCAAGGAGATCGCCGCGCGGACGGTGAACAAGGAACGCGCCCGCTCCGGCGAGTCGAAGACGGCCAGCCGCACGTCCACCAAGGACATGTCGTCCGGCAGGCGCGGCGGTCAGCGGTCGGGGCAGGGCTCCCAGGGGCCCACGTACGACCAGCTGTACCAGGAGGCCAAGCGCCGCGGTGTCGAGGGCCGTTCCAGCATGAACAAGAGCCAGTTGCAGCGCGCCCTGGGCAAGTGAGGCCCATGCCTCTCGAGGCCGGCAGGACGCCCCGGTCCTGCCGGCCTTCGCGCGGCCCGTAGGCTCGAGCGCACCATGACGACCGTACCCATCCCCGAGGACTGGCCCGCCACCGAGGAAGAGGCCCGCGCCGTCCAGGACGAACTTCGCGCACGCGTCATCCTGGACGAAGCCGGACCGCCGCCCGCAACGGGCCGGGTGACCGGGGTCGACGTCGCCTACGACGACGGGCGGGATGTCGTCGTGGCGGCCGCGGTCGTCCTGGACGCCGGGAGTCTCGACGTCGTCGCCGAGGCCACGGCGGTGGGGCGCGTCTCCTTCCCGTACGTGCCGGGACTGCTCGCCTTCCGCGAGATCCCCACGGTGCTCGCCGCGCTCGACGCCCTGCCGTGCCCGCCCGGCCTGGTCGTCTGCGACGGCTACGGCCTCGCCCATCCCCGCCGCTTCGGCCTCGCCAGCCACCTCGGTGTCCTGACCGGCCTGCCCACGATCGGCGTGGCCAAGAACCCCTTCGTCTTCACCTACGACGACCCCGGCGCCCCCCGCGGCAGCACCTCCGCGCTGCTCGCCGGCACCGAGGAGGTCGGCCGCGCCCTTCGCACCCGCGACGGGGTCAAGCCGGTCTTCGTCTCCGCGGGCCACCGCGTGACCCTGGCGAACGCCTGCGCCCACACCCTCGCCCTGACGCCCGAGTACCGCCTCCCGCAGACCACGCGCAGGGCGGACGCGCTGTGCCGGAAGACGCTGCGGGAGACCTGCTCCGCCTGACCGTGCCGGCGCCGGCTCGCCTCGCGGTACTCCGAGCCGTGGATGACCGACCCGTTGCCGGGCCTCCGTGCGTAGTGCGCAGATCGCCGCCGACGCCGCGTCGTCAGAAAGTCTCGAACCGGGGGGCCCGCACAGGGCGGGCTGACGGGATCTGAGTACCGGCTCTGAGTACCTGTACGGATGCCCGCCCGCGCCCCCGTCGGCAGGCTGGGGCACATGACGACGCACCGCGCCCCCAAGCCAGTCGCCGGCCCGACCCAGACCGTCGAGCGGGCCGTCACCACAGGGCTGATCCTCGCCGTGCCGGCGGGGCTCGCCTGGATCGGCGGGATGATCTACACCCTCGCCGAGTGGCCGCTGTAGGACCTTCAGCGGGCCGAAGCGACGCGGAAGCGGATGCCCGCCGCGCGCAGCCGGGCGACCAGCGCGTCGCCCATCGCCACCGCCGTGGTGACCTGGCCCGCCGTCTTCGGCAGGTCGTCGAGGGCGAGGCACAGCGCCGACTCGGCGAGCATCTTCGCCGTCTCGCCATAGCCGGGATCCCCGCCCGAGACCTCCGTGTACACCCGCCGGCCGCCACCCTCGCCCACGAAGCGCACGGAGAACCAGCTCTGCGCCCGCTTCTCGGGGCTCGGCCCGTCCCCCGGCTTCAGCCGGTCCGACAACCAGCGCCGCGCGGGCGGCACCTGAGCCGCCGCGACCAGCGCGCCGACGGCCGCGACCCCGCCCACGGCGACCGGCAGATGCCGCACGGCCGCGTACTGCCGGTAGCGGAAGTCCGGCCCGTACCGGTCGAGCGCCGACGCCGAGCGCCGCACGATCTGCGGGTCGATGGTCGGCATCGGCAGCGCCCACGCACCGACCTCCTTGGCGAACCGCGGCGCTCCGACCGGCGCGGACGCCCGTCGGCCCACCAGCCGCGGCTCGTGCCGCCGCCGGTCCCGCGCGGCCGTCGCCATCTCCCGCTGCCGCGCGAACTGGTTGAGGGCGGAGGCGAACGTCCCGCCCGAGAACGCCGCGTCGGCGGTCACGAAGCCCTCCACGGTCAGCGGCACGTCCTCGGGCAGCTGCTGCACCGTGAAGTACACGCCCAGGTCGTGCGGGATCGAGTCGAACCCGGCGGCGTGCACCAGCCGTGCCCCCGTCTCCCGCGCGCGTGCGTCGTGCCGGACGTACATCAGGTCCACGAACTCGGGCTCGCCGCAGAGGTCCAGGTAGTCGGTCCCGGTGTCCGCGCAAGCGGCGACGAGTTCCTCGCCGTAGGTGATGTACGGGCCGACCGTCGTGGCCATGACGCGCGCGTGCCCGGCGAGCTCACGCAGCGAGGCCGGGTCGGAGACGTCCGCCCGCAGCACGCCGACCTCCGCGTCAGCGGGCAGCTTCTCGCGCAGCCGCTCCAGCTTCCGCGCGCTGCGGCCCGCGATCGCCCAGCGCAGTCCCTCGGGTGCGTGGGCGGCCAGGTACTCCGCGGTGAGTGCCCCGGCGAAACCGGTGGCTCCGAAGAGCACGATGTCGTACGGACGGTCCGTCCTGTTTTGCCTGTTCATGACACCCCTCGGTCGTGCAGCCCGTGCCGCTGTCGGTGGCCGAGGCTAGCGTGAGGGGTGCGGAGCCCGACGACGAGCCCGGAGGAACGCGATGGCCGTGCCCAGGAATGCCCTGAAGAAGCGGGAGGAAGTGCGCGCGTTCGCGCTGGGGCTGCCGGACGCCGTCGAGGAGTTTCCCTGGGGCGAGTCCGTCGCGAAGGTCAACAAGAAGGTGTTCGTCTTCCTCGGTGTCGGGGACGGCGGTTACCCCTTGGGGGTGACGGTGAAGCTCATGGACGAGACGGCCCACGCCCACGCGCTGGCCTGCCCCGGCGCCGAGCCCGCCGGGTACGGCCTGGGCAAGGCCGGCTGGGTGAGCATCCCCCTGGAGCAGCGGGACGCACCGGCGGCGGAGCTGCTCTGCGACTGGGTGGAGGAGAGCTACCGGGTGATCGCGCCGAAGCGGCTGATAGCGGAGCTGGACGGGAGCTGACCTCGTCCGGCAGATTGCTGAGCGCTTGCTCGTTCGGGTCTTGTGCCGGGTGGAACGCGTTCTTAGCATCACTGGTGTTACATCACTTGTGTCACAGCACTGGGGGCTGGATGACCACGGCAAGGACGGCAGGACACGGCCCGCTCGCCGGCGTGCGCGTCGTCGAGCTGGCCGGCATCGGGCCCGGCCCGTTCGCCGCCATGCTCCTGGCCGACCTCGGCGCCGACGTCGTGCGCGTGGAGCGCCCCGGCGGCCCCGGCCTCGCGATCGACGCGGCGTACGACGTCACCAACCGCAACAAGCGCTCCGTGGTCGTCGACCTGAAGTCCCCGGCCGGCCCGGGCCAGGTGCTCGACCTCGCGGCCCGCGCCGACATCCTGGTCGAGGGCTACCGGCCCGGCGTCGCCGAACGCCTCGGCGTCGGTCCCGCGTCATGCCACGCCCGCAACCCGCGCCTGGTCTACGGCCGGATGACCGGTTGGGGCCAGGACGGCCCGCTCGCGCAGCGCGCCGGGCACGACATCGCCTACATCGCCCCCACCGGCACGCTCGGCATGATCGGCCGCCCGGAGGAGCCGCCGGCCGTCCCGGCCAACCTGCTCGGCGACTACGCGGGCGGCTCCCTCTACCTCGTCGTGGGCGTCCTCGCCGCCCTCCACCACGCGCGTGCGACCGGCGACGGGCAGGTCGTCGACGCCGCCATCGTCGACGGCACCGCCCACCTCGCCACGATGATCCACGGCATGCTCGCCGCCGGCGGCTGGCAGGACCGCCGCGGCGCCAACCTCCTGGACGGCGGATGCCCGTACTACGGCACGTACGAGACGGCCGACGGCCGGTACATGGCCGTCGGGGCCCTTGAGCCGCAGTTCTACGAGGAGTTCCTCGCCCTTCTCGGCATCGAGGACCAGGTCGCGGCCCGCAAGGACGTCACCCGGTGGGGCGCACTGCGCGAACAGGTCGCCGCCCGCTTCAGGACCCGCACACGGCAGGAGTGGACGACCGTCTTCCACGGCACCGACGCGTGCGTGGCGCCCGTGCTGTCGCTGCGCGAGGCTCCGCACCACCCGCACCTGGCCGCCCGCGGCACCTTCACCGACCACGGCGGCATCACCCAGCCCGCCCCGGCCCCCCGCTTCTCCGCGACCCCGACCTCCGTCCGCACCGGCCCGGCCCGGCCTGGCGCCGACACGGCGGACGTCGCCCGGGAGTGGGACGTCCCCGGGCTGCTTCCAGCGTCCCGAAACCCTCAGTGAAAGGCCTCCTCGTGAGCACCGAAGCGTACGTGTACGACGCGATCCGCACCCCGCGGGGACGCGGCAAGGCCAGTGGCGCCCTGCACGGCACCAAGCCCATCGACCTGGTCGTCGGACTCATCCACGAGATCCGCGCCCGCTTCCCGGGCCTCGACCCGGCCGCCGTCGACGACATCGTGCTGGGCGTGGTCGGCCCGGTCGGCGACCAGGGCTCCGACATCGCGCGGATCGCGGCGATCGCGGCCGGCCTGCCCGACACGGTGGCCGGTGTGCAGGAGAACCGCTTCTGTGCCTCGGGCCTGGAGGCCGTCAACCTGGCCGCCGCCAAGGTCCGTTCGGGCTGGGAGGACCTCGTCCTAGCCGGCGGTGTCGAGTCGATGTCCCGGGTGCCGATGGCCTCCGACGGCGGCGCCTGGTTCAACGACCCGATGACCAACCTCCAGGTCAACTTCGTGCCGCAGGGAATCGGCGCCGACCTCATCGCCACCATCGAGGGCTTCTCCCGGCGGGACGTCGACGAGTACGCGGCGCTCTCCCAGGAGCGGGCGGCCACCGCCTGGAAGGAAGGCCGCTTCGACAGGTCCGTGGTGCCGGTCAAGGACCGCGGCGGCCTCGTCGTCCTCGACCACGACGAGCACATGCGCCCGGGCACCACCGCCGACTCCCTGGCCAAGCTGAAGCCGTCCTTCGCGGACATCGGCGAACTCGGCGGCTTCGACGCGGTCGCGCTCCAGCAGTACCACTGGGTGGAGAAGATCGACCACGTCCACCACGCGGGCAACTCCTCCGGCATCGTCGACGGCGCCTCGCTCGTCGCGATCGGCTCGAAGGAGGTCGGCGAGCGTTACGGCCTCACGCCCCGCGCGCGGATCGTCTCCGCCGCCGTGTCCGGCTCCGAACCCACCATCATGCTCACCGGCCCCGCCCCCGCCACCCGCAAGGCCCTCGCCAAGGCCGGACTGACCATCGACGACATCGACCTCGTCGAGATCAACGAGGCATTCGCGGCGGTCGTGCTGCGCTTCGCACGGGACATGGGCCTGTCCCTGGACAAGGTCAACGTCAACGGCGGCGCGATCGCGCTCGGCCATCCCCTCGGCGCCACCGGCGCCATGATCCTCGGCACCCTCGTCGACGAACTCGAGCGCCAGGACAAGCGCTACGGCCTCGCCACGCTGTGCGTCGGCGGCGGCATGGGCGTCGCCACGATCGTCGAGCGCATCTGACCACCTCCCGACGGATCACACGGAGCACCTCCACATGAGCACTGAATCCACCACCATCCGCTGGGAACAGGACCGCACCGGCCTCGTCACCCTCGTCCTCGACGACCCGAACCAGTCCGCGAACACCATGAACCAGGCGTTCCGCGACTCCCTCGCCGCCGTCACCGACCGCCTGGAAGCCAAGAAGGACACCGTCCGGGGCGTCATCATCACCTCCGCCAAGAAGACCTTCTTCGCCGGCGGCGACCTGCGCGACCTCATCCGTGTCACGCCCGAGACGGCCCAGGAGCTGTTCGACGGCGGCATGGCCATCAAGCGGAACCTGCGCCGCATCGAGACCCTCGGCAAGCCCGTCGTCGCCGCCCTCAACGGCGCGGCCCTCGGCGGCGGTTACGAGATCGCCCTGGCCTGCCACCACCGCGTCGCCCTCGACGCGCCCGGCTCCAAGATCGGCTGCCCCGAGGTCACCCTCGGTCTGCTGCCCGGAGGAGGCGGCGTCGTCCGTACGGTCCGCCTGCTGGGCATCGCCGACGCGCTGCTGAAGGTCCTGCTGCAGGGCACCCAGTACAGCCCGCGCCGCGCCCTGGAGAACGGCCTCGTCGACGACGTGGCCACCACCCAGGAGGAACTCCTCGAAAAAGCCCGCGCCTTCATCGACGCCCACCCCGAATCCCAGCAGCCCTGGGACAAGCCGGGCTACCGCATCCCCGGCGGCACCCCCGCGCACCCCAAGTTCGCCGCCAACCTGCCCGCCTTCCCCGCCACCCTGCGCAAGCAGACGAACGGCGCCCCCTACCCGGCCCCGCGCAACATCCTCGCCGCCGCCGTCGAGGGCGCCCAGGTCGACTTCGAGACCGCGCAGATCATCGAGGCCCGCTACTTCGTGGAACTGGCCGCGGGCCAGACCTCGAAGAACATGATCCAGGCGTTCTTCTTCGACCTCCAGGCCGTCAACTCCGGCGCCAACCGCCCCCAGGGCATCGAGCCCCGCCAGGTCCGCAAGGTCGCCGTCCTCGGCGCCGGGATGATGGGCGCGGGTATCGCCTACTCCTGTGCGCGCGCCGGCATCGACGTCGTTCTGAAGGACGTCTCCCTGGAGGCGGCCGTCAAGGGCAAGGGCTACTCCGAGAAGCTGTGCGCCAAGGCCGTCGCCAAGGGCCGTACGACCCGGGAGAAGGCCGACGCGCTGCTCGCCCTCATCACGCCCACGGCCGAGGTTCAGGACCTGGCCGGCTGTGACGCGGTCATCGAGGCCGTCTTCGAGGACACGTCCCTCAAGCACAAGGTCTTCCAGGAGATCCAGCACGTCGTCGCCCCCGACGCGCTGCTGTGCTCCAACACCTCCACCCTCCCCATCACAGCCCTCGCCGAGGGCGTCGAGCGCCAAGCCGACTTCATCGGCCTGCATTTCTTCTCGCCCGTCGACAAGATGCCGCTGGTCGAGATCATCAAGGGCGAGCGCACGGGCGAGGAGGCCCTGGCCCGCGCCTTCGACCTGGTCCGGCAGATCAACAAGACGCCGATCGTCGTCAACGACTCGCGCGGCTTCTTCACCTCCCGCGTCATCGGGCACTTCATCAACGAGGGCGTCGCCATGGTCGGCGAGGGCATCGAGCCCGCCTCGGTCGAACAGGCCGCCGCCCAGGCCGGCTACCCCGCCAAGGTGCTGTCCCTGATGGACGAGCTGACGCTGACCCTCCCCCGAAAGATCCGGGCCGAGACGAAGCGGGCGGTCGAGGAGGCGGGCGGCACCTGGACAACCCACCCCGCCGAAGCCGTCATCGACCGCATGGTCGACGAGTTCGGCCGCACGGGCCGCAGCGCCGGCGCCGGCTTCTACGACTACGGCGAGGACGGCAAGCGCGCCGGCCTGTGGCCGGGACTGCGCGAGCACTTCACGCAGCCCGGCCATCAGATCCCGTTCAGGGACATGCAGGAACGCATGCTCTTCTCCGAGGCGCTCGACACCGTCCGGCTGCTGGAGGAGGGCGTGCTGACCTCCGTCGCCGACGCCAACATCGGCTCCATCTTCGGCATCGGCTTCCCGGGCTGGACCGGCGGCGTGCTCCAGTACATCAACGGCTACGCGGGAGGCCCGGCCGGATTCGTGGCACGCGCGCGTGAACTCGCCGAGCGCTACGGCGACCGGTTCACGCCGCCCGCGCTGCTGGTGGAGAAGGCGGAGAACGGGGAGCGGTTCAGCGACTCAGCCCGGGACTGACCCGCCCGAAGACTCCGTCAGCCACTCGCCCAGTTCTTCCTTCAACGACCGCTGAAAGGCGGTCAGGAGCGCCTGCACCACCAAGGGGTGCATGTGCGCGGACAGGGAGCGCACGTCCCGTGCGTCACGCTCCGCCACCTCACCGCGGAAGAGCTGGGAGAGGTCCCGGGCCGCGGCGCGCGCGTGTTCGATGAGAACCTTGCGCGCCGCGAAGATCGACTCCTGGGAGAGCGGCACCTCCAGCAGCCCGGCGCCCAGCCGCAGCAGACCGAGGTCGGCATCGTAGCCGCCGTCCGCGGGCCGGACCACGCCCATCGCGACGAGCCGCTCGACGTCCTCTTCGCCGAGCCGCCGCCCGGCCCGCCGCTCCAACTCCGACCGCGTGACCGTCTCGACGGAGTCCGGCGCCCAGGAGGCCACCACGGCCCGGTGGATGGCGAGGTCGTGCGGGCTGAGATCCGGAGGCAGTCGCCGCAGATAGCGCTCGATGCCCGACAGCGTCATGCCCTGGTGCTGCAACTCCTCGATCAGGGCCAGCCGGGCCAGGTGCTCCCGCCCGTAGTGCCCCACACGCCGGGGACCGAGCACCGGCGGGGGCAGCAGCCCCTTCGTGCCGTAGAAGCGCACCGTGCGCACCGTGACACCGGCCCGGGCGGCCAGCTCGTCGATGGTGAGGGTCGGCTCCTCGGTGTCGGTCGTCATGTGCAGCAGTATCGCTGTCTCACCCATGCTGTGAAACCTCATCCGCACCCTGTTCATGACCATGGAGTGAACGGGCGGCGGCTTCTGTGTCCGCCTCAAGTGGACCTTGTGAGAAGTCACGCTCTGTGACGCCGGTCACCGTGTGCGAGCTGACGCGTATGGGAAGGTGCTGGCTTGGTCTGTGCCGCGTCACAAGGGTGGTGCGGGCCATTGCACTGTACGGACCCCCGGGCCCACGACGTTCGGGGGCGATCCAGAGAGTGGAACCACCCGTGAGCAAGGACGCCGTGAACACGGCTGCGGCCGCGCCGCGTACCGATGCGGCCCAGGTGCCCGCGGACGCGGGCGACGCCGGCTACAGCAAGGACCTCAAGGCCCGCCACGTCAACATGATCGCCATCGGCGGCGCGATCGGCACCGGACTCTTCCTCGGCGCCGGCGGGCGGCTGCACAACGCGGGACCGGCCCTCGCGATCGCCTACCTGGTCTGCGGCATCTTCGCCTTCTTCGTGGTCAGGGCCCTCGGCGAACTCGTGCTCTACCGCCCCTCCTCGGGTTCCTTCGTGTCGTACGCGCGCGAGTTCCTCGGCGAGAAGGGCGCCTACGTGGCCGGCTGGATGTACTTCCTGAACTGGTCGACCACCGGCATCGCCGACATCACCGCCATCGCGCTCTACACGCACTACTGGAGCATGTTCACCGACATCCCGCAGTGGGTGCTCGCCCTGGTCGCCCTCGCGGTGGTGCTGGCCGTGAACCTGATCTCGGTGAAGATCTTCGGCGAGATGGAGTTCTGGTTCGCGATCATCAAGGTCGCGACGCTGGTCGGCTTCATGCTCATCGGCGTCTTCCTGCTCGCCACGCGGCACGAGGTGGGCGGCCAGACCCCGGGCCTGAGCGTCATCACGGACAACGGCGGCGTCTTCCCGCACGGCGTGATGCCGGTCGTCCTCGTGATGCAGGGCGTGATCTTCGCGTACGCCGCGCTCGAGCTGGTCGGTGTCGCCGCGGGCGAGACCGCCGAGCCGGAGAAGGTCGTCCCGCGCGCGGTGAACTCGATCATGTGGCGCGTGGGCCTGTTCTACGTCGGCTCGGTCGTCCTGCTCGCCCTGCTGCTGCCCGGCTCGGTCTACTCGGCCGACCAGAGCCCCTTCGTCACGGTGCTGTCGAAGATCGGCGTCCCCGCGGCGGGCGACGTGATGAATTTGGTGGTCCTCACGGCCGCGATGTCCTCGCTGAACTCGGGCCTGTACTCCACGGGCCGCATCCTGCGCTCCATGGCGATGGCCGGCTCCGCGCCGAAGTTCACCGCCCGCATGAACCGCAGCCAGGTCCCCTACGGCGGCATCCTGCTGACCTGCGCGGTGTGCGTACTGGGCGTCGGCCTGAACTTCCTCGTGCCGGCCCAGGCCTTCGAGATCGTGCTGAACGTCGCCTCCCTGGGCATCATCAGCACCTGGGTGATCATCATGATCTGCCACCTGGTGTTCGTGCGCCGCGCCAAGTCGGGCCTCGTCAGCCGCCCCTCCTTCCGCCTCTTCGGCAGCCCGGTCACGGAGATCACCACGATCGCCTTCCTGCTGGCCTGCCTCGCCATGATGTGGAACGACCCCGAGGTCGGCCGCAAGACGCTGCTCCTCGTCCCGGTCATCGCGGTCATGCTGGTCGCGGGCTGGTTCGGCATCCGCCGCCGGGTGTCCCAGACGGCCGACCAGGAGCTGTCGAACCTGACGAAGTAGCGGGCCGGGGCCGCTGCCAGTGGCCCCGGCTACGGTGAACGTGACAGCGGGTTCGAGGAGCGCCTGGCACGGAAGGGACACCGGTGCCACAGGGACTGACCACCGGGACCGACCGGCCCGGCTCGGTCCGGGCCGTCCCTGTCGAACGCCCGCACCAGACACTCGCCGAGGCGATCCGCGATCGTCCCGTCGGGGTCCAGCCGGGGGTTGAAGATCGCGACGTCGAGGCCGACGGCCCCGCCGCCGGACAGGGCCGTGCGCAGGACGGTCTCCAGCTCCTGCCAGGTCAGCCCGTCCGGCTGCCGGTAGTCGACGGCGGGCATGACCGCGTCGTCCAGTACGTCGACGTCGAAATGGACCCAGTACCCGGCGCTGTCGCCGGTCAGCAGCCCGACCGCCCGGCGGCCCGCCTCGGCCGCGCCCTCGGCTTCGCTGGAGCAGCCGAGCCGTGAACTCGTGGACGGCAGCCTGCCGTTGGAGACGGCCTATGTGCCGTTCGGGACCAGCACGGACACGTCGGGAACCACCACGCCGCCGCCTCGGGCTCGTTCGCCGCCACGCCCCCGTCCGGCGTGCGGTGCCAACTGGTGAAACCGTAGGCCCGCTTCGACGACGGCACCCCTCGGTAGCGCACCACGACCGTGATGGGCGTGCCCTTGGCCGGCGGGGTCTTCGGCGTGATCTCCAGCTCGTGATCGCCCGACGCCCGGAACGAGGCCCTGGCGCCGTTGACGCGCACCTCGTCGACGCCCAGCAGGAAGTGCTGGTTGAAGCTCGACAGGTGGCCCCCGTTGTCACGCGATCGCCATTCGGCCGACGTCGGACACCACCTTTCCGCCGTCTTTCCCGGACACGCCGGTCCGTCAGCTGTCCTCTTCTGAACAGGAGTTCACCCATGTAGCGTCCGGCGCATGCCGAAACGCACGCGCTTCACGACCTGGAGACCGCTCGCGACGGCGGCCACCGCCGCCCTGATGGCGACCCTGCTCACCCCGGCCGCGGCCCACGCCGCCCCGCGCGGCAGCGAACCCGTCCACTCCTACGAGAACGCCATCCGCGAGGCCGTCTGGGTGGACACCGGGCTCGACGGCGACCGAGACGGAAAGGCCGACCGGGTCGCCGTCGACATCGTCCGCCCCCGCGAACCCGCCCGGCAGGGCCGCAAGGTCCCCGTCATCATGGATGCCAGCCCGTACTACTCCTGCTGCGGACGCGGCAACGAGAGCCAGAAGAAGACGTACGACCCGAACGGCGACGTCGCACAGATGCCGCTGTACTACGACAACTACTTCGTCCCCCGCGGCTACGCCTTCGTCGGCGTGGACCTGGCCGGAACCAACCGCTCGGACGGCTGCGTCGACGTCGGCGGCCGTTCCGACATCCAGTCCGCGAAGGCCGTGGTCGACTGGCTGAACGGCCGCGCCAAGGCCTACACGACCCGCACCGGCACGACCCGCGCCGAAGCCGGCTGGACCAACGGCCGCACCGGCATGATCGGCAAGAGCTGGGACGGCACCATCGCCAACGGCGTCGCAGCCACCGGCGTCGAGGGCCTGAAGACCATCGTCCCGATCAGCGCCATCTCCTCCTGGTACGACTACTACTTCCAGCAGGGCGCCCCGCTCTACGACTCCGGCCCCGAGTGGCTGTCCGACTACGTCAACAGCCCCGCCGCCCGCGACAAGTGCGCCGCCGTCCAGCGTGAGCTCGTCGACGGCGCCCCGCGCACCGGCGACTGGACCCCGCTGTGGACCGAGCGCGACTACGTGAAGGCCGCGCGCAAGGTCAGGGCCAGCGTCTTCCTGATCCACGGCATGCAGGATCTCAACGTCCGTATGAAGCACGTCGGTCAGTGGTGGGACGCCCTCGCGAAGAACGGCGTCGAGCGCAAGATCTGGCTCTCTCAGACCGGCCACGTCGACCCCTTCGACTTCCGGCGCGGCGCCTGGGTCGAGACGCTGCACCGCTGGTTCGACCACGAACTCATGGGCTACGACAACGGCATCGACCGCGAGCCCATGGCCGACATCGAACGCGCGCCCGACCAGTGGACCACCTCCAGGACCTGGCCGCCGAGCGGCACCCGTGCCGCCACCCTGCGCCCCGACCAGGGCACCCAGGCCGGCGTGGGCACCCTCGGCCTGCACCGCGGCCGAGGCACCGAATCCTTCACGGACGACCCGGAGCGGAGCGAGGCCGACTGGGCCGCGCGGATCGACACGCCGACACCGGAGAAAGCCGGTTTCGTCACCGGGCCGCTCACCCGCGACCTGCGCCTGTCCGGCTCCTCCGAGGTCACCGTCACCGCGAAGACCTCCACCCCGACGGCCCACCTCTCCGCCGTCCTCGTGGACATCGGCCCCGCCACGATCCGCGACTACGCCGACGCCGGCGAAGGCATCGCCACCCTCACGAACCGCACCTGCTGGGGCGCGAGCACCGCCGGCGACAGCTCCTGTTTCAAGGAGACGCAGGCGAAGACCGCAGACGTCGACTACACGGTCGTCAGCCGCGGCTGGGCCGACCTCGGCAACCACGCCTCCGATCACAGAGGCTCCCCGCTCACCCCGGGCAAGCGGTACACGATCACCCTCGACCTGGCCGCGACCGACCACGTCGTCCCCAAGGGCCACCGTCTGGCACTGATCGTCGCGGGCACCGACCGGGGCCTCATCGACCCTCCCGTCGACAAGCCGAAGCTCACGCTCGACCTCTCCCGCACCTCGGCGCGCGTGCCCTTCGTCGGCGGAACCGCCGCCTTCGCCCGCGCCACCACGGGTGCCGCGTCCGCCGTGCGCGGCACCGCGTTCCTGGACGGAGTACGCGAGCCGCGCACCGCCCACCGCGTCCCGGAGGGAAGCCGGTGACCCGCGACACGACCCGCGTCCGCGCCCTGATCCTGGCCGCCGCGACCCTCGCGGCGTCCCTGGTCGCCGCACCGGCCCGGGCGGCCACCGACTCCCCGCCGCGCACCGGCTTCGAGCAGACGAACGGCGCCCGCTGGACCACCCAGTCCGAGGAGCGGGACTTCCTCGAGGCCGTCGACCGGTCGAGCAGCCGCGTCTCGATGACCCGCTTCGGCACGACGAAGCAGGGCCGCTCGCTCCAGCTGGTCCGCATCGGCACCCACCCGAGCCCCCACACCGTGCTGCTCGTGTGCAGCCAGCACGGCGACGAACCCTCCGGGCGCGAAGCCTGCCTGACCACCGTCCGGGACCTCGCCCACGCCCGTGACAGCCGCACCCGGCGCTTCCTGGAACGCACCACCGTCCTGGTCGTGCCCACCGCCAACCCCGACGGCTTGGCGGCCGGCACCCGCGGCAACGGCGACGGCGTCGACATCAACCGCGACCACCTCGCCCTGCGGACCGCCGAGGGCCGCGCCCTGGCCGCCGTCATCCGCGACCGGCGCCCCGACATCGTCTACGACCTGCATGAGTACGGAGCCACACCCCCGTACTACGACAAGGACCTCTTCGACCTGTGGCCGCGCAACCTCAACACCCACGAGGCGGTCCACGACGAGGCGAAGACCCTCTCCGAGGCCTACGTCCGCCCCGCGGCGCAGCTGGCCGGCCACTCGACCGGCACCTACGGCATCTGGACCGACCCCGAGACCGGCGAGCCGATCAGACAGGTCGCCGGAGACGGACAGGAGCGCATATTGCGCAACATGTCCGGTGTGAAGCACTCCGTCGGGCTGCTCATCGAAAGCCGCGTGGACCCGCTCACCGAGGCGGAGAAGGCGGACGAGGCGCTGAACAACCGGCGCCGGGTCACCTCGCAACTGAACGCGCTCAACGGCCTGTTCGGATACACCGACCAGCGCCGCGCACGGATCGAGGCGGCAACGGCCAGGGCACGGCTCGCGGGCTACACCGACACCGGCCCCGTCTACGTGGGCGGCGCCGACAACGACGCGCCCGAACCGGATGAAACCATCCAGAACCCACCCTGCGCCTACCGGCTCTCCGCCGGCCAGTACACCGAGGTGGGCGACGAACTCGCGCTGCACGGTGTGCGCGTACGCAAGGACGGCGAGGGCGTGCTCGTGCCCCTGCGCCAGCCCCTGCGGGCGCTCGTGCCGTTGCTGCTCGACGAGCGGGCCACGTACCACCTGACGGCGGCCGAGTCCGAAACGCAATGTTGAGGGGGGTGAATTTGCGCCATACGTGGTAGGGGCGTTACGGAGGACTTACGTCTCTCCTACGTTCCTATGAAAGGTGCCGCCTGTGACGCACGACCGACCAAGCGACAAGGATCCCCATGCGGGAGGCGCGCTGCCGGGTTCGGAAGCGGGCCTCCCCGGCCAGGAGAGGCCCCGGACCGACCGGATCGTCTTCGGCGTCACGGCGGTACTCACCCTCGCGTTCGTGGTCTGGGGCGCCGCGGCGACCGATTCGCTCGAAGACGTCTCCACCAGCCTGCTCAGCGGGCTGATGCACAACGGCGGCTGGGCGTTCATGCTCGCCGCCTCCGGCTTCGTCGTCTTCGCCCTCTGGCTCGCGATCAGCCGCTACGGCCGTATCCACCTGGGGGCGGAGGGCGAGGAGCCCGAATTCCGCACGGTGTCCTGGGTCGCGATGATGTTCAGCGCGGGCATGGGCATCGGCCTGATGTTCTACGGCGTGAGCGAGCCGCTGTCGCACTACGGCACGGCCCCGCCGGGCACCGACCCGGCCGACTCCGGCGAACGCATGCAGACGGCCATGGCCACCACCCTGTTCCACTGGACGCTCCATCCCTGGGCGATCTACGCGGTTGCCGGGCTCGCCATCGCCTACAGCACCTTCCGCAGGCGGCGCAGGCAGACCATCAGCGCCGTCTTCACCCCGCTCATCGGCAAGAAGCACGCGAACGGCGCCGCCGGGCGCGTCATCGACATCATCGCGATCGTCGCGACCGTCTTCGGCTCCGCCGCCTCCCTGGGGCTCGGCGCGCTGCAGATCGGCTCCGGTATGCAGGAGCTGAACTGGATGGACAAGGTGAGTACCGGGCTGCTCGTCGCGATCATCGCGGTGCTGACCCTGGCCTTCGTCGCGTCCGCGATCTCCGGTGTGGAGAAGGGCATCCAGTGGCTGTCCAACACCAACATGGTGCTGGCGCTGGTGCTGGCCCTGTTCGTGTTCGTGGCGGGCCCCACCATCATCGTGCTCGACCTGCTGCCCACGTCCGTCTTCGCGTACCTCGGCGACCTGCCCCAGCTGGCCGGGCGCACGGAGGCCAGCGGCGGCAAGGGCGTCGCGGACTGGCTGAGCAGCTGGACCGTCTTCTACTGGGCGTGGTGGATCTCCTGGACGCCGTTCGTCGGCATGTTCATCGCCCGGATCAGCCGGGGCCGGACGATCCGGCAGTTCGTCGGCGGTGTCATCCTCGTCCCCAGCACGGTGAGCCTGCTCTGGTTCGCGATCTTCGGCGGCTCGGCGATGAAGATGCAGGAGCAGGGCCGGCTCGGCAAGGAGGCGACCCCGGAGGGCCAGCTCTTCGACGTGCTCCAGCAGTTCCCCCTCGCCACCGTCACGAGCCTGCTGGTGATGATCCTCGTCGGCATCTTCTTCGTCTCCGGCGCCGACGCGGCCTCGATCGTCATGGGCACCCTGTCGCAGAAGGGCGCGCTCGAACCGGGCCGTCTGGTGGTCGTGTTCTGGGGTGTGGTCACCGGTGCGGTGGCCGCGATCATGCTGCTGGTCGGCAGCGGCCAGGGCGACGCCCTGACGGGTCTGCAGAACCTCACGATCCTCGCGGCGGCCCCGTTCGTCATCGTGATGATCTTCATGTGCGTCGCCCTCATGCGCGACCTGCGCCGCGACCCGGTGATCGTCCGCGAGCAGATGGGCTCGGAGGCCGTCGAACTGGCCGTCATCGAGGGCCACAGGAAGTACGACGGCGATTTCGAGTTCCGCGTGGGCCCGGGCCGCGGCCCGGACGTGGAGGGAGACCCGGTCGGCAAGCACTGAGCGGAGAACCGGGCGGCTCGGGCCGCCCGGTTCCGCCGTTTCGGCTGAGGTGGGCCAGGTCGATGCCGACCGGACGGGCCCGACGGCGAACGTCTTCGGCCGGGGACCGAGGCCAGGCGGCTCGGCTCCTCTCAGCCGGGTCGGCTCGTGCCCGTCGGCCGTGGGCCTGCCGCTCAGGGCTGTCGCCCTGTCGGTCCGGAACCGTCGCCGGGCCTGTCCGGCAGCGGAAGCGCGACCGCCGTCAGCCGGATGTCACCCGGCAGCGCTGCGGCCGCTCTCAGCCGGTGGCCAGCCGCGCCGCCTCCTGCGCGCAGCCCCAGGCCACCGTGACGCCCGCGCCCCCGTGGCCGTAGTTGTGCACCAGCAGGCGCCCGTCCGGGAGTTCCTCGCGGTCCAGGCGCACCGTGTCCCGGACGGGGCGCAGCCCCACCCGGTGCTCCAGTACCCGCGCCCCGGCGATCTCCGGCCGCAGCTCGGCGCAGCGCCGGACGATCGCCTCGGCCGTGGCGGGGTCGGGCTCCAGGGACCAGGCGTCCTCCTCGGTCGTACCGCCGAGGACGAGCCCGCCCGGCTGCGGGAACATGTACGCGTACTGCCCGGCCGCGTCGCTGGAGACGAGCCAGGTGTCGATCCCCGGGTTCTCCACCACGACCAGTTGCCCGCGCACCGGACGCACGGAGGGATCCGGCACCAGTTCCCGCGCCGCGAGCCCCGTGCAGTTGACCACGACCGGCGCGTCGGCCTCCGCGAAGGAGGACACCGTACGCGCCTCCACCACCCCGCCCGCGGCGACGAACCGCTTCCGCAGCCACGGCAGATGAACCGGCATGTCGATCAGCGGCAGCCGCGCCCTGACGCCCGTCCCGGCGTACTCCCCGGCCGTCGTGGCCCGCAGCCCCGGCACCCGCCCCGCCAACCACCCGGAGACCTCGTCGAGCCGGGTGTCACCCAGTACCCCTTCGGCCATGCGTACGCCGGCCCGCTCGGTCCCCGCCGCCAGCTCCTCGTACACCTCCAGCGACCGCAGTGCCCACGCCCGTGCGAGCGCGACCGGCTCGATGCGGTACGGCCACCACAGCGCACCCGCGACGGCGGAGGTGGTCGCCTCGACGGCGTCCCGCGTCCACACCCGCACCCGGTGCCCCCGCTCGGCGAGAACCACGGCGGTCGTCAGCCCGACGACCCCACCACCGACGACCACGATCCCGTCACTCAGCTCACTCGACATGCCCGGACCGTAGCGGAATGTGTCATGCCGTGCTGACATCACCCCTTGTGCGGGGATACTCACAGCATGTGTGCCGAGTACGCGACCTTCGGCCTGGCTCCCGCGATGCGGGCCGGGGGAGTCCTCACCGACGGTGGTTACCAGGTCCACCGGGACTTCGTGGACTTCATCGTCGACGGACGCCCGCTGCTGTTCCAGCTCTCCGACCTCGACGCGGTCTCCCCGCTCGCCTCCGACGTCCCACCCGCGATCTTCACCGCGCAGGTCCGCAGCCTGCTCCTGGAGAGCCCGGCCCCCCTGCCCGGCGGCCGGTACGTCGTCTACGGCTGTCCCGAGTGCGAGGACCTGGCCTGCGGCGCCGTCACCGCGGTCATCCAGCGGGACGGCGAGGACTTCATCTGGCGGGACTTCGCCTGGCAGACCGGCGAACACGCCGATCTGGACCTCAACGGCTTCCGCGGCATCGGCCCGTTCCGCTTCCCCGGCGCCGAGTACCGGGCGGCCCTGAGCGCCCTGCTGAACGGCTCCGCCCCCGACGTCCGCCGCCGCGTCCTGCTGATCGGCGCCCGTGTCGCCGTCCTCGCCAGACTCGCCGCGGCGTTACGCACCATCGGCGTCGGTGCCGACATCGCCCATGACGCCCACGGAGTACCCGCCGACGAACTGCGCCGCTACGGCGCCGTCGCCTTCGGCCAGGGCACCGGCGAGCGGGAACGCGCCGCCGTCCGCCGGGCCTTCGAACGCGCCGGGGTCCCGGTCGCCTGCGTCGACGGCCTCGCCCCGATCGTGCCCCTCCTCGTCGCCCAGATCGAGCACGCCCTGGACCACAGCCCGGCCGGGCAGCGCCGCCTCACCGGCCTGACCGCCGACGGCGACGGTGCGGACGTCGAGGTCACCTCCGCCTGCCGGGTCACCCTCACCGCGTACCGCCTCGACCGGCTCTCCCGCAGCCACACCCACGAACTCTTCGACGGCGTCCTCCAACCGGGCCGCCACCGAGTCGCCCTCGACGCGAAGGCGGTCAGGGGGCGGTCCTTCGTCGTGGCGCGCACCTCCACCAGCGTCCTGGTGACGGCCGTGACCCACTGAGCGGCCCATTAGGATCGGCGCTCTGATGACTGCCACCCTCGTCGCCAAGAACCTCGCCGCCGGCCACGGCGACCGCTCCCTGTTCACCGGACTCGACCTCGTCGTCGCCCCAGGCGACGTGATCGGCCTGGTCGGGGCCAACGGTGCGGGCAAGTCCACCCTGCTGAGGATGCTCGCCGGCCTCACCGCGCCCGAGCAGGGGGAGCTGCGCCTGGCCCCGCCGACCGCCACCGTCGGCCACCTCCCGCAGGAGCCGGACCGCCGCCCCGGCGAGACCGTACGGGCGTTCCTGGCCCGCCGCACCGGCGTCGCCGAGGCCCAGCGGACCATGGACGAGGCGACCCAGGCCCTGGTCGACGGGGCGCCCGGCGCCGACGACGCCTACGCCACGAGCCTGGAGCGCTGGCTCGGCCTCGGCGGCGCCGACCTCGACGAACGCGCCGAGGAGGTCACCGACTCCCTCGGCCTCGCGGTCGGCCTGGACCAGCCGATGACGTCCCTGTCAGGCGGCCAGGCGGCCCGCGCCGGCCTCGCCTCCCTGCTGCTGTCCCGCTACGACGTCTTCCTCCTCGACGAGCCGACCAACGACCTCGACCTGGACGGTCTGGAGCGCCTCGAACGCTTCGTGAGCGGCCTGCGCGCCGGCACGGTCGTCGTCAGCCACGACCGCGAGTTCCTCACCCGCACCGTCACCAAGGTCCTCGAACTCGACCTCGCCCAGCGGCAGATCAACCTCTACGGCGGCGGCTACGAGGCTTACCTGGAGGAGCGGGACGTTGCCCGCCGGCACGCCCGCGACGAGTACGAGGAGTACGCCGACAAGAAGGCGGCGCTCCAGGACCGCGCGCAGATGCAGCGCTCCTGGATGGACAAGGGAGTGAAGAACGCGCGCCGCAAGGCGGGCGGCGACAACGACAAGATCGGCCGCAAGTTCCGCAGCGAAGCCAGCGAGAAGCAGGCCGCGAAGGCCCGGCAGACCCAACGCATGATCGAGCGGCTGGAGACCGTCGAGGAACCGCGCAAGGAGTGGGAACTGCGCATGGAGATCGCGTCGGCCCCGCGCTCGGGCGCCGTCGTCGCGACTCTGCGGGACGCCGAGGTGCGCCGCGACGGCTTCGTCCTCGGCCCGGTCTCCCTCCAGATCGACTGGGCGGACCGGGTGGCGGTGACGGGCGCGAACGGCGCCGGCAAGTCCACGCTGCTCGCCGCCCTGCTCGGCCGCGTCCCGCTGGACGTCGGGCACACCGCGCTCGGCTCGGGCGTCCTGCTGGGCGAGGTCGACCAGGCCCGCGATCTGTTCCACGGCCAGGAGTCCCTGCTCGACGCCTTCCGCGCGGCTGTCCCGGACACCGAACCGGCCGAGGTCCGCACCCTGCTGGCCAAGTTCGGCCTCAGAAGGGACCACGTCCTGCGCCCGGCGGCGACCCTCTCCCCGGGTGAACGCACCAGAGCCGCGCTGGCGCTGCTCCAGGGCCGGGGCGTCAACCTTCTCGTCCTAGACGAGCCCACGAACCACCTCGACCTGCCCGCCATCGAGCAGCTGGAGTCGGCCCTCGACGCCTACGAGGGCACGCTCCTGCTGGTCACCCACGACCGGCGCATGCTGGACGCCGTACACGTGACACGCCGCCTGGAGGTGGCGGACGGCAAGGTGACCGAGCGCTGAGGGGTCCTTCCACTGTGCCCGCCCGGGTCGCGCGGCCCGGCACCGCGCCTCGCCGCGTTGCCGAAGCGCCCAGGTGGCTCCGCTACCAGGACCCTAAGGGGCCGCCGCCAGACGGGTCGCCAGGGAGGGGTAGTCCACGACGTACCCCTCCTCGTCGAACTCCAGGTCGCTGCGGAAGCCACCGGAGGCATAGCGGACCCGTCCCGGTCCGAGATGCGTGTACGTCTGCCGCGACGGGCGCAGCGTCAGGTCCGGCACGGACACCCAGGCCATCAGGAACTCCAGTTCGCCCGGCGCCCGATGGAGGCCGTGCCGGAGCACCGGCATGGTGTTGGTGAGCGGGGACAGCCCGAGATCGCAGTCGAGGGCGCCGTCGACCTCCGGAAACCGCTCGTCGTTCGCGGTCCACCCGCCCCCGCCGTCGTGCCGCAGGTCGAGCGTGCGGCTTCCGCCGGCGGACTCGACCGTCACCCGCAGCCGACGGGTCACGAACCCGTCGGCCGCGTCGAGGTCGTACGTGACCCAGTAGGGCTCCGGATCGGTCCCGACGGCCCGTCCGCGCGCCCGGAGCACGCCGTCCCCGCGCTGCACCCAGGCGGTCTCGAGCCCCCGGCTGCCGGACACGTCCCAGGTGAGGACACGCGAAGTGAACATGCAGATCACTCTAGGTCCGAAGAGGCTCCAAGCGCCTCTTCGGGGGCGTGGGGAACTGCGCCGGCCGCGGCGGACCCGCAGCTCCCCACCGTCTGCGCGGCGGAGCCGTCAGCGCTTGCCGTTCTTCGGATTCACCAGCCCGGCCCGGCGCAGCGCGTCGGCCATCGCGCCGTTGGCCGGCGGCGCCTGACGCGAACCGCCGCCCTGGCCCCCGCGACCGCCGCCCTGGCGCTGCTGCGGGGGACGCCCGCCGCGCTGCCGGCGCTCGCCGGACCCGTCGCCCTGCCCCTGCGAAGCCGCCTCGTCGTCCAGGCGCAGCGTCAGGGAGATCCGCTTGCGCGGGATGTCGACATCGAGGACCTTCACCTTGACGATGTCCCCCGGCTTCACCACGTCCCGGGGGTCCTTCACGAAGGTCTTCGACATCGCGGAGACGTGCACCAGGCCGTCCTGGTGGACGCCGACGTCGACGAACGCCCCGAAGGCGGCGACATTCGTCACCACGCCCTCCAGGATCATCCCGGCCGCCAGGTCGGAGATCTTCTCGACGCCCTCCTTGAAGGCGGCCGTCTTGAACGCCGGGCGCGGGTCGCGGCCGGGCTTCTCCAGTTCCTTGAGGATGTCGGTGACGGTCGGCAGACCGAACGACTCGTCCACGAAGTCCTGCGGCTTCAGCGACCGCAGCACGGAGGTGTTCCCGATGAGCGCGGCGACCTCCTGCCCGGCCGTCTTCACCATGCGCCGGACGACCGGGTAGGCCTCCGGGTGCACGCTGGAGGCGTCCAGCGGATCGTCGCCGCCGCGGATCCGCAGGAAGCCCGCGCACTGCTCGTAGGCCTTCGGGCCGAGCCGCGCCACCTTCTTCAGCTCGCCGCGGGACGTGAACGGTCCGTTCTGGTCCCGGTGCGCCACGATGTTCTCGGCGAGCCCCGAGGTGATGCCGGAGACCCGGGAAAGCAGCGGCGCCGACGCCGTGTTGACGTCCACGCCCACGCCGTTCACACAGTCCTCCACCACCGCGTCCAGCGAGCGCGACAGCTTCACCTCGGACAGGTCGTGCTGGTACTGGCCGACACCGATCGACTTCGGGTCGATCTTCACCAGCTCGGCCAGCGGGTCCTGGAGCCGTCGGGCGATCGACACGGCGCCGCGCAGCGACACGTCCATGTCGGGCAGCTCCTGGGAGGCGAACGCGGACGCCGAGTACACGGACGCGCCGGCCTCGGAGACCATCACCTTGGTGAGGTTCAACTCCGGGTGCTTGGCGATCAGTTCCCCGGCGAGCTTGTCGGTCTCGCGGGACGCCGTGCCGTTGCCGATCGCGATCAGCTCGACCGCGTGCTCCTCGGCGAGCCGGGCCAGCTTGGCGATGGCCTCGTCCCAGCGGTTGGCCGGGACGTGCGGGTGGATGACGTCCGTGGCGACGACCTTGCCGGTCGCGTCGACCACGGCGACCTTCACGCCGGTACGGAAACCGGGGTCCAGGCCGAGCGTCGCGCGCGTGCCGGCCGGGGCGGCGAGCAGCAGGTCGCGCAGGTTCGCCGCGAAGACCCGCACCGCCTCGTCCTCGGCGGCCGTGCGCAGCCGCAGCCTGAGGTCGATGCCGAGGTGGACGAGGATGCGGGTGCGCCACGCCCAGCGGACCGTGTCGGTGAGCCACTTGTCGCCGGGGCGGCCCCGGTCGGCGATCCCGAACCGGTTGGCGACGATCCCCTCGTACGACGACGGTCCGTCCGTCGGCTCCTCAGGTTCCAGGACGAGGTCGAGGACCTCCTCCTTCTCGCCGCGCAGCATCGCGAGGATGCGGTGCGAGGGCAGTTCCGTGAACGGCTCGGCGAAGTCGAAGTAGTCGGCGAACTTCGCCCCCGCCTCCTCCTTGCCGTCCCGCACCTTGGCGGCCAGCCGCCCCCGCACCCACATCCGCTCGCGCAACTCGCCGATCAGGTCGGCGTCCTCGGAGAACCGCTCGGTGAGGATCGCCCGGGCACCGTCGAGGGCGGCCTGCGGATCGGCCACGCCGTTGCCGGCGTCGACGAACGCGGCGGCCGCGGCGAGGGGCTCGACGCTCGGATCGCCGAGCAGCCCCTCCGCCAGCGGCTCGAGACCGGCCTCGCGCGCGATCTGCGCCTTGGTGCGCCGCTTGGGCTTGTACGGGAGGTAGACGTCCTCCAGGCGGGCCTTTGTCTCGGCGCCCCGGATCCGGGCCTCCAGCTCCTCGGTGAGCTTGCCCTGCTCGCGCACCGAGTCCAGGATCGCCGCCCGCCGCTCCTCCAGCTCCCGCAGATAGCGCAGCCGCTCCTCGATCGTGCGCAGCTGCGCGTCGTCGAGCATCTCGGTCGCTTCCTTGCGGTAGCGGGCGATGAAGGGCACCGTAGAACCGCCGTCGAGCAGCTCCACGGCAGCCCTGACCTGCCGCTCCCTTACGCCGAGTTCCTCGGCGATCCTGCCTTCGATGGACCCTACTTCGATGGACCCGGGTGTCGTCACGATCCCGTACCGCCTTCTCCACTGAGGTTGCGCGGCAATTGTGGCAGGTGACACCGACACTCGGGGATCAGGGCGACCCCGGCAGGTCGGA
Source organism: Streptomyces sp. NPDC002788 (assembly GCF_053592115.1). NCBI lineage: Bacteria > Bacillati > Actinomycetota > Actinomycetes > Kitasatosporales > Streptomycetaceae > Streptomyces > Streptomyces sp. NPDC002788. The sequence continues at coordinate 264,880 of NZ_JBSFVB010000004.1, read as the reverse complement.
AATCCGAATCAGGCCCTGCGGCTGCGGGTCGAGGACGAGGCCCCGCCGAAGAGCCGGGCCAGGGCCCGGAAAGGAAGCGTCACCACGGTGGCGATGGCGCCGCCGATCTGGCGCAGCACGTCTGCGATAGCACGGAACACGAAATTCCCCTTTCTCCACTCCGGCCGCACCGGCCGGTGAAGAGCGGGTACCTCGCAGACGCCTCACCATGCGTCACGACCGAACACCCATGCCCGACGCGGGTCTCGCAGCCGCAGCGGAGCGCGCCTCACCGCTTGCCGAACAGCCCCACCGGATAGGCCCCCGCCGTGACGGCCGCCCGGGCGAACGACGCCCCCAGCTCGGTCAGCCGGGCCACGCCCTCCGGCCCCAGGTGCTCGTACGGCGCCCGGTCGAGGCGGTCGGTCTCCTGCTCGATCTCCTCGCGCAGGGCGAGGCCGCGCTCCGTGAGTTCACAGGCCTGGTCCAGCAGCCCGCGTTCCCGCAGCCGGTCCGCCGCCGCGTCCCACTCCTCCTGGCTCCAGCCGCGGGTGGTGAACACCCACTTCGGCGTCATGCCCTTGCCGGTCGCCGTGTGGGTCACCATCGCCTCGAGACCGTCCAGCCCCGCCGACATCAGCACGGCCAGATGCCCGTCGCCCCGGTGCTCGCGCAGCAGCGTCGCCGCGTGCCAGTACGCGAGGTGCGCCTCCTCGGGCACGGGCAGGTCCGCATGGGCGGCGTACAGCGGCCTCGCTCCGCGCCCACAGGCCTCGGCGGCGCGCAGGGCGAGCCGCGCGGCCTCGGCCATCTCCGCCGACGCCAGTGCCTCTTCGCCCAGCAGGCGGCGCAGGGTCGCGTCGACCGCACGCACGCGTGCTGCCAGCACCTGCCCAGGCGTGGCCGTCTCCCACACGGCCGGCACGTGCCGGGCCACCAGCTCGTACTTGTAGTTGTAGAAGGCGGCTGCCACCGCCCCGGCCCCGACCGGCCCGAGGGCGGCGGCCCGCACGGCGAAGTTCACGGCGTGGGGGTCGCAGACGCCGACGGCACCCAGCTCCCGTCCCAGGTCCGGCGAGAAGTAGTGCGTCGCGTGCAGGGAGTTGAGCACGTGCTGGCAGCGTCGGCCGGCGCGCGGTTCCAGGGCGGCACTCGTCATGCCGGGTAGGTTACCAACCGCTTGGTACGGCTTCCGGGCCGGTGTCCCGCACGGCGGAGCCGTATGGCAGGAAAGGTGGGGGACCCGTCATTGCGGTCATGCTCGGGACCGGCGAAGAATCGAGGGCATGGCCCAGCGCACGGTTCTCGTCGTCCTCTTCGACGGCCTGCAGAGTCTCGACGTCACCGGGCCCGTGGAGGTCTTCGCGGGCGCGGACCTGCTCTCCCCGGGCGCGTACCGGATCAGCACGGCGTCCCTGGACGGCGCGCCCGTGCGGACCACCAGCGGCCTGACCCTCGTACCCGACGAGTCCCTGACCACCGCGGCCGACCCGGACATCCTCCTCGTCCCCGGCGGAACGGGCAGCCTGCGGCCCGACCCGCGCCTGGTCGACTGGGTGCGCGAGCACGGGCCGCGTGCCGCCCGCCTGGTCTCCGTGTGCACCGGTGCGGCCGTGCTCGCCGAGGCGGGTCTCCTGGACGGCCGCCGCGCCACGACCCACTGGGCGTACTGCGACCGGCTCGCCCGCGACCACCCGGCCGTCGAGATCGACCCCGACCCCGTCTACGTACGCGACGGGCACATCGCCACCTCGGCCGGGGTCACCGCCGGCATCGACCTCGCCCTCGCCCTGGTCGAGGAGGACCTGGGCCGGGACGCCGCCCTCACCATCGCCCGCCACCTGGTGGTGTTCCTGCGCCGGCCCGGGAACCAGGCCCAGTTCAGCGCCCAGTTGGCGGCCCAGACCGCCCACCGCGAGCCCCTGCGGGCCGTCCAGCAGTGGATCACCGGCCACCCGGACGCGGACCTCTGCGTCGAAACCCTCGCCGCCCGCGCCCGCCTCTCGCCCCGCCACTTCGCCCGCGCCTTCCGCGCCGAGACCGGCATGACACCGGGCCGCTACGTGGACCGTGTCCGCCTCGAACACGCCCGCCGCCTGCTGGAGGACACCGCCGACGGCATCGAGGAGATCTCCCGCACCAGCGGCTACGGCACCCCCGAGGCCATGCGCCGCGCCTTCGTCAAGGCCCTCGGCGCGCCCCCGGCGGAGTACCGCCGCCGCTTCCGCCCCGCCACGGCGCCCTGAACGGAAGCCCGACCTCGGCGCCCGGGCCAGTCGACCACTCCGCAACCACCGCACCGACCGAAGGGACCTCATGCAGATCGCCATCGTCCTCTACGAAGGCTTCACCGCCCTCGACGCCGTGGGTCCGTACGAGACCCTCGGCCGCCTCCCGGACGCGGAGACCGTCTTCGTCGCCGAGGAGACCGGCCCCGTCCGGAACGACTCGGGCAACCTCGCGCTCGTCGCCGACCGTACCCTGGCCGACGTGCCGAACCCCGACATCATCGTCGTCCCCGGCGGTCCCGGCCCGCTCCCGCTGGCGGCCGACGGGCCTCTGCTCACCTGGCTGCGCACCGCGGACGCCACCAGCACCTGGACGACGTCCGTGTGCACCGGCTCGCTGCTGCTCGCCGCCGCCGGATTCCTCCGGGGCCGCCGCGCGACCTCCCACTGGCTGGCCCTGGACGAGCTGAAGCTGTACGGCGCCGAGCCCACGGGGGAGCGCGTCGTCACCGACGGCAAGTACGTCACCGCGGCCGGCGTCTCCTCCGGCATCGACATGGGACTGACCCTGCTCGGCCGCATCGCGGGCGACGACCACGCACAGATCGTCCAGCTCGCCACCGAGTACGACCCACAGCCGCCCTACGACGCCGGATCACCCGAGAAGGCACCCGCCCACATCGTCGACCTGCTCCGGTCGCACGCCGACGTCATCCTGACCTAGGCACGCTCCAGCGGAACCGCGGCTGCCTGCGCTCCAGGAACGCGGCGACGCCCTCCGCGGTGTCGCCGCTCCCGCGCGCCTGCCCGGCCCAGTACGCGTCCCGGTCCGCACGCCCGTCCGCGAACTCCTTCGCCGCCGCCTGCGTCAGCTGCGATCGGGACACCAGGCTCCGAGTGAACTCGGCGGCACGCTTGGAGAGTTCACCCTCGGGCAGCACCTCGTCGACCAGACCGGTGCGCAGCGCCCGCTCCGCGTCGATCAGCTCCCCGGAGAACAGCAGATACTTGGCGGTGGCCGGCCCCACCAGGGACACCAGCCGCCGGGTCCAGGACGCCGGATACACGATGCCGAGTTTCGCGGGCGTCACCCCGAACAACGCCCCCTCCTCGGCGAACCGCAGATCACAGGCCGCCGCCAACTGTGCCCCGCCACCTACGCAGTGCCCCCGGACCGCCGCCAGTGTCGGCTTCGGGAAACCGGCCAGAGCCTCCTCGGCCCGCACGGCCAGCCCCTGCGCCTCCTCCGGCGCGACCCGCAGCGTCGAGATGTCGGCCCCGGCGCAGAACGTCCCGCCCTCGCCGGTGAGCACCAGCGCCCGCACGGAGGAATCGCCCGCGAGCTCCTCCAGCAGCGGCGGCAGGGCGCCCCACATCGCGGCCGTCATGGCGTTGCGCTTCTCCGGATTGCGGATGACGACCGTCGCGACCGAGTCGGTCACGCCGTACTGCAACTGCGGCTCCATGCGCCGGATGCTATCCGCATGCCAAACCCGTACAACCCGAATAGTTCGCCGAGACGGCACAACAGGGACAGGACCAGTCCCACAACTGACCGTGTCATACGCCAACGGTCAGAAGCGCTCGATAGTTGCTGACTTGTGTTCAGCCCCGGGGTCGGGAGCGCATCGTTACCAACACTCGACGTGTGGCGACAATCGAACGCGAGGGTGGCGACCGGACGATGGACGACGACGGGCGTGGGTTCGGCCCACGCCCAGAGGGCGGCGCGGCGCCCCTCGGCCCCGGGCCCGCGGATCCGCTGCCGTACGAAGGGGTCTGGAGGTTCACCGCACCGGCGGTCGACGCCTCGGTCCCGCAGGCCCGGCACGCGGTACGGGACCTGCTGCTGCGTCAGGGCGTGCCCGTCTCGGACGACCTGGCCCAAGGGCTGCTGCTGATCGTCTCCGAGCTGGTGACGAACGCCGTGAAGCACGCGGCGGTGCTGTCGCCGACGATCGCCGTGGAGGTGGCCGTCGGCGCCGAGTGGCTGCGCCTGTCCGTGGAGGACAACCACCCGTACCGGCCCACGGCCCTGGAGGCCGACCACGGCCGGACGGGCGGCCGCGGGCTGCTCCTGGTGCGCGAGATCACCCGGGAGGCGGGCGGCCTCTGCGAGGTCGAGTACACCGCGAGCGGCGGCAAGGTGATCTGGGCCGCCCTGCCGCTCGAACCCGCGCCCTTCTCCTAGGCCCTGTCCGGACCCCGCGTCACCAGCCGGCCGACGTACCCGTCAGCTCCCTGATCGCAGGCCGGGCCGCGTCCAGAACGGTCATGAACCAGGACGAGAAGGTGTCCTTGGCGTGCCGCTCCGCCAGCTCCGGCGGGGTCACGAACGCCGTCGACGCGACCTCCTCCGGATCCGGCCGCAGCACGGCCTGCACCATGCCGACGAAGAGGTGGTTGTACTCCTGCTCCACCAACCCCGACTCCGGGTCCGGGTGGTTGTAGCGGACCGTGCCCGCCTCGGCCAGCAGGGACGGGGAGGCGCCGAGCTCCTCGAACGTGCGCCGCGCCGCCGCCGCGAAGGGCGCCTCACCCGGGTAGGGGTGGCCGCAGCAGGTGTTGGACCACACGCCGGGGGAGTGGTACTTGCCCAGCGCGCGCTGCTGCAGCAGCAGCCGGCCGTACTCGTCGAAGAGGAACACGGAGAACGCGCGGTGCAGTTGTCCGGGCGGCTGGTGGGCGGCGAGCTTCTCCGCGGTGCCGATCGTCACGCCGTCCTCGTCGACCAGTTCCAGCAAAATCGCGTCTGCGGTGCCGCTCGACGGGCTGTGCGTCGCGGTGGCAGGTGTGATCGGCATACCCATCCTTCACATCGGTCTTCGCGCCCCAAGTCTGCCGTACGAATCCGGCACTCCCGGCACTTCGCTGCGAGCCCGCATGTCCCGCACGGTGAGGCGGAGCGCGGACGGCGCCGCTCGGGTGCCGGAAGAGGGACCCAGGAGGGGAGCGTGCCCGGCCCGATGGGCCGGAAATCGTCCCCGCGGGTGCTGTGAGAGCCAGGGCCGGGGCGCGCGCCGGAGGGCTGCGTTACCCGGCGCACGCAGGGCGGAGTGCGCCCCACCAGCCACATGCGCCTCAGGAACCGGCGCGTCAGTGGCAAAGACGCGCCTCGTGCTCCGCGTGCCCGCTCGGCTCGAGCTGGAAGGTGCAGTGCTCCACGTCGAAGTGGTCGCCGAGGCAGTCCTGGAGCTCGTGGAGCATCTTCTCGTGGCCTATCGCGTTCAGCGCCTCGGAGCTGACGACCACGTGGGCGGAGAGCACCGGCATGCCGGAGGTGATCGTCCAGGCGTGCAGGTCGTGGACGTCGTGCACACCGTCGGTGGCGAGTATGTGCGCCCGCACCTCCGCCATGTCGACGCCCTTGGGGGCCGCCTCCAGCAGTACGTCGAGCGTCTCGCGCAGCAGCTTCCACGTCCGGGGCACGATCATCAGCGCGATGACCAGCGAGGCGATCGGATCGGCGGGCTGCCAGCCGGTGAGCATGATCACCAGGGACGAGATGATCACCGTGACGGAACCCAGGGCGTCCGCCGCCACCTCCAGGAACGCGCCGCGCACGTTCAGGCTCTCCTTCTGGCCGCGCATCAGCAGCGACAGCGACACCAGGTTCGCGACCAGGCCGATCACACCGAACAGGAGGGCGAGCCGGCCCTCGGTGTCCGCCGGAGTGATGAAGCGCTGTACCGACTCGTACACGACGTAGCCCCCGGCCCCGAGCAGCAGCAGGCAGTTGGCCAGGGCGGCGAGGATCTCGGCGCGGGCGTAGCCGAAGGTGGCGCGGTCGCTCGGGGGGCGGTTCGCGAAGCGGATGGCGAGCAGCGCCATGGCCAGGCCCAGTGCGTCCGTCGCCATGTGCGCCGAGTCCGCGACGAGCGCGAGCGAGTCGGCGAGGATCCCACCGACGACCTGGACGACGACGATGCCGAGCGTGATCGCCAGCGCCCCCCGCAGCCTGCCGCGATACGCCGAGGTCGCCGTACCGCCGGCCGCGCCGTGCGCGTGCCCGTGATCGTGCCCAGCCCCCATGAAACGTCACCCTCCTGCGTCCGCCTGATTCGTGCTCGGGCAGCCCAGTGAACTACGGGGAGGGGGTATCCGCAACGCGGCACTGAACACCGTTGTCATGTGCCTTGACCTGGGGAAACGTTGCCGGGGTCAGCACCCCGGGCGGGTCAGGAACCGTGGCGCAGCAGCCAGCCCCGCCAGGCCGACTCGATCATCTCGCGCACCCCGCGCCGGGCGGTCCAGCCGAGTTCCGCAGCCGCCCGGGCCGCCGAGGCGACCGCCCGCGGGGCGTCCCCGGGGCGGCGCTCCTCGACGACCGGGGGCCGCCGGTCGCCGGTGACCTCGCCGATGACCGTGATCAGCTCGCGGACCGAGACGCCCTCCCCGCGCCCGACGTTGACCGTCAGGTCTCCCGTGCCCCCGCCCTCGGCCAGGCGCCGGGCCGCCGCGAGGTGCGCCTCGGCCAGGTCGGCTACGTGGATGTAGTCACGGACACAGGTGCCGTCCGGCGTCGGGTAGTCGTCCCCGAAGATCCTCGGGGCCTCGTCCCGGGTCAGCCGGTCGAAGACCATCGGGACGATGTTGAAGACGCCGGTGTCGGCCAGCTCGGGCGCGGCCGCGCCCGCCACGTTGAAGTAGCGCAGACACACGGTGGAGATCCCGTGCGCCCGGCCCGCCGCCCGCACCAGCCACTCCCCGGCGAGCTTGGTCTCGCCGTAGGGGTTCACCGGCGCGCAGGGCGTGTCCTCCGTGATGAGGTCCACGCCGGGGTCGCCGTACACCGCCGCCGACGAGGAGAACACCAAGCGCCGGACCCCGGCCTCGGCGACCGCGTCCAGCAGGGTCGCCAGGCCGCCGACGTTCTCCCGGTAGTAGCGCGTCGGCTGCGCGACGGACTCGGCGACCTGCTTGCGGGCCGCGAGATGCACCACACCCGTCACCCCGTGCTCGGCGAAGACCCGCTTCAGCAGTCCCCCGTCGAGCGAGGAGCCCCGTACGAGCGGGACCTCGGACGGGAGCCGCGCGGGCACCCCGGCGGACAGGTCGTCCAGGGCGAGGACGCGCTCCCCGGCCCCGGTCATGGCCCTGGCCACATGGGCCCCGATGTAGCCGGCCCCGCCGGTGATCAGCCAAGTCATGGTCGTCCACCCTATGCCGCCCCGGCCGGGCCCTGCGCAATGTCCCCGATGTCCGGTCTGCGGAGCGCGGTTTGTGGGGCGGGCCCCGGATCCACGATGATGATCGTGGCAAGGGCTCGGGCGAACTCCGCTGATCGATGCGCCCAACGGGCGGTGAACACGGCCTTCCCGGCATCCGATAGCCTCTGCCGACATGCCGCCCGGGAGTCACCGGCGCGGCCGCCCCCATCATGTACAGCACCGGCGCGGCGCGTCGGTACCCAGGGAGTGAATTCGGTTGTCGACCGCCATCCTCACCGGGCAGCCGGTCCCCGGATCGTCGATCGAGGGCGATCTGCGGTCCCTCGGGTTCGACGTGCGGGTCGCGGCCGACGCCGCCGAGGCCGAGACCCTCCTCGCCGAGGTTCCGGGTGAGGAGCGGGTCGCCCTGGTCGACGCCCGGTTCGTGGGTCATGTGCACGCGCTGCGCCTGGGCCTCACCGACCCCCGCTTCCCGCTCGCCGCGATCCCGGGCGCCGTCACCGCCCGGCCCGCCGGCCGCCAGGCCCTGACCCGGGCGATGGCCCGCGAGAACTCCGCCGGCGGCGGCACCACCCTCGTCGACAGCCTCGCCGATCGCGTCCTCGCCGCCCTGGACGCCGACGGCACCGCGGTGCACCGCCCCGAGCTGGGCAGCCTCGTCGCCGCCGTCCCCACCGACCCGCAGGCCCGCAACGAGGCCCGGCAGGCGGTGACGAACGTCGACGACGAGGCCGTACGCCTGAAGTCGGCCGTGAAGTCCCGGGACGGGTTCTTCACCACCTTCTGCATCAGCCCGTACTCCCGCTACATCGCCCGCTGGTGCGCGCGCCGCGGCCTGACCCCCAACCAGGTCACCACCGCCTCGCTGCTCACCGCCCTCATGGCGGCGGCCTGCGCGGCCACCGGCACCCGCGGTGGCTTCGTCGCGGCAGGCGTCCTGCTGATCGCCTCCTTCGTGCTGGACTGCACCGACGGCCAGCTCGCCCGCTACGACCTGCAGTACTCCACGCTCGGCGCCTGGCTGGACGCCACCTTCGACCGGGCCAAGGAGTACGCCTACTACGCCGGACTCGCCCTCGGTGCCGCCCGCAGCGGCCATGACGATGTATGGGCCCTCGCCCTCGGCGCCATGGTCCTGCAGACCTGCAGGCACGTCGTGGACTTCTCCTTCAACGAGGCCAACCACGACGCCACGGCCAACACCAGCCCCACCGCCGCCCTCTCCGACAAGCTCGACAGCGTCGGCTGGACGGTCTGGGTCCGCCGCATGATCGTCCTGCCCATCGGCGAGCGCTGGGCGATGATCGCGGTCCTCACGGCGGTCACCACCCCCCGCATCACCTTCTACGCGCTGCTCATCGGCTGCGCCTTCGCGGCGACGTACACGACGGCGGGCCGGGTGCTGCGCTCCCTGACCCGCAAGGCGCAGCGGACCGACCGGGCGGCCGGCGCCCTGGCCGACCTCGCCGACAGCGGCCCCCTGGCGCAGGGCTTCGCGCAGGCCCTCAAGAGGCCCGTGCGCAAGCTGCCGGGCTTCACCGCCCCCGCACTCGCCCTCCTCGGAACTCTCGCCGTCGTTCTCACGGCCGCCCTGACCGGCTTCGGCGGGCCCTGGCCGATCGTCGCGGCCCTCGGCTACGCCCTGACCTCGGGTCTCGCCGTCGCCCGCCCCCTCAAGGGCGCACTCGACTGGCTCGTTCCCCCGTTCCTGCGCGCCGCCGAATACTGCACCGTCCTGGTCCTCGCCGCGAAGGCGGACGTGAACGGGGCCCTTCCTGCGGCTTTCGGGCTGGTGGCGGCGGTCGCCTACCATCACTACGACACGGTGTACCGCATCCGCGGCGACGCCGGAGCGCCCCCCGCCTGGCTGGTGCGTTCCATCGGGGGGCACGAAGGCCGGACGCTGCTCGTCACCGTCCTCGCCGCGCTGCTCACCGCCTCGCAGTTCACGGTCGCGCTCACGGTCCTCGCCGTGGCCGTGTCCCTGGTGGTGCTCGTCGAGAGCATCCGCTTCTGGGTGGCCGCCCACCAGGGTGGCGCGCCCGCCGTACACGATGAAGGAGAACCCGCATGATCGGCCTCGTGCTGGCGGCCGGCGCCGGACGGCGTCTGCGCCCCTACACCGACAGCCTTCCCAAGGCGCTGGTGCCGGTGGGGCCCGCGGGCATAGAGGGCGAACCCACGGTTCTCGACCTCACCCTCGGCAACTTCGCCGAGATCGGTCTGACCGAGGTCGCGATCATCGTCGGCTACCGCAAGGAGGCCGTGTACGCGCGCAAGGAAGCGCTGGAGGCGAAGTACGGCCTCAAGCTCACTCTCATCGACAACGACAAGGCCGAGGAGTGGAACAACGCCTACTCCCTGTGGTGCGGGCGTGACGCCCTCAAGGACGGGGTGATCCTCGCCAACGGCGACACCGTCCACCCGGTCTCCGTCGAGAAGACGCTGCTCGCCGCCCGCGGCGACGGCAGGAAGATCATCCTCGCCCTGGACACGGTCAAGCAGCTCGCGGACGAGGAGATGAAGGTCGTCGTCGACCCCGAGAAGGGCATGACGAAGATCACCAAGCTGATGGATCCCGCCGAGGCCACGGGCGAGTACATCGGCGTCACCCTCATCGAGGGCGACGCGGCCCCCGAGCTGGCCGACGCCCTGAAGACCGTGTGGGAGACCGACCCGCAGCAGTTCTACGAGCACGGCTACCAGGAGCTGGTGAACCGCGGCTTCCGGATCGACGTGGCGCCGATCGGCGACGTCAAGTGGGTGGAGATCGACAACCACGACGATCTCGCCCGGGGACGGGAGATCGCATGCCAGTACTGACCCGGCTCATCCCCTCGCCGCTCGTCGTGGACATCCGCCCGGGTGCCCTCGACGATCTGGCCTGCGTCCTCGCCGACGAGCGTATCTCGCACTCCGGCCGCCTCGCCGTCGCAGTCAGCGGCGGCTCCGGCGCCAAACTGCGCGAGCGGATCTCGCCCGGCATGCCCGGCGCCACCTGGTACGAGGTCGGCGGCGGCACCCTCGACGACGCGGTCCGGCTGGCGAGCGACATAAAGGCCGGCCACTACGACGCGGTCGTCGGCCTCGGCGGCGGCAAGATCATCGACTGCGCCAAGTTCGCCGCGGCACGCGTGGGCCTGCCCTTGGTCGCCGTGCCCACGAACCTCGCCCACGACGGCCTGTGCTCGCCGGTCGCCACCCTCGACAACGACGCGGGCCGCGGCTCCTACGGTGTGCCGAACCCGATCGCGGTCGTCATCGACCTGGACGTCATCCGTGAGGCCCCGGTCCGCTTCGTCCGCGCCGGCATCGGCGACGCCGTCTCCAACATCTCGGCGATCGCCGACTGGGAGCTGGCGGGCCGCGTCAAGGGCGAGCGGATCGACGGACTCGCCGCGGCCATGGCCCGCCAGGCCGGCGAGGCCGTGCTGCGGCACCCGGGCGGCATCGGGGACAACGACTTCCTCCAGGTGCTCGCCGAGGCGCTGGTCCTCAGCGGCATCGCCATGTCGGTGTCGGGCGACTCGCGGCCGTCCTCCGGGGCGTGCCACGAGATCAACCACGCCTTCGACCTGCTCTACCCGAAGCGGGCCGCCGCCCACGGCGAGCAGTGCGGTCTCGGCGCGGCCTTCGCGATGTGGCTGCGCGGAGCGCACGAGGAGTCGGCGTACATGGCCGGGGTGCTGCGCCGGCACGGACTGCCCGTGCTGCCGGACGAGATCGGCTTCACCACGGACGAGTTCGTCAGGGCCGTCGAGTTCGCACCCGAGACCCGGCCCGGCCGCTACACCATCCTCGAACACCTCGACCTGAACCCCGAACAGATCAAGGACACCTACACCGACTATGTCAAGGCCATCGGTAGCTGAACTACGCCCCGTCGTTCACCCCGCAGGGGTGAAGGACCGGCGCAGCGGTGAGCACTGGATGGGACGCCTCTACATGCGTGAGGTGTCCCTGCGGGTCGACCGCTACCTGGTCAACACCAGGGTCACGCCCAACCAGCTCACGTACCTGATGACCGTCTTCGGTGTGCTCGCGGCCCCGGCCCTGCTGGTGCCGGGGATCCCGGGCGCCGTCCTCGGCGTGGTGTGCGTCCAGATGTACCTGCTGCTGGACTGCGTCGACGGCGAGATCGCCCGCTGGAAGAAGCAGTACTCGCTCAACGGCGTCTACCTCGACCGCGTCGGCGCCTACCTCACCGACGCCGCGGTGCTCACCGGCTTCGGCCTGCGCGCCGCCGACCTGTGGGGCACCGGCCGCATCGACTGGCTGTGGGCCTTCCTCGGCACCCTGGCCGCCCTCGGCGCCATCCTCATCAAGGCCGAGACGGACCTCGTCGGCGTCGCCCGGCACCAGGCCGGAAAGCCGCCGGTCAAGGAGGCCGCCTCCGAGATGCGCTCCTCCGGCATGGCACTGGCCCGCAGGGCCGCCGGCGCCCTGAGGTTCCACCGCCTGATCCTCGGCATCGAGGCGTCCCTGCTGATCCTGGTCCTGGCGATCGTCGACCAGATGCGCGGCGACCTGTTCTTCTCCCGGCTCGGCGTGGCGGTGCTGGCCGGCATCGCGCTGGTGCAGACCCTGCTGCACCTCGTGTCCATCCTCGCTTCGAGCAGGCTGAAGTGAGCGGCATGAAGGTCGGTGCCGTCATCATCACCATGGGCAACCGCCCCGACGAACTGCGCGCGCTTCTCGACTCCGTCGCCAAGCAGGACGGCGACCCGGTCGAGGTGGTCGTCGTCGGCAACGGTTCGCCCGTCCCGGACGTCCCCGAAGGCGTCCGCACGATCGAGCTGCCCGAGAACCTCGGCATCCCCGGCGGCCGCAACGTCGGCATCGAGGCCTTCGGCCCGGCCGGCCGGGACGTCGACATCCTGCTGTTCCTGGACGACGACGGGCTGCTCGCGAGCCACGACACAGCCGAGCTGTGCCGCGAGGCCTTCGAAGCCGACCCGAAACTCGGCATCGTGAGTTTCCGCATAGCCGACCCCGAGACCGGCGTCACCCAGCGCCGGCACGTCCCCCGGCTGCGTGCCGCCGACCCGATGCGCTCCTCCCGGGTCACCACCTTCCTCGGCGGCGCCAACGCCGTCCGCACCCGCGTCTTCGCCGACTGCGGCGGACTCCCGGACGAATTCTTCTACGCCCACGAGGAGACCGACCTGGCATGGCGGGCCCTCGACGCGGGCTGGATGATCGACTACCGGTCCGACATGGTGCTGTACCACCCCACGACCGCTCCCTCACGGCACGCGGTCTACCACCGCATGGTCGCCCGCAACCGCGTCTGGCTGGCCCGCCGCAATCTCCCCGCGCTCCTCGTCCCGGTCTATCTGGGCGTGTGGCTGCTGCTCACCCTCGTCCGCCGTCCCTCCCGCCCGGCCCTGCGGGCCTGGTTCGGCGGATTCCGAGAGGGCTGGACCACCCCGTGCGGCCCCCGCCGGCCCATGAAGTGGCGTACGGTGTGGCGGCTTACCCGGCTGGGCCGGCCCCCCGTCATCTGACAAGCTCGTATCCGGGACCATCCGGGAGGGGCCGTACCCTGGCCCCGGCTCATGCAGGCCCGCACAGGCCGCGTATCTCGAAGACGAAAGTTTCCACTAGTGAGTGAGACAACGCACGACGCCCCGGCCGCGGTGAGCGCGCCCGCGGCGCCCGACGAGGGCCTCACGGCGAAGGAGCTCGCCGCCAGGCACGGGCTGAGCGTGAGCGGCGCCCGGCCGTCCCTCATCGAGTACGTCCGTCAGCTCTGGGACCGGCGGCACTTCATTCTCGCCTTCTCCCGCGCGAAGCTGACCGCACAGTACAGCCAGGCCAAGCTCGGCCAGCTGTGGCAGGTGGCCACGCCGCTGCTGAACGCGGCCGTGTACTTCTTCATCTTCGGCCTGCTCCTGGAGGCCGACCGGGGCATGTCCCGCGAGGTGTACATCCCGTTCCTGGTCACGGGCGTGTTCGTGTTCACCTTCACGCAGAGCTCGGTGATGGCGGGCGTGCGCGCGATCTCCGGCAACCTCGGCCTGGTCCGCGCCCTGCACTTCCCGCGCGCCTCGCTGCCGATCTCCTTCGCCCTGCAGCAGCTCCAGCAGCTGCTGTTCTCGATGATCGTGCTGTTCGCCGTCGCGGTGGGCTTCGGTCATTACCCGGACCTGTCCTGGGCGCTGATCGTGCCGGTGCTCGTCCTGCAGTTCTGTTTCAACACCGGCCTCGCGCTGATCATGGCCCGGGCGGGCGCCAAGACCCCCGACCTCGCGCAGCTGATGCCGTTCGTGATGCGGACGTGGATGTACGCGTCCGGGGTGATGTTCTCCATCCCGATCTTCCTGGAGGACAAGCCGGCATGGATCGCCAACATCCTCCAGTGGAACCCGGCCGCGATCTACATGGACCTGATGCGCTTCGCCCTCATCGACGACTTCGGCTCGCAGTACCTGCCCGACCACGTCTGGGCGGTCGCGGGCGGCTGGGCCGCGCTGTTCGCGCTCGGCGGCTTCGTGTACTTCTGGAAGGCGGAGGAGAGGTACGGCCGTGGCTGAGCAGAGGCAGGACGAGCGGATCCCCACCGTCATCGCGGACGATCTGCACATCGTCTACCGCGTCAACGGCGCCAAGAGCGGCAAGGGCAGCGCCACCGCCGCCCTCAGCCGCATCCTCAAGCGGGGCTCCGACGACGCGGCGCGCGGGGTACGCAAGGTGCACGCGGTGCGCGGCGTCTCCTTCGTCGCCTACCGCGGTGAGGCCATCGGCCTGATCGGCTCCAACGGCTCGGGAAAGTCGACGCTGCTGCGCGCCATCGCCGGCCTGCTCCCCGCCGAACAGGGCAAGGTCTACACCGACGGCCAGCCCTCTCTGCTCGGCGTCAACGCGGCCCTGATGAACGACCTGACCGGCGAGCGGAACGTCATATTGGGCGGGCTCGCCATGGGCATGTCCCGCGAGGAGATCAAGGAGCGCTACCAGGACATCGTCGACTTCTCCGGCATCAACGAGAAGGGCGACTTCATCACCCTGCCCATGCGCACCTACTCCTCCGGCATGGCGGCCCGGCTCCGCTTCTCCATCGCCGCGGCCAAGGACCACGACGTCCTGATGATCGACGAGGCCCTCGCCACCGGCGACCGCAAGTTCCAGAAGCGCTCCGAGGACCGCATCCGGGAGCTGCGCAAGGAAGCCGGCACGGTGTTTCTGGTGAGCCACAACAACAAGTCCATCCGCGACACCTGCAACCGCGTCCTGTGGCTGGAGCGCGGTGAGCTGCGCATGGACGGCCCGACCGACGAGGTGCTCAAGGAGTACGAGAAGTTCACCGGCAAGTAGACCGGCTCGGCCAGGGCCCCGGCGGAACTGTTCCGGCGGGGCCCCGCGTCTGCAAAGGAAACGTCAACTCCGGCCCTTGTCGGGAATCTTGGGGCCGATCGGTGTGTTCTCGTGCGGGGCGGGACACCCTGGCGAACCGCGGTGCGTTGTACAACGTAAGCTGTACCGGTCCCGAAACACGGCAATCAGGGCAATAATGCGCGACACCGCCCGTCGGGCCACCGTGCGGACGGCTGGGCGGCGTGTCCGAAATAGTGTGTATTGGGTCGGCGGTGTAGAACGGGAGATGTGACGGCGATGGCTACGGAAACTCCCCAGCTCCACGCAGCACGTGCCGTCCCCGCGCCGGGCAGCCGGCGGTGACGGGAACCGGCACGGCACGCGCCCTTCACCCGGAGCGCGGCACGCTCGACAAGGCCGCGGGCGAGAACTTCCCCGTGGCCCCCTTCTTCCTGCCCCGGGCCTGGCGCACCGACCTCATGGCCGTCTACGGCTTCGCCCGCCTCGTCGACGACATCGGCGACGGCGACCTGGCCCCCGGCGGCGCCGACGCCCGGCTGCTGGGCCTCTCCCCGCGGGAGGCCGAGGACCGGCTGGCCCTGCTGGACGCGTTCGAGGCCGACCTGCGCAGGGTCTTCGACTCGACCCCCCGCCACCCCCTGCTGCGCCGCCTCCAGCCGACCGTCCGCCGCCGCTCCCTGACTCCCGAGCCGTTCCTCGGCCTGATCGCCGCCAATCGTCAGGACCAGCTGGTCAGCCGCTACGAGACCTACGACGACCTGCTCGCCTACTGCGAGCTGTCCGCCAACCCCGTCGGCCGTCTCGTCCTCGCCGTCACCGGCACCTCGACACCCGAGCGGATCCGCCGCTCCGACATGATCTGCACCGCCCTCCAGATCGTCGAGCACCTGCAGGACGTGGCCGAGGACCTCCGCCGCGACCGCGTCTACCTGCCCGCCGCCGACATGAAGCGTTTTCACGTCCAGGAGGCGGATCTCGCCACGAAAACCGCCGGCGTGTCGGTCCGTGAGCTGATTGCGTACGAAGCGCAAAGGGCCCGCGATCTCCTGAATGAAGGCGCCCCCCTGGTGGGTAGCGTCCACGGCAGGTTGAAGCTGCTGCTCGCAGGGTTCGTGGCGGGGGGAAGGGCGGCCGTCCGCGCGATCGCCGCCGCCGATTTCGACGTACTTCCCGGCCCGCCCAAGCCCGGCAAGGTCCAGTTGCTGCGTGAGGTGGGCGTGACCCTGCGAGGAGAGGGGTGATCCGGAGCGTGGAGGCGGAACCGCACACGTCCGCACCGGTACTCGCCGCCTACAGCTACTGCGAGGCCGTCACCGGGCGGCAGGCCCGTAACTTCGCCTATGGCATCCGCCTGCTGCCGACGCCCCAGCGTCGTGCGATGTCGGCGCTCTACGCGTTCTCGCGGCGGGTCGACGACATCGGCGACGGCGCGCTCGCCGACGACGTCAAGCTCGCCCGGCTGGAGGAGACCCGGGCACTGCTCACCCGGATCCGGGCGGGCGAGGTCGACGAGGACGACATCGACCCGGTCGCCGTCGCTCTCACGCACGCCGCCGGGCACTTCCCGATCCCGCTGGGCGGCCTGGACGAGCTCATCGACGGTGTCCAGATGGATGTCCGAGGCGAGACGTACGAGACCTGGGGCGACCTGAAGGTCTACTGCCGCTGTGTGGCCGGCGCCATCGGGCGGCTCTCGCTCGGCGTGTTCGGTACGGAACCGGGGGCGCGCGGCGTCGACCGCGCGCCGGAGTATGCCGACACACTCGGGCTCGCGCTCCAGCTCACCAACATCCTCAGAGACGTCCGCGAGGACGCAGAGGGTGGGCGTACCTATCTGCCCGCCGACGACCTCGCCAAGTTCGGCTGCTCGGCGGGATTCAGCGGGCCGCGCCCACCGGAGGGTTCCGATTTCCCGGGCCTCGTGCACTTCGAAGTGCGACGGGCCCGCGCTCTGTTCGCCGAGGGCTACCGGCTGCTGCCCATGCTCGACCGGCGCAGCGGCGCCTGCGTCGCCGCCATGGCCGGCATCTACCGACGCCTCCTCGACCGCATCGAACGCGACCCGGAGGCCGTGCTGCGCGGCCGGGTCTCGCTGCCCGGCCGCGAGAAGGCCTACGTCGCCGTGCGCGGCCTGTCCGGCCTGGACGCCCGGCATGTGACCCGACGGGCCGTCAGGAGGCGTGCGTGAGGGACGAAGGTGCCGCTGTCGGCGGAAAGCGGCGGGCAACCCTACCGTACGAGGCCGCGTCCCTGACGGAGACGGCCGGTCGTGCACGGCTCGTTCGGCACGGCCGCCGCGCAGGGGAGGGTGCGTGATGACCCACGGCCACGGAACGCGGTCCCACGGACCGGTCGCGGAAGGGCGGCACGCCGTCGTGGTGGGCGGCGGGCTCGCCGGCGTCACCACCGCGCTCGCGCTCGCCGACGCCGGCGTGCGCGTCACCCTGCTGGAGGGCAGGCCGAGACTCGGCGGCCTGGCCTTCTCCTTCCGGCGCGGCGACCTCACCGTCGACAACGGCCAGCACGTGTACCTGCGCTGCTGCACCGCCTACCGCTGGTTCCTCGACCGGATCGACGGCGCGGCTCTGGCCCCGCTGCAGGACCGGCTCGACGTCCCCGTCCTGGACGCCGCGCGGCCCGAGGGGCGGCGGCTCGGCAGGCTGCGGCGCGACGCCCTGCCCGTGCCCCTGCACCTGGGGCGCAGCCTCGCCACCTATCCGCACCTGTCGCTCGCCGACCGCGCCAAGGTCGGCCGGGCCGCGCTCGCCCTCAAGGGCCTCGACCTCGACGACCCGGCTCTGGACGCGCAGGACTTCGGCAGCTGGCTGGCCGCGCACGGCCAGTCCGCGCGTGCCGTCGAGGCGCTGTGGGACCTCGTCGGGGTCGCCACCCTCAACGCGGTCGCTGCCGACGCCTCCCTGTCCCTCGCCGCGATGGTGTTCAAGACCGGTCTGCTGTCCGATCCGGGTGCGGCCGACATCGGCTGGGCGCGCGTCCCGCTGGGAGACCTGCACGACCGGCTGGCCCGCAAGGCGCTCGACCGCGCGGGCGTCCGCACCGAGGTCCGTACCCGCGTCACCTCCGTCTCCGCCCAGCGGGACGGCCGGTGGAACGTGGATGTCGCCGGCGAGACGCTCCAGGCCGACGCGGTGGTGCTCGCCGTACCGCAGCGCGAGGCGCACGATTTGCTGCCCGCGGGTGCTCTGGACGCCCCCGAACGACTCCTGGAGATCGGGACCGCGCCGATCCTCAACGTCCACGTGGTGTACGACCGCAAGGTGCTCGCCCGGCCGTTCTTCACCGCCCTCGGCAGCCCGGTGCAGTGGGTGTTCGACCGGACCGAGGCTTCCGGGCTGCGGGAAGGGCAGTACCTCGCGCTGTCGCAGTCGGCTGCCCAGGACGAGATCGACGCGCCGGTGGCGGTGCTGCGCGAGCGGTACCTGCCCGAGTTGGAGCGGCTGCTGCCGCTGACCCGCGGCGCCGAGGTGTGGGACTTCTTCGTCACCCGGGAGCGCACCGCGACGTTCGCTCCCACCCCCGGCGTCGGGCGCCTCAGACCCGGCGCCCGCACCAAGGCATCCGGCCTCTATCTGGCCGGAGCGTGGACCGCCACCGGGTGGCCCGCGACCATGGAGAGTGCGGTCCGCAGTGGTGTGAGCGCGGCGGACGCCGTGCTGGGCGCCCTGGGCCGGCCCCGCCCGCAGCACCTCTTCGAGTTCGAGGAGGCGGCGTGATGCTCGCTCAGCACGGCGCGGCAGGCGGCCCCCGCACCCCCGGTACCGCAACAAGAGGAGAGACTGTGCCCACTGTGCCCCCGGCCTCGAAGACTGCCGAGGCGGTGGACGTGACCGCGCTGCTGGAACGCGGCCGGACCCTTGCCACACCGGTACTGCGGGCGGCCGTCGACCGCCTGGCACCTCCCATGGACTCTGTTGCCGCCTACCATTTCGGCTGGATCGACGCCCAGGGCAGGCCCGCCGAGGGCGACGGCGGCAAGGCCGTGCGCCCCGCCCTGGCGGTGCTGTCCGCCGAGGTCATGTCCGCCGCCCCCGAGACCGGCATCCCCGGCGCCGTCGCCGTGGAACTCGTCCACAACTTCTCCCTCCTCCACGACGACCTCATGGACGGCGACGAGCAGCGCCGCCACCGCGACACGGTCTGGAAGGTGCACGGCCCCGCCCAGGCGATCCTGGTCGGCGACGCCCTGTTCGCCCTCGCCAACGAGGTGCTCCTCGAACTCGGCACCGTCGAGGCCGGCCGCGCCACCCGCCGCCTGACCACCGCCACCCGCGCCCTGATCGACGGTCAGGCACAGGACATCTCCTACGAGCACCGCGACCGCGTCAGCGTCGAGGAGTGCCTGGAGATGGAGGGCAACAAGACCGGTGCCCTGCTCGCCTGCGCCAGCTCCATCGGCGCGGTCCTCGGCGGCGCCGACGAACACACCGCCGACACCCTGGAGAAGTACGGCTACCACCTGGGCCTCGCCTTCCAGGCCGTCGACGACCTCCTCGGCATCTGGGGCGACCCGGTCTCCACCGGCAAGCAGACCTGGAGCGACCTGCGCCAGCGCAAGAAGTCCCTGCCGGTGGTGGCCGCGCTCGCGGCCGGTGGCCCCGCATCCGAGCGACTCGGCGAGATCCTCGCCGCCGACGCCGGGAGCAGCGACTCCGAGAACTTCTCCGAGGAGGAGTTCGCGGCCCGCGCCGCCCTCATCGAGGAGGCCGGCGGCCGCCAGTGGACCGCCGAAGAGGCGCGCCGTCAGCACACCATCGCCATCGAGGCCCTGGACGCCGTCGACATGCCCGACCGGGTGCGGGCACAGTTCACGGCGCTCGCGGACTTCGTCGTCGTACGAAAGAGATGATCACTATCGGCCGAATAGCCCTCGCGTAGTCGCCGGCCGGTGCCGCGAGCCAGTACGGAGCACCGGCCGACGGCGGACCCACAGCAGATGCACACCTTGCACCACTGCACGAAGGGGAAGCCATGACAGCGACGACCGACGGAAGCACCGGGGCCCTGCCACCCCGCGCCACCGCGGCCAGCGACACCGACACGGACACCCCCGGGGCGGCCGGGGTACCGGAAGCCGCCGCTCGCGCCGCCCGGCGCGCCACGGACTTCCTGCTCTCCCGCCAGGACTCCCAGGGCTGGTGGAAGGGCGACCTCGAGACCAACGTCACGATGGATGCCGAGGATCTGCTGCTCCGTCAGTTCCTCGGCATCCGCGACGAGAAGACCACGCAGGCCGCCGCGCTCTTCATCCGCGGCGAGCAGCGCGAGGACGGCACCTGGGGCACCTTCTACGGCGGCCCCGGCGAGCTCTCCGCGTCCATCGAGGCCTACGTCGCCCTCCGCCTGGCCGGTGACGCGCCCGACGCCCCGCACATGGCGAAGGCCTCCGCCTGGATCCGCGC
The DNA here is from genome assembly GCF_053592115.1 of Streptomyces sp. NPDC002788. Taxonomy (NCBI): domain Bacteria; kingdom Bacillati; phylum Actinomycetota; class Actinomycetes; order Kitasatosporales; family Streptomycetaceae; genus Streptomyces; species Streptomyces sp. NPDC002788. Next base: position 244,744 of record NZ_JBSFVB010000004.1, on the reverse strand, counting down.
GCGGGGCGGCATCGCCGCCGCCCGGGTCTTCACCCGGATCTGGCTGGCCCTGTTCGGCTGGTGGAAGTGGGAGGACCTGCCCGAACTGCCGCCGGAGCTCATCTTCTTCCCGAAGTGGGTGCCGCTGAACATCTACGACTTCGGCTGCTGGGCCCGGCAGACGATCGTCCCGCTGACGATCGTCTCCGCGAAGCGGCCGGTACGCCCCGCGCCCTTCCCGCTCGACGAGCTGCACACCGACCCGGACCACCCGAGCCCGGCCAAGCCTCTTGCCGCGGCGCTCAGCTGGGACGGGGCCTTCCAGCGGATGGACAAGGGCCTGCACGCCCTGCGGAAGGTCGCGCCGCGCGGACTGCGCAGGGCCGCCATGAACTCCGCCGCCCGCTGGATCATCGAGCGGCAGGAGAACGACGGCTGCTGGGGCGGCATCCAGCCCCCCGCCGTGTACTCGATCATCGCCCTGCACCTGCTCGGCTACGACCTGGAGCACCCCGTGATGCGGGAGGGACTCGCGTCCCTGGACCGGTTCGCCGTGTGGCGCGAGGACGGGGCCCGGATGATCGAGGCCTGCCAGTCGCCGGTCTGGGACACCTGCCTCGCCGCGATCGCACTCGTGGACGCCGGACTGCCCGCCGATCACCCGCAGTTGGTGAAGGCGGCCGACTGGATGCTGGGCGAGGAGATCGTCCGGCCCGGCGACTGGTCGGTGCGGCGGCCGGAGCTGCCGCCCGGGGGCTGGGCGTTCGAGTTCCACAACGACAACTACCCCGACATCGACGACACCGCCGAGGTGATCCTCGCGTTGCGCCGGATCGCCCACCACGACCCGGAGCGGGTCGACAAGGCCATCGTGCGCGGCATGCGCTGGACGCTCGGCATGCAGTCGAAGAACGGCGCGTGGGCCGCCTTCGACGTCGACAACACCAGCCCCTTCCCGAACCGGCTTCCGTTCTGCGACTTCGGCGAGGTCATCGACCCACCCTCCGCCGACGTCACCGCGCACGTCGTGGAGATGCTCGCCGTGGAGGGCCTCGCCCACGACCCGCGCACCCGGCGGGGCATCGAGTGGCTGCTCGCCGAGCAGGAACCGGACGGCTCCTGGTTCGGGCGCTGGGGCGTCAACTACGTCTACGGCACCGGGTCCGTCGTCCCGGCCCTGACCGCCGCCGGCATCCCGGCCGCGCACCCGGCGATCCGCCGTGCCGTGGCCTGGCTGGAGTCGGTCCAGAACGACGACGGCGGCTGGGGCGAGGACCTGCGCTCCTACCAGGACGTCGCGGAGTGGAGCGGCAGGGGCGCCTCGACCGCCTCGCAGACGGCGTGGGCGCTGATGGCCCTGCTCGCGGCGGGGGAACGGGACTCCAAGGCCGTCGAACGCGGTGTCGAGTGGCTCGCCGCCACCCAGCGGGAGGACGGCTCCTGGGACGAGCCGTACTTCACGGGGACCGGCTTCCCCTGGGACTTCTCGATCAACTACCACCTCTACCGGCAGGTCTTCCCGCTCACGGCGCTCGGCCGGTACCTGCACGGGGAGCCCTTCGCCGAGAAGGTCCAGGGAGGCCAGGAGAGCGGGAGGCCGCTCACCGAGGCAAAGGCGGGCGGGGAGACCGCACGGCCGCTCGCCGACGCCGGGGGAAGCGGAGAGGTTGGGACACTGCTCTTCGAGGCCAAGGGGAGTTGATGAGCGCTCAGCCCGCCCCGGTCCCGCTGCTGATCGCCTGCGCGCTCGGCATCGAGCAGTTCGCCCTGCGCGCGGGCGGCCGGGGCGGCCCCGGCGGGCCGGTCACCGTGCTGCGGACCGGGATGGGACCGGCGGCGGCCGAGCGGGCCGTCAGGCGGATGCTCGCCGACCCGGCCCTGCGCGACGCCGCCGTGCTCGCCACCGGCTTCTGCGCGGGGCTCGCGCCGGGCATGCACCCCGGCGACCTGGTGGTCGCCGAGGAGACCCGCGACCCGCACGGCACGACCCCTTGCGTGGGGACGGAGCTGCTGGTCAAGGCGCTGGCCCGCGCCGTGCCCGGGCGGACCGTGCACACCGGGCCGCTCACCGGCTCCGACCACGTCGTACGCGGTCCCGAACGCTCCGCTCTGCGCGCCACCGGCGCGATCGCGGTCGACATGGAGTCCGCGGTCACGCTCCTGAGCGCGGTGCGCGGGGGCGAGCGCCCGGTTGCGGCCGTCCGGGTGGTCGTGGACGCTCCTGAACATGAACTCGTCCGGATCGGCACGGTGCGCGGTGGAATATCAGCTTTCCGTGTCCTTCGCTCCGTCCTTCCCGCTTTCTTCGAATGGCACCGTTCCTTGCTGCTCCCCAGGAGGTGAGCCAGATGGCCATGCCGCTCCGACAGTCCATCAAGGTCGCTACATACTTGGCTGAACAAAAGCTCCGCCGACGGGACAAGTTCCCGCTGATCGTCGAGCTGGAGCCGTTGTTCGCCTGCAACCTCAAGTGCGAGGGGTGCGGCAAGATCCAGCATCCGGCCGGGGTGCTGAAGCAACGGATGCCGGTCGCCCAGGCGGTGGGGGCGGTCATGGAGTCCGGTGCCCCGATGGTGTCCATCGCCGGGGGCGAGCCGCTGATGCACCCGCAGATCGACGAGATCGTGCGTCAGCTGGTGGCCAAGCGGAAGTACGTCTTCCTGTGCACCAACGCCATGCTGCTGCGCAAGAAGATGGAGAAGTTCCAGCCCTCTCCGTATTTCGCCTTCGCGGTGCACATCGACGGGCTGCGCGAGCGGCACGACGAGTCGGTGGCCAAGGAGGGCGTGTTCGACGAGGCGGTGGAGGCGATCAAGGAGGCCAAGCGGCGCGGCTTCCGGGTCACCACCAACTCGACCTTCTTCAACACCGACACCCCGCAGACCATCGTCGAGGTGCTGAACTTCCTCAATGACGACCTCCAGGTCGACGAGATGATGATCTCGCCCGCCTACGCCTACGAGAAGGCCCCCGACCAGGAGCACTTCCTGGGCGTGGAGCAGACCCGCGAGTTGTTCAAGAAGGCCTTCTCCGGCGGCAACCGGCGGCGCTGGCGGCTGAACCACTCCCCGCTCTTCCTCGACTTCCTGGAGGGCAAGGTCGACTTCCCGTGCACGGCGTGGGCGATCCCGAACTACTCGCTGTTCGGCTGGCAGCGCCCCTGCTACCTGATGAGCGACGGGTACGTGCCGACGTACCGGGAACTGGTCGAGGACACCGACTGGGACAAGTACGGCCGCGGCAAGGACCCGCGCTGCGCCAACTGCATGGCGCACTGCGGCTACGAGCCCACCGCCGTCCTCGCCACCATGGGATCGCTGAAGGAGTCCCTGCGCGCCATGCGCGAGACGGTCTCCGGGAACCGGGAGTGACACCATGACCGCCATTTCGCTGGGTGTCCCCGAGGTTCCGGTCCGGCCGGTCGCCGAGCGGCGCGCGTCGCGCCGGATCCAGGTCGGTCCGGTGCCCGTCGGGGGCGGGGCCCCGGTGTCCGTGCAGTCGATGACGACGACCCGTACGTCGGACATCGGCGCCACGCTGCAGCAGATCGCCGAACTCACCGCGTCCGGCTGCCAGATCGTCCGGGTCGCCTGCCCCACGCAGGACGACGCGGACGCGCTGGCCACCATCGCGCGCAAGTCACAGATCCCGGTGATCGCGGACATCCACTTCCAGCCCAAGTACGTCTTCGCGGCCATCGAGGCGGGCTGCGCGGCCGTGCGCGTCAACCCCGGCAACATCAAGCAGTTCGACGACCGGGTCAAGGAGATCGCCCAGGCGGCCAAGGACCACGGCACCCCGATCCGGATCGGGGTCAACGCCGGGTCGCTGGACCGCAGGCTGCTGCAGAAGTACGGCAAGGCGACCCGGGAGGCGCTCGTCGAGAGTGCCCTGTGGGAGGCCTCGCTGTTCGAGGAGCACGGCTTCCGTGACATCAAGATCTCCGTCAAGCACAACGACCCGGTCGTGATGATCGAGGCCTACCGGCAGCTCGCCGAGCAGTGCGACTACCCGCTGCACCTGGGCGTGACGGAGGCGGGCCCGGCGTTCCAGGGCACGATCAAGTCGGCGGTGGCGTTCGGCGCGCTGCTGTCCCGGGGCATCGGCGACACGATCCGGGTGTCGCTGTCGGCGCCGCCGGCCGAGGAGGTCAAGGTCGGCATCCAGATCCTGCAGTCGCTGGGGCTCAGGGAACGCCGGCTGGAGATCGTGTCGTGCCCGTCCTGCGGGCGCGCCCAGGTCGACGTGTACAAGCTGGCCGAGGAGGTCACGGCCGGACTCGAGGGCATGGAGGTGCCGCTGCGCGTCGCCGTCATGGGCTGCGTCGTCAACGGACCCGGCGAGGCGCGGGAGGCCGATCTGGGGGTGGCCTCCGGAAACGGCAAGGGGCAGATCTTCGTGAAGGGCGAGGTCATCAGGACCGTCCCCGAGTCGAAGATCGTCGAGACGCTGATCGACGAGGCGATGAAACTCGCCGAGCAGATGGAGCAGGACCGCGTGGGGCCGGGGGAGCCCGCCGTCACCGTGAGCTGAGCAGCACGGAACCGAAGGGGGCCCGAGCGTGACGCTGCTGGAGAACATCCGGGGACCACGTGACCTGAAGGCGCTGTCCGAGGCTGAACTGGGGGAACTGTCCGGCGAGATCAGGGAGTTCCTGGTGCACGCGGTCGCCAGGACCGGCGGGCATCTGGGACCCAACCTGGGCGTGGTCGAGCTGACCGTCGCCCTGCACCGGGTCTTCGAGTCACCGGTCGACCGCATCCTGTGGGACACCGGCCACCAGAGCTACGTCCACAAACTGCTGACCGGACGCCAGGACTTCTCCAAGCTGCGCGGCAAGGGCGGCCTGTCCGGCTACCCCTCGCGCGAGGAGTCCGAGCACGACGTCATCGAGAACAGCCACGCCTCTGCTTCACTCGGCTGGGCCGACGGGCTCGCCAAGGCCCGCCAGGTGCGGGGGGAGAAGGGCCACGTCGTCGCGGTCATCGGTGACGGGGCGCTCACCGGCGGCATGGCCTGGGAGGCCCTGAACAACATCGCGGCCGCCAAGAACCGCCCACTGATCATCGTCGTCAACGACAACGAACGCTCCTACGCCCCGACCATCGGCGGCCTCGCCGACCACCTCGCGACGCTGCGCACGACCGACGGCTACGAGCGGGTTCTGGCCTGGGGCAAGGACGTGCTCCAGGCCACGCCCCTGGTCGGCAACACCGTCTACGAGGCCCTGCACGGCGCGAAGAAGGGCTTCAAGGACGCGTTCGCCCCGCAGGGCCTCTTCGAGGACCTGGGCCTGAAGTACGTCGGCCCGATCGACGGACACGACATCGGGGCCGTGGAGTCCGCGCTGCGGCGCGCGAAACGCTTCCACGGGCCGGTCCTCGTCCACTGCCTCACGGAGAAGGGCTGCGGCTACGAGCCCGCCCTCGCCCACGAGGAGGATCACTTCCACACCGTCGGCGTCATGGACCCGCTGACCTGCGTGCCGCTGTCCCCAGCGGGAGGCCCCTCCTGGACCTCGGTGTTCGGCGACGAGATCGTGCGGATCGGGGAGGAGCGGGAGGACGTGGTGGCGATCACCGCCGCCATGCTGCATCCGGTCGGCCTCGGGAAGTTCGCCGAGCGGTTCCCGGACCGGGTGTGGGACGTCGGCATCGCCGAGCAGCACGCGGCCGTGTCCGCGGCGGGCCTGGCGACGGGGGGCCTGCACCCGGTCGTCGCCGTCTACGCCACCTTCCTCAACCGGGCCTTCGACCAGCTCCTGATGGACGTGGCGCTGCACCGCTGCGGCGTGACCTTCGTCCTGGACCGGGCCGGAGTCACCGGTGTCGACGGGGCCTCCCACAACGGCATGTGGGACATGTCCGTCCTCCAGGTCGTTCCCGGGCTGCGGATCGCCGCACCGCGGGACGCCGGCCAGCTGCGGGCCCAGCTGCGCGAGGCCGTCGCCGTCGACGACGCGCCGACGCTGCTGCGCTTCCCGAAGGAGTCCGTGGGCCCGGCGGTCCCGGCGGTGGACCGGGTGGGCGGACTGGACGTGCTGCACCGCGCCGACGACCCCGAGGTGCTCCTGGTCGCCGTCGGCGTCATGGCGCCGGTCTGCCTCCAGGCCGCCGAGCTGCTCGCAGCGCGCGACATAGGCTGCACCGTCGTCGATCCCCGCTGGGTCAAGCCCGTCGGCCCGGAGCTGCCCGGCCTCGCCGCGAAGCACCGACTGGTCGCCGTCGTCGAGGACAACAGCCGGGCCGCCGGGGTCGGCTCGGCCGTGGCGCTGGCCCTCGGTGACGCCGAAGTCGACGTGCCCGTACGGCGCTTCGGCATCCCGGAGCAGTTCCTCGCGCACGCCAAGCGCGGCGAGGTGCTCGCCGACATCGGCCTGACACCCGTCGAGGTCGCCGGACGGATCAGCGCGAGCCTGACCGTCAAGGAAGAGCAGTCCAAGGAGCCACAGGAATGACCACCGCCGAATCCGCGTCGGAGTCGTCGAAAGCCGGGGAGTTCGACCTCGGCAAGCTGCTGGCCGAGCGCGGAGCCGAGCGCTACGAGCTGCACACCCGGTACCTCAACCACCAGCTCCCGCGCATGCTGCACACCATCGGCTTCGACAAGGTCTACGAGCGCGCCGAGGGCGCCTACTTCTACGACGCGGACGGCAACGACTACCTGGACATGCTCGCCGGGTTCGGGGTGATGGGGCTCGGCCGCCACCACCCCGTCGTCCGCAAGGCGCTGCACGACGTCCTTGACGCCGGCCTCGCCGACCTCACCCGCTTCGACTGCCAGCCGCTGCCGGGCCTGCTGGCCGAGAAGCTCCTCGCGCACAGCCCCCACCTGGACCGGGTGTTCTTCGGCAACAGCGGCACGGAGGCGGTCGAGGGAGCGCTGAAGTTCGCACGGTTCGTCACCGGCAGGCCCAGGATCCTGTACTGCGCGCACGCCTTCCACGGCCTGACCACCGGCTCCCTCTCCGTCAACGGCGAGTCCGCCTTCCGGGACGGCTTCGCCCCGCTGCTGCCCGACACGGCCGTACGCCTCGGCGATCTCGACGCCCTGGAGCGGGAGCTGAAGAAGGGCGATGTCGCCGCCCTGATCATCGAGCCGATCCAGGGCAAGGGCGTGCTGGAGGGCCCGCCCGGCTGGCTGCGGGCCGCGCAGGAGCTGCTGCACCGGCACAAGGCGCTGCTCATCGCCGACGAGGTGCAGACGGGCCTCGGCCGGACCGGTGACTTCTACGGCTACCAGCACGAGGACGGCGTGGAGCCCGACCTGGTGTGCGTGGCCAAGGCGCTGTCCGGCGGCTATGCGCCCGTGGGCGCCACCATCGGCAAGGACTGGATCTTCAAGAAGGTCTACTCGTCCATGGACCGGGTCCTGGTCCACTCGGCGAGCTTCGGGTCCAACGCGCAGGCCATGGCGGCCGGCCTGGCGGTGCTGTCGGTGATGGAGAACGAGCAGATCGTCGCCAAGGTCCGTGCCACGGGGGAGCAGCTCCGGTCGCGGCTGGCGGCGCTGACGGACCGGTACGAGATGCTCGCCGAGGTCCGCGGCCGGGGCTTGATGATCGGCATCGAGTTCGGCCGGCCGAAGTCGCTGAAGCTGCGCAGCCGCTGGACCGTGCTTCAGGCCGCGCGCAAGGGACTGTTCGCCCAGATGGTCGTGGTGCCGCTGCTGCGCAGGCACCGGATCCTCACCCAGGTCTCCGGCGACCACATGGAGGTGATCAAGCTCATCCCGCCGCTGATCATCGGGGAGCGGGAGGTGGACCGGTTCGTCGACGCCTTCACGGCCGTGATGGACGACGCGCACAACGGCGGGCTGATGTGGGACTTCGGCAAGACGCTCGTCAAGCAGGCGGTCGCCGACCACTGATCCTTTTGCCTGTGAGGCAAGAGATTTGCCGCTGAGGCAAGGCTCCGGCTAATGGAGCCGTGAGTTCCTCCGAGACCGAGCGGCCCCTGGGAGCCGATTCGTCGGCCGACCAGGCGCCCGGCATGCTGCCGGCCGTCGTCGCACCCCGGCTGCGGGCGCTGCGGCGCCAGGCCTCCCTGACGCTGGAGACCGCGGCCCGCGCCGCCGGGCTGTCGCCCGCCCACCTCTCCCGTCTGGAGACCGGGCAGCGCCAGCCCTCGCTGCCGATGCTGCTCGCGCTCGCCCGCGTCTACGGTACGACGGTCTCCGAACTGCTCGGCAAGACGGTCGCCGATCGGGACGCGGTCATCCGCGCGGCCGACATGGAACCGACCACGGCGGGCGGCTGGACCTGCTGGCAGGCCGGCGGCCCCGGCTGCGGGATGCAGGCCCTGCGGGTCCACGTCCCGTACGGCGCCCAGGGCGACATCGTGCGCGTCCACCCCGGGGAGGAATGGCTCCATGCCCTGCGCGGTCGGCTTCGGCTGCGCCTCGGGGACGCCGCACACCGGCTGGAGGCCGGCGACAGTGCCCACTTCGACTCGCTCACCCCGCACCGGATCGCCGCCGAGGACCACGACGGCGTCGAGCTGCTCTTCGTCCACACCCTGCTGCAGAGCCCGACGGCCGCCCTGTGCCTTGGTCCCACGCCTGGGGACCTGTCATGAGCAACATGGAGGAGAAGTTCCCCCGCGCCCTGTGGGTGCGGCTGCTCATCTGTCTCGTGCTGGGGCACGTCTTCGCCGCGTTCGTGTACCTGCTGTTCGAGGTGGGGGCGAAGTGACCGTCGGCTGGAGCCTCAGTCGAGGAGCCGCTCGCGCAGCCGCTCCCGGGTCTCCGGAGTGAGGCCGAGGCCCTTCTCCAGGTAGGTGTCGACGCCGCCCCAGGTCTCCTCGATGGTGTCGAAGGCCGCCGTCAGGTACTCGGCGCGTGCGTCGAAGAGGGGGCTGAGCAGCTCCATCACCTCGGGGGAGTAGGCCGAGGCGTGCGAGCTGCTGCGGTGCACCTTGTAGCGGCGGTGCTTGGCGTTCGACTTCAGGTAGTCGTCGACGATCGCCTCGCGCTCGACGCCCACGGCGAGCAGCGTCACCGCGACGGACAGGCCCGCGCGGTCCTTGCCCGCCGCGCAGTGCATCAGCGCGGGCACGCTGTCCTCGGCCAGCGCATGGAGCACCTGGGAGTGCTCGGCGGTGCGGTCCTTGATGATCATGCGGTAGGAGGCGATCATCCGGTCCGCGCCCTTGCCGTCCGCGAGGATCGCGCGCAGCTGGTCCAGGTCGCCGTCGCGGACCATTTTCCAGAACTCGGCGCCGTCGGCCGGGTCGCTCAGCGGCAGGTTCACATTGCGCACGCCCGGCAGCTCGACGTCCGGGCCTTCGAGCTTCTGGTCGGCCGCGTTGCGGAAGTCGAAGATCGTGTGCAGGCCCAGGGTGGTCAGGAAGGCGGCGTCCTCCCCGGTCGCGTGGGCGAGGTGGCCGCTGCGGAACAGCACTCCCTGCCGCACCCGCCGACCGTCCACGGTCGGAAGTCCGCCCACATCACGGAAGTTGCGCACTCCGGCCAGCTCGGGCTCGGTCGACGGGACCTGCTGTGTCACGAGGGCTCCTCCCCTTCGGCGCCGCCGGCGCGGCTCGTCGGCGGGCACCACACGACGATACGACATGCCTGCCTGGGGCAATGAGTTGTCCACAGGCGTTGCCCGGAGCCCCGGCAGCCCTTGATGATGTTGGGGCCTGGTCGCACCTGGTCGGGCTTGTTCGAATCTGTGAGGCCTTGATGCTGGACATCTCCGAAGACGGTCGTACGTGGGTGCTCTCGGGCCCGGCCAGTAGCTATGCCATCCATGTCACCGGCCGCGACGAGCTGCTGCACCTGCACTGGGGACCGCGCATCACCCTCGCCGACGCCGAGGCCCTCGCCGTCCGGCCGCTGCCTGACTACTGGCCCTTCGAGTCCCCGCTCGACGGGCGTGAGGAGTACCCGGTCGAGGGCGGCCCCCGTTTCGCCCGGCCCGCCCTGTCCGTCCGCACCGGCGAGCGGCGTGGCACCGAGTGGCTCTACGAGGGGCATGACGCCGGCGACGACGAGTTGCGGCTCCGCTTCCGTGACGGCGACCTGGCCGTCACGCTGCACTACCGGATGCGCTCCTCGACGGATGTCGTCGAGCGCTGGGTGACCCTGGACAATCAGGGCCCGGCCGTCGAGGTGCTGCGCGCCGACTCCGCCACCTGGACGCTGCCCGACCGCGACACCTGGCGGCTGTCCCAACTGCACGGCCGCTGGGGCGCCGAGTCCCGGCTGGCCCGCTCCGCCCTCACCCACGGCGAGAAGGTCATCGGCAGCCGCCGCGGCCACACCTCCCACCAGCACCTGCCGTGGGTCGCCCTCGACACCGACGCCACCGAGGAGAGCGGCGAGGTCTATGGCTGCGCCCTGGGCTGGTCCGGTTCCTGGCGCATCGCCGTGGCCCAACTCCCGGACGCACGCGTGCAGATCACCGGCGGCGCCGGCCACGACGACTCGGGCCTGCTGATGCTGGGCACGGGGGACTCGTACACGACCCCCGTCTTCGCCGGACTCTGGAGCGACGGCGGCTTCGGCGGGGCGAGCCGCGCCTGGCACGCCTATCAGCGGACCCACGTGATCCCGGACGCCGAGCGGGACCGGCCGGTGCTGTTCAATTCCTGGGAGGCCACCGAGTTCGACATCTCCGAGGAGCAGCAGCGGGCGCTGGCCGAGCGGGCCGCGGCCATGGGGGTCGAACTGTTCGTCGTCGACGACGGCTGGTTCGGGACGCGTACCAGCGACCGGGCCGGGCTCGGCGACTGGACCCCCAACCCCGACCGCTTCCCCGGCGGGCTCAGGCCGCTCGCCGACCAGGTGCACGACCTCGGCATGCAGTTCGGGATCTGGGTCGAGCCCGAGATGGTCAATCCGGACAGCGATCTGTATCGCGCCCACCCCGACTGGGTGCAGTACCAACCCGGACGAAAGCGGACGGAATTCCGCAATCAGCTCGTACTCAACCTTGCCCGCGAGGATGTTCAGGAGTACCTGTGGGAGCAGCTCGACGGGCTCCTCTCCAGTGCCCCGATCGACTACGTCAAGTGGGACTTCAACCGCTGCTTCACCGACGCCGGCTGGCCGGATGACTCTTATCCGCAGCGGCTGTGGGTCGACCACGTCCGGGGCTTGTACGCCCTGCTGGACCGGCTGCGGGCCGCCCACCCGGGCGTGGCCTTCGAGTCCTGCTCGGGCGGCGGCGGGCGGATCGACCTCGGGGTGCTGAGCCGGACGGACCAGGTGTGGACCTCGGACAACACCGACCCGCTCGACCGGCTCGCCGTCCAGCACGGCTTCAGCCAGATCCACCCGGCCCGGGTCATGGCCGCCTGGGTCACCGACAGCCCGAACGCCATGCTCAACCACCGGGCCAGCTCCCTGCGGTTCCGGTTCGTCAGCGCCATGGCCGGGGTGCTCGGTGTCGGCGGCGACCTCACGCGGTGGACGCAGGAGGAGCTCGCCGAGGCCCGGGAGTGGGTGGGGCTGTACAAGGAGATCCGGCCCGTGGTGCAGCGCGGCGACCTCTATCGGCTGCGGCCCCCGGAGGGTGGTCTGAGCGCGGTGCAGTACGTCCTCGGTGACGAGACCGTCGTCCTCGCCTGGCTCCAGGCGCAGCGCTACGGCGAGCCCGTGCCGGCGCTCCGGCTGCACGGTATCAACCCGGCAGCAACGTACGAATGCCTCGAAACGGGCGAAATTCACCGAGGCGCCGTGCTGTTGCATCACGGCCTGCGGGTCGGTCTGCGTGGCGACCTGGACGCTACTGTCGTCCACCTCAAACAGAAGTAGCCCTTATGTCCTAATGGGGGGCTTTCTCGCCATTTAGCCATAACGTGCCCCGATCGTAAAGGAGATGGGGTCGGGGTGCGTGACCATCGTCATATTCGTGACGATGCGTTGTTGCCATGTGCACGTAATTCTGGCGTTATTCAGGGTTCTTGGTGAAAGCCGGAGATCGGTAATCCACGCTGGGTGACGATGAAATGTGCCGACGCGTCAAGAAAAAGAGCTTCACAGGCAACCGCAAGCTTGTCCCATTGCGTCTTGGTCGCTTACGTTCCACACCAATCCGGACGGACGCCTAATCCTGCCGCCGCCCGGAGCCCCACACACTGACCCGACGTACGGCAGGAGCGGGGGACCCACAGGTAAGACGCCTGTTCCGGTTCCCGGAACGGCTTGGGGTTAAGCCGCGCCTGGGCGCGGCCGGGCATCTCCAGCCCGCACCCGACAGCTCACCTCGCAGGCGACGGAGAGGAATTCGCCATGCCCGCGAAGGGTAAGCACCGCCGCCCGAAGACCCAGCGTTTCACCCGTTCCATCGCCGTCGCCGGAACCGGCGGGGCCGCCCTCGCGCTTCCGCTCATGGGGGCCGCCGGCGCCCAGGCCGCCCCGCAGTCGGCTCCGCAAAAGGCCGTCCAGTCCGCTCCGGCCGCCGAGAAGAAGGCCGCCGAAAAGGCCACGGATACCCGCACGTACACCGTGAAGGCCGGCGACTGGCTCGCGAAGATCGCCGAGGACCAGCACGTCAGCGGCGGCTGGAAGAAGCTCTACGCGGACAACCGTGACGCGGTCGGCGACGACCCGTCGCTGATCCACCCGGGCCTCAAGCTCTCGATCGGCAAGAAGGCGGCCTCGAGCGAGAAGCCGTCCTCGTCCGCGCCGAAGGCCTCGGCCGAGAAGCCGGCGAAGAAGTCCTCCTCCGCCGAGTCGTCCGCGAAGGCGGAGACCGCCGCGAAGGCGGAGACCGCTGCGAAGCCGGCCGCCGCCAAGCCGGCCGCCCAGACCAACGCCGGCGGCTACACCCTCCCGGTGGCCGGTGCCGTCGTCGGCACGCCGTACCGCATGGCCGGCAGCATGTGGTCCAGCGGCTACCACACCGGTGTCGACTTCGTCGTCCCGACCGGCACCTCCCTGAAGGCCGTCGGCGCGGGCACGGTCGTTTCCGCCGGCTGGGGCGGCGCGTACGGCAACCAGGTCGTCATCAAGCTCGACGACGGCTACTACGCCCAGTACGCCCACCTGTCCCAGCTCTCGGTCTCGGCCGGCCAGACCGTGACCGCCGGGCAGCAGATCGGCCTGTCCGGTGCGACCGGCAACGTCACCGGACCGCACCTGCACTTCGAGATCCGCACCACGCCGGACTACGGCTCGGACGTGGACCCGGTCGCCTTCCTGCGCTCGCACGGCGTCTCCGTCGGCTGACCGACCGCACGACCACCTGCCCGACACGCGGCCGAAGGCCGGACCCCGATCCCCGGGTCCGGCCTTCGGTGTGTGCGCACCCATCAACAACTTCTGGAACGCGACCGACGTCCGGTCCCCGGACGCCCCCTTCGACACGCCGCGCGGGGGTGCCCTCGACGAGTACGACCACCCCACGGCCTGCTACGCCGGTTACGGCGACAACTGCGACCCCACCACCGGGCTCCGCCGTCACGTGGGTGAATCCGGCGTCCGCTCCCTGTTCCACGACCGCACCGAGACGCTGCTGGTCCCGAACCAACCGAACCGCACCGACCTCCGGATTTGGCGGTCCACTCCGAAACATCCCTGACAGGCTGCCTATTCCGGAGTTGGCGAACACTTTAGGAGTGGCCTTTCTCACCGCCCGTCAACCCCGGCCTACGGTCGCGTAGGTCACATTCGAGGGTGAATCATAAACGGCTGTGGCAGACGATTCGAAGAGTGACAGCAGAGCAGTGATCGGGTCGTACGTGGCGGTGGGGGACAGCTTCACCGAGGGCGTCGGTGATCCCGGCCCCGACGGGGCGTTCGTCGGCTGGGCCGACCGGTTCGCCGTCCTGCTCGCCGACCTCCGGCCTGAAGGCGACTTCCAGTACACCAACCTCGCCGTGCGCGGGAAGCTTCTCGACCAGATCGTGGCGGACCAGGTTCCGCGGGCCGTCGAAATGGCCCCCGACCTCGTCTCGTTCTGCGCCGGGGGCAACGACATCATCCGGCCCGGCACCGACCCGGACGAGGTGGCCGAGCGTTTCGAGCGGGCTCTCGCCCAGCTCACGGCCGTGGCCGGCACGGTGATGGTGACGACCGGATTCGACACCCGCGGCGTGCCCGTGCTCAAGCATCTGCGCGGCAAGATCGCTACGTACAACGGCCATGTCCGGGCCATCGCCGACCGGTACGGCTGCCCGGTGCTCGACCTGTGGTCCCTGCGCAGTGTCCAGGACCGCAGGGCGTGGGATGCCGACCGGCTGCACCTGTCGCCCGAGGGGCACACGCGCGTGGCGCTCCGGGCGGGCCAGGTGCTCGGCCTCGACGTGCCGGCCGACCCCGAGCAGCCCTGGCCACCGCTGCCGCCGCGCGGCACCCTCGACATCCGGCGCGACGACGTCCACTGGGCACGCGAGTTCCTGGTGCCGTGGATCGGGCGCCGGCTGCGCGGGCAGTCGTCGGGTGACCATGTGACGGCCAAGGGGGCACTGTCCCCGGCGGACATCCGGATGCGGATCGCTCCGGTGGCGTGAGGGTGCGGGTGCCTGCGGTGGCCTGTGGCTGGCCGGTGGGGGTGCGCGCTTGCGCATGACGCCGGTGGGTGGTCCGGGCCGCCGGGGGGTACGCCCTCGGAACGGCGTGATGGGGTGTCCTACCGGCTCACTGGCGTCGACGCGCCGACCGCTGCGGGCGGACACCCTGAGACGGCCCCTTCCGACGTCCGGCGGTTGCGGGAGCGTCACGGCTCCCGTCGCAGCGCCTTTGCCGGGCCCGCCCGCAGTGCCGCGAAACCTGTGGCCGGGCCGAGGCGGGTGACTACAGGGCCAGTTCACGCGACAGTGCCTCCTCCACCCACTGCTGCGCCCGCGTCCGCGGTACCGCGCCGGCGTAGGACGTCACATGGGCGGCGAGCCCGTCGATACCGCCCTCGGCGCCGCCGAGCGGCTTGTAGCGGTTCGCGGGGGCGTAGCGCAGGACTTCCTTCACGGTCATGCCGCGGGCGGGGCCCGTCACCTCGTCCAGGGTGCAGCCCGCCCGCATCCGCAGACCGCCGCCGGCGACACCGCGCACCAGCCGGTCGACGACCAGGAAGCCCTGCCGGCCGTGATGATCGGCCCGGGCCAGGGACAGCAGGGGGCTGGCCGCAGGGGAGCCTCCGCCACCGGGTTTCTGAATGGTCGGTCAGTATCTCCGTCAGTGGGACACCTGCGCCCCAGTGGTGTCGTAGGGGCCGACCATAATGGAAAGCCTGACCGACTCCACCTGGAGGTACCGTGGCCGGCTTCCGTACCCTGAGCTCCGGGCTCCGCGCGCTGCGGCCCGGGGCGTTCGGCGCGGACCCGCGCGGTGAGCGCATGGCGCGCATCCGCAGATCGCCCCATTTCAAGGACGGGGTCTTCCAGAACCCCGGCGGCGTCGCGCGGACCCGGCCCTCGGGCTCGGCCCTGGACTTCGCGAAGGTCTTCTTCGACAAGGAGACCCGCACCCGCCGCATACCCAACGGCACCGTGCCGGTGCACGCCACCACCCTCGCCGACATCGCCCGGCCCCCGGCCACCGGGCTGCGGCTGACCTGGATGGGGCACTCCAGCGTGCTCGCGGAGATCGACGGCCGGCGGGTCCTGTTCGACCCGGTGTGGGGCGAGCGCTGCTCCCCGTTCGCCTTCGCCGGTCCCAGGCGGCTGCACCCCGTGCCCCTGCCGCTCGCCGCGCTCGGCCCGGTGGACGTCGTGGTCATCTCGCACGACCACTACGACCACCTGGACATGCCCACCATCAAGGCTCTGGCCGGCACGGACACGCTGTTCGCGGTCCCGCTCGGCGTCGGTGCCCACCTGGAGCACTGGGGCGTGTCGGCCGGCCGGCTGCGCGAGCTGGACTGGCACGAGTCGACGAGGATCGGCGGCCTCACCCTGACCGCCACCCCGGCCCGGCACTTCTGCGGCCGGGGCCTGCGCAACACCCAGCACACGCTGTGGGCCTCCTGGGTCGTCGAAGGCGAGGAGCGCCGGATCTACCACAGCGGCGACACCGGCTACTTCGACGGCTTCAAGGAGATCGGTGCCGAGCACGGCCCGTTCGACGCCACGATGATCCAGATCGGCGCGTACTCCGGCTTCTGGCCCGACATCCACATGACGCCCGAGGAGGGCTTGCGCGCCCATCTCGACCTCCAGGGAGGACCGCAGCACGGACCGATGCTGCCGATTCACTGGGCCACCTTCAATCTGGCCACGCACCCGTGGGCGGAACCCGGCGAGGGGACGCTCGAGGCCGGGCGCGCCGTGGGCGCGCGGATCGCCCTGCCCCGGCCGGGCGAGCCCTTCGAGCCCACGGCCGGGACCGTCCCGTCCGAGCCGTGGTGGCGTGGGGTGGCGCTCGCCCCGGCGGGTGGCCGTCCGGTCGCGGAGGCCGTCTCCGACGCCACGATCAAGACCGTGTCGGACCGGGCAGCCCTGGCCCAGACCGACACAGTGAGTGACGAAGGGTGGAGGGGCGCCAAGGGGACCGAGGATTCCGGGACGCTCACGGCGGGCTGACCGGGGCCTACGGCAGACGGACGGCGAGGGGCCGGGGAGCAGATGGCTCCCCGGCCCCTCGCCGTTTCTGTATGACCCTTTCTGACCAGGTCGGATCGAACCATGACTGTTCTTGGCCGGATTCATATGGGGGTTATCGGTCTGTCGTACGAGAGCTCATACCAGAGCGGGACGCTCTCCGTATGAGTTTGTCAACTGCCCACCGCACATGATGCGCTGGCGACTACTGTCAGTGGCCGTCGGGAAACAGTGCGGATCAGGGAGCGGGGGACAGGCACGTGCAGGCGCAAGGCGGACGAGGGAGCCGACACGAGGGGGATCCCCGCTGCCCGCGCACCACCGACGCCGGCACGGGTGCCGCCGTCGGCCCCGGCCCGGGGCGGCACACGGACCCCGCTCGCGCCGGCGCCGGGCGGCAGCGGGGTGAGACCGCGGGCGGTCGGGGCGTGCGGAAGCGGCCCCCCGAGCCCGGGCGCACCTCCGCAAGCCCCCCTGGCACTCAGGCCCGACGGACGAGTACGAGGACACCGATGTCTCACCTCCGAGCCCCGGCCGCACGCACAGAACGCCGTGAGGGCGGGCGGCACGGCCGCCCGGCCACCCGCACGGCACCCGCGCTGCCCGAGACCCACATACGCTCCCAACTGCTGCGCATCGCCGTACTGCCGCCCGTCGCCGTCGCCCTCAGCGGCTGCGCGGCCGTCCTCTTCACCGTCCGGTCCACCGGAGTACGGCCGGGCCTCACCCTGTGGGCCGTGCTCGGTGGCGCGGTGTCGGTGACCCTCGTGGGCATCGTCGTCGCCGCGGTGGCCGCCAACCGGGCCGCCCGGACCGTGCACGACCGCGTCGGCCTCCTGCGCCGCACCACCGCGCGCCGTGAGGCGGATCTGCGCGCCCTGGTCGAGGCGCTGCGCCGCGGCGACGGCCCGCCGCAGCACGATCCGCAGAGCAGGCCCGGTGGCCCCGGCGAGGACGCCGACGACTTCGACCTCCTCACCGCCGACCTGGCCCGAGCGCACGACGGCGCCGTCACCGCCGTCGTCCACGCCTCCCAGCTCTCCAGCCAGACGGGCAGCGAACAGAAGCTCGAGGTGTTCGTCAACCTCGCCAGGCGCCTGCAGTCCCTGGTCCACCGCGAGATCTCCATCCTCGACGAGCTCGAGAACGAGATGGAGGACCCCGACCTGCTCAAAGGGCTCTTCCACGTCGATCACCTCGCCACCCGTATCCGCCGTCACGCCGAGAACCTCGCGGTGCTCGGCGGGGCCGTCTCCCGCCGGCAGTGGAGCAACCCGGTCCCCATGACCGAGGTTCTGCGGTCGGCCATCGCCGAGGTCGAGCAGTACTCGCGGGTCAAGCTCGTCCCGCCGATCGACGGACAGCTGCGCGGGCACGCCGTCGCCGACGTCATCCACCTGCTGGCCGAACTCGTCGAGAACGCCACGGTGTTCTCCGCCCCGCACACCCAGGTGTTGCTGCGTGCCAACCTCGTCACCTCCGGGCTCGCCGTCGAGGTCGAGGACCGCGGCCTCGGCATGCCCGTCGAGGAGCAGGCACGGATGAACGCCCTGCTCGCCGACCCGGACCAGGTGAACGTCGCGCGGCTCCTCGCCGACGGTCGCATCGGTCTGTTCGTCGTCTCGCAGCTCGCCCGGCGGCACGGCATCACCGTCCGCCTGCAGACCAACATCTACGGCGGAGTGCAGGCCGTCCTCGTGGTGCCGCAGGCGATGCTCGGGGCGGAGGCGGGGGCGACCGGGGGAGCGGAGCCGCAGGGCGGGGCGGCGGGGGCCGAGCGTCCGGCGGTGCCGATGCGGCAGCCTGGGCCGTCAGGGCCGTCGGCGGGGCAGCCGTCGCAGCTCGGGCAGAACGGCCCGTCTTCGGCTGGTGCTGGTGCTGGTGCCGTGGTGGGAGTCGGTTTCGGGGCCGGAGGCGGTGGCGGCTTCGGAGAGCAGGCCCCGGACGAGGGGGGCGCGCCCAAGTACCCCTCAGCGTCGGTGCCGGCGTCCGACGTATGGTCCTCGATCCCGCTCGGGTCACCCACCGCTCCTCACGGGCAGCAGCACGCGGCCGAACCGGCCCTGGACGCAAGCGCGCGGAGCGGACGCCCCGCGCCCCTGCCCGTGCGCGGAGCCCGCAGGGAGCGGACCACTCCGGCCGAGGCACGGCCCGGGATCAAGCCCGAGGACCGGCGGGCCCTCGCCGAGCACGGGGACGCGCCGCCCACCCCCCGCAACGGCACCGTGCGCGGCACCATGGGCAAGCCCCAACTGCCCCGCCGCCGCGCCCAGGAGCACATCGCACCGCAGCTGCGCGACGGTCCGACACCGCGCCAGGACCCCGAGTTCCTCGTGGGCCACGACCCCGGCCTGATGGCGGCCTTCCAGCGCGGTATCAGCCTCGCCGAGGCCCAACAGCACCTGGAGGCCGGGGACATGGAGTGGGGCGACACGGCGCCGGCCCACATGGAGTCAGCCCACATGGAGTCAGCGCACATGGAGTCAGCGCACATGGATGCGACGCATGTGGCTTTCCCACCCGTGGAGTCGACCCGTACGGCGCCCGCGCACGGGGATCCGAAACACAGGGATCCGACACATCAGGAGTCCGCGCACGGGGACTTCAGGCCCCTGCGGCCGGTGCACCTCGAGCCGCTCCCCAGCGAGCGGTCCTCCTCGGCCGCCCCGGCCCCCGGGCCCCGCCCCGACCACAGCACCACCACCCGGCAGGACGGGAGCGCCCCCGCCGGATGACCACTCGCGTATCCACCCCCACCCCCAGCGCTCCCGCAGACCTTCGTACCCCAAGGAGTCGATCCACCATGGCGAGCGATGCGCCGACCGCCCATGTATCCGATCTCGACTGGCTGATGAGCGGCCTCGTGCAGCGCGTACCGCACACGAGTGCCGCGGTGCTCCTGTCCTGCGACGGGCTCGTGAAGTCCGTGCACGGCCTCGACCCGGACAGCGCCGACCACATGGCCGCCCTGGCGTCCGGCCTGTACTCGCTCGGCCGCAGCGCCGGTGTCCGCTTCGGCGACGGCGGTGACGTACGGCAGGTCGTCGTCGAACTCGCCGCGACCCTGCTGTTCGTCACCACCGCCGGCTCCGGCACGTGCCTGGCCGTGCTCGCCGGCCGCGAGGCCGACGCGGCCGTGCTCGGCTACGAGATGGCGATGCTGGTCAAGAGCGTCCGCCCCTACCTGGTGACCGCTCCCCGGCAGTCCGTCGAATCCCCGGCGATGAGGCCTTGAGCGTGACGGCGGCCGGTGACGGGCCCTGGCTCGATGACGCGGCCGGGCGGCTGGTGCGCCCGTTCACGGTCAGCAACGGCCGTACCCGTCCCACCGTCGCGCTCGACCTCGTGTCGCAGGTGATGGCCACCGGGGCGACCCCCCTCGGCTATCTCGGCCCCGAACACACGCAGGCGCTCGAACGGTGCCGCGTGCCCGTCGCGGTCGCCGAAGTGGCCGCCCATCTGAAACTGCCGGTGGCCGTCACCAAGGTGCTGCTGGCGGACCTCGTCGACTGCGGGGCGCTGACCACCAAGCCCCCCGCGTTCCACCACAACCCGACGGACCGGGCCCTTCTGGAGGCAGTGCTCGATGGACTACGACGACAGCTCTGACTACGCCGACGGACCCGGCCGCGACGCCGATCCGTTTCCGACCGCGCTGAAGATCCTCGTGGCGGGCGGGTTCGGCGTGGGCAAGACGACCTTCGTCGGCGCGGTCAGCGAGATCGCGCCGCTCAGCACGGAGGAGCTGCTCACCACCGTCAGCGCCGCGACCGACAACCTCGACGGCATCGAGAACAAGGTCGAGACGACCGTGGCCATGGACTTCGGCCGCATCACACTCGACGCGGACCACGTGCTGTACCTGTTCGGAACACCCGGCCAGGAGCGCTTCTGGTTCATGTGGGACGAGTTGTGCGAGGGCGCGCTCGGCGCGGTCATCCTCGCCGACACCCGCCGCCTGCAGGAGTGTTTCGCGGCCGTCGACTTCTTCGAGCAGCGCGGCATCGGATTCATCATCGCCGTCAACGAGTTCGACGGCGCCTACCGCTACGATCCAGAGGAGGTACGAGGTGCCCTCGACCTGCCCGACGAGATCCCCGTCGTGTGCTGCGACGCCCGGATCTCCAGCTCCGGGATCCAGACCCTGTTGACCCTGGTGCGTCACCTCATCGCCCACACGTCGGCCCCCGCCACGGGGTACGGCGCCCACATGTGATCCGGGAACACCGGCCAGGGAGACCTTTTATGACGCATGCCCACATTCCGGGAGCACGCCCATGACCTACGACCCGCCGCGCCCGGCCGGTCGTCTGCTGCTCACACCTGAGGACAAGGAGGCCCCCGCCCGCGCCCGCCGACTGCGCGGGATGGGCCTGGGCGAGCACCCCGAACCCGCACTCGACGCCTTCGCCCAGCGCCTCGCGGAGGTCACCGGGGCGCCGTACGCCATGGTCAACTTCCCCGATGAACAAGGCCAGTTCTATGCGGGCCTGTGCGTCCCGGCCGTGGCGCCCGTCGTGCGGAGCGACGGCACCCGTCCGCGCCTCGGCCGCGCCCTGCCCCGCGACCACGGCTTCTGCCCCCATGTGGTGGCGCGACGCAAAGCCCTGGCTTTGGAGGACGTCGGCGACTATCCGCGGTTCGCGGGCAATCCGGTGGTCGACGAGTTCGGCATCCGCTCGTATCTGGGGGCGCCGCTCCTCGACGGCACGGGCCTGGTGCTGGGCACGGTCAGCGTCGCCGACATCGAACCGCGGCAGTGGGGCAGACCGGGCCTGACCGCCATCAAGGAACACGCCGCGCAGCTCGTCGTCCAGCTGGAAGGCCGGGACGGCCTGCTGCCCTACTGACCGCCCCGGGGCACCGCCGGGCCCGTTGAGCGTGTGAAGGAAAGCTGAGGCGGCGCTTAAGAAATCCTCGATGGACCGGTGCGCCGTCGTACGGCAGATTGCTGTGCGATTCCACTCCTCTCCCGGCCCAGGGGCTTCTTCGGTATGCCCGGAGCCGGGACTCACCCCCAGGAGCCGTAGCGGTGAAGGCGCTGGTCAAACAGAAGGCGGAACCCGGACTGTGGCTCGCGGACGTCCCGGAGCCGGTCATCGGTCCCGGCGATGTCCTGATCAAGGTGCTGCGCACCGGCGTCTGCGGCACCGACCTGCACATCCGTGCCTGGGACGGCTGGGCCCGACAGACGATCAGCGCCCCGCTCGTGGTCGGGCACGAGTTCGTCGGCGAGGTCGTCGAGACCGGGCGGGACGTCACCGACATCGCCGTCGGCGACCGGGTCAGCGGCGAGGGCCACCTGGTGTGCGGCAAGTGCCGCAACTGCCAGGCCGGCCGCCGCCACCTGTGCCGGGCCACCGTAGGGCTGGGAGTGGGGCGGGACGGCGCGTTCGCCGAGTACGTGGCCCTGCCCGCCGGAAACGTCTGGGTGCACCGGGTGCCCGTCGACCTCGACGTGGCCGCGATCTTCGACCCGTTCGGCAACGCCGTGCACACCGCGCTGTCGTTCCCGCTCGTCGGCGAGGACGTCCTGATCACCGGCGCGGGCCCCATCGGCCTGATGGCCGCCGCCGTGGCCAGGCACGCGGGAGCCCGCAACGTCGTGATCACCGACGTCAGCGAGGAGCGGCTGGAGCTGGCCCGCAAGATCGGCGTCGATCTCGCGCTGAACGTCTGCGGAGCCACCATCGCCGACGGGCAGCGCACGCTCGGACTGCGCGAGGGCTTCGACATCGGCCTGGAGATGTCCGGCCGCCCCGAGGCGATGCGCGACATGATCGCCAACATGACGCACGGCGGTCGTATCGCGATGCTCGGCCTGCCCGCGCAGGAGTTCCCAGTCGACTGGGCCCGGATCGTCACCTCGATGATCACCATCAAGGGCATCTACGGCCGCGAGATGTTCGAGACCTGGTACGCCATGTCGGTCCTGCTCGAGGGCGGCCTAAACCTCGCGCCGGTCATCACCGGCCGCTACGGCCACCGCGATTTCGAGGCGGCGTTCGAGGACGCGGCGAGCGGCCGCGGCGGCAAGGTCATCCTCGACTGGACCGCGTGACTCCCTTCTCCGCAAGCACCTCAGGAGCTTCCCGATGTTCGACTCCGTGCGCGACGACCTGCGCGCCACCCTCGACGAGATCCGCGCCGCCGGGCTGCACAAGCCCGAGCGCGTGATCGGCACCCCGCAGTCCGCCACCGTGAACGTCACCGCGGGCGGCCGCCCCGGCGAGGTCCTCAACTTCTGCGCCAACAACTACCTCGGCCTCGCCGACCACCCCGAGGTCGTCGCCGCCGCCCACGACGCGCTCGACCGCTGGGGCTACGGCATGGCGTCCGTCCGCTTCATCTGCGGCACGCAGGAGGTGCACAAGGAGCTCGAGGCGCGACTGTCGGCGTTCCTCGGCCAGGAGGACACGATCCTGTACTCCTCCTGCTTCGACGCCAACGGCGGCGTGTTCGAAACGCTCCTCGGCCCTCAGGACGCGGTCATCTCCGACGCGCTGAACCACGCCTCGATCATCGACGGCATCCGGCTGTCCAAGGCCCGCCGCCTGCGCTACGCCAACCGCGATCTCGCCGAGCTGGAGGCCCGCCTGAAGGAGGCCTCCGACGCCCGCCGCCGCCTGATCGTCACCGACGGCGTCTTCTCCATGGACGGCTATGTGGCCCCGCTGCGCGAGATCTGCGACCTGGCCGACCGCTACGACGCGATGGTCATGGTCGACGACTCGCACGCCGTCGGCTTCGTCGGCCCGGGCGGGCGCGGCACGCCCGAACTGCACGGCGTCATGGACCGCGTCGACATCATCACCGGCACTCTCGGCAAGGCACTCGGCGGTGCCTCCGGCGGTTATGTCGCCGCCCGCGCCGAGATCGTCGCCCTGCTGCGGCAGCGCTCCCGGCCGTACCTCTTCTCCAACACGCTCGCCCCGGTGATCGCGGCCGCCTCCCTGAAGGTGCTGGACCTGCTGGAGTCGGCGGACGACCTGCGGGTCCGGCTCGCCGAGAACACGGCCCTGTTCCGCGGCCGCATGACGGAGGAGGGCTTCGACGTCCTCCCCGGCGACCACGCCATCGCCCCGGTGATGATCGGCGACGCGGCGGTCGCCGGGCGCATGGCGGAACTGCTGCTGGAGCGCGGCGTGTACGTGATCGGCTTCTCCTACCCGGTCGTGCCCCAGGGGCAGGCCAGGATCCGCGTCCAGCTGTCGGCCGCGCACTCCGCCGACGACGTGAACCGCGCGGTGGACGCCTTCGTGGCGGCGCGGGCGGAGCTGGAGGCTGAGAACAGCCGGTGACCTGAGAGAATCGGTCACATGATCGAGGCGCGGCGGCTCCACATCCTCCGTGCGGTGGCCGACCACCGCACGGTGACGGCGGCGGCCGCCGCGCTGTACCTGACCCCGTCGGCGGTGTCCCAGCAGCTCGCCGCGCTGGAGCAGGAGACCGGCCACCGGCTCGTCGAGCGCGGCGCCAAGGGCGTACGCCTCACCCCCGCCGGCGAGATCCTGCTCAACCACACCAACGCGGTCCTCGCCCAGTTGGAACGTGCCGAGGCCGAGCTGGCCGCGTACAGCTCGGGCGCGGCCGGCACCGTCACGGTCGCCTCCTTCGCGACCGGGATCGCCCTGGTCGTCGCGCCCGCGGTGGCCCGGCTCGCCGAGTCGGCGCCCGGCATCCGCATCCGCGTCCAGGACGCCGAGGGCGACGCCAGCCTGCCCATGGTGCTGGACCGGCAGGTCGACGTCGCCGTAGCCGTCGAGTACCGCGGTGCACCGCCCGCCGACGACCCGCGACTGGCCCACGTGCCGCTGTACGCCGAGCCCTTCGACGCGGTCGTCCCCGTCACGCACCGCCTGGCCGAAGCGGCCGAGGTCCCGCTCGCCGAACTCGCCAAGGACCCCTGGATCGGCCCGTACCCCGGCAATCCCTGCCACGACGTGGTCGTCCTGGCCTGTGAGAACGCCGGCTTCCAGCCCCGCATGGAGCACTCCTCGGACGACTTCCGCGCGGTCGTCGCCCTCGCCTCGGCCGATGTGGGCGTCGCCCTCGTACCGCGCTCGGCGCTGCGCGGCATGGACCTCGCCGGCGTGGTCGTCCGCCCCGTCGACGGCACCGCCCCCACCCGCCGCGTCTTCGCCGCCGTACGCCGGGGAGCCGAGGGGCACCCCCTGATCCGCCCGGTGCTGGACGCGCTGAGCGCGGCGGCCCGGGCACAGCCGCTGCCGGTGTGAGGAGCCCGTAACCCGGCCGTCGCACATCAGGGATAGCGTCCCGGATATGAGAAGCGACGAGACGGATACCGTCGATACCCGGCTGGGGGTACGCCTGGCCGAACTGCGGGCCGAACACGGCTGGTCCCTGGGCGAGTTGGCCGATCGCAGCGGAGTGAGCCGGTCCACCCTGTCCCGGGCCGAACGGGCGGAGATCAGCCCCACGGCCTCGCTCCTGAACCGCCTGTGCGCCGTCTACGGCCGGACCATGTCCCAACTGCTCAGCGAGGTCGAGGCCGAACCGGCACCCGTGGTGCGCGCCGCCGAACAGCCCCGGTGGCAGGACCAGGCCTCCGGCTTCGTCCGGCGGTCCGTGTCACCCCCGCACTCCGCCCTGCGCGGTGAACTCGTGGAGGGACGCCTGACCGCCGGCGCCGACATCGCCTACGACCGTCCTGCCGTGGCCGGCCTGGAGCAGCACATCTGGGTCCTGGAAGGGGCCCTCGAGGTGACCGTGCAGGACATCGGGCACCACCTCGGCACGGGCGACTGCCTGCGCATGCGCGTGTGGGGGCCGACCCGGTTCCGGTGCGCAGCCCCCGAGGGCGTCCGCTATCTGCTGGCGGTGGTCCGGCCGTGATCCGTCTGGACGACACGCACCTGCTCCGGTGCGCCGGGGCGTTGGCGGACCTGCTGACGGACACCGTGAACGGCGGTGCCTCGATCGGCTTCCTCGCCCCGCTCGGCCGTGCCGAGGCGCTCGCGTGGTGGGAGGAGCGGGCGGCGGACGTGACCGCGGGCCAGCTCGCCGTCTGGGCGGCGCCCGACGGCGGCCGGGTGCTCGGCACCGTCAGCCTCGCCTTCCCCGGCAAGCCCAACAGCCGCCACCGCGCCGAACTCGTCAAGCTGATGGTGCACCGGGAGGCCCGCGGGCAGGGTCTCGGGCGCAGGCTCCTGGTCACCGCCGAGGCCGCCGCCGCGGCGGCCGGTGTCACCCTCCTGCACCTGGACACCGAGACCGGCAGCCCCGCCGAGCACCTGTACCGGTCCGCAGGCTGGACCCCGGTCGGCGCCATCCCCGACTACGCGGCGAGCCCCGACGGCGAGCTGCGGCCGACGACGATCTACTACAAGCACCTGTCGGCAACCGCTCTCACCAGGTGATTGTCAGTGGGAGCCGATACGGTGCCTGCCATGCCGGATGCCGAAGACGTACGACGGATCGCCCTGTCCCTGCCGGACACGACGGAGAAGATCGCCTGGAACATGCCCACGTTCCGGGTCGCGGGCAAGATGTTCGCCACCCTTCCCGAGGACGAGACGTCGATCGCCGTGCGATGTCCCAAGGAGGAGCGGGACGAGCTGGTGCTCGCCGAGCCGGGGAAGTTCTGGATCGCCGACCACGAGGCGCAGTTCGCCTGGGTGCGGGCCCGGCTCGCCGCGCTGGAGGACGAGGGCGAACTGCGGGACATCCTCGCGGACTCCTGGCGTCAGGCGGCCCCGACCCGGCTTCTGGAGGAACACCCCCGGCTTGGCCTCGCGGCGGGGGAGTGACGCCTCCGCATCTCAAGCGGCAGCGGCCGCCCCGGCGAAGCTCCCGATGCGCTCCCGCAGCGACCGGGCGTCGAGGCCGTGGGCGGCGACATGCTCCTCCAACCGCCCGTACCGCCGCACTTCACGACGGCCCACGCCCAGCCCCAGGACCCGGTGCGGCATATCGGACAGCGCGTCGTTCGCGGCGGCCGTCGAGGTGCCCGCCAGGTAGGGCTCCACGAGGACGATGTCCCCCCGGCGGTCTCGGTGGCCCGGCGCAGGGCGGCCCCGCCGAAAGGACGGACGGTGGTGGCGTACAGGACGGTGACGTCCAGGTTCTCGGTGGCGTCGAGCACCGCGTCGAGCGTCGGCCCGACAGCGACCACGACACCGGAGCGCCCCTCGCGGACGGTGCGGAAGCGCTCCCCGTCGACGGGCAGCGCCCGCCCGTTGGACTGCAGGGACAGTCGTACGTACACCTTGTCGTCGCCCGCGGCGACCGCGTGGCGCAGCAGTGTCTCGGCCTCGTCGGGGTGGCCCGGCACATGGACGGTCCAGCCGTCGAGGGTGTCGAGCAGCGCCACGTCGCCCGGCGCCATGTGGGTGTAGCCGCCCGCCGGCCAGTCGAAGGAGGCGGCGGCGCTCACCAGCACCGCGCCCGCGTCCTGGTGGCCGAGGTCCAGTCGACGGTGAGGGCGGACCAGCCCGCCGCCTCGAACCGGGCCGCGATCCCGCCGGGCCGCGCGTACGTCGCCGAGGAGTTGTCGACGACGACGGTGTGCAGCCGGTCGAGTCCGGCGGGCCCGGCGAAGGCGATCGCCTCGTGGTTGCTGCCCTCGTCCAGCTCGGCGTCGCCGCTCAGGGCCCACACCCGCGGCTCGTCGATTCCCTGGGCGCGCAGCCCCAGTGCCGTCCCTACGGCGATCGGCAGCCCGTGCTCGCGGAAACGGATGCGCGCTCACCGGCGCGAGTGCGGTATTGTTTCCCTGCGCGTTCGGCCGGGGGAAACCCCCAGGTCAGGCGGGCAACGGGACGTGGCGCAGCTTGGTAGCGCACTTGACTGGGGGTCAAGGGGTCGCAGGTTCAAATCCTGTCGTCCCGACAGAGTCGACCAGCGGGTCTGCCGATATCGGCAGACCCGCTGATTGCGTTCGGGGCAGCCGCCGACCCGGGCTCAGCCGCCGGCGCCGGCGCGACCTTCGGCAACGACGAACGGATCGTGCGGCGGCGTGTCGACAGGCCGCGTCGACGAGGTCCCTTCGTCGGCGCACCGGAGGGTCAGATCACACACCCCGCATGCGCCAGCGCCTGCTTCAGCAGCACCCCGTGGCCGCCCGGCATCTCGCTCTGCACCGCCTGTGAGACGGCCTCCTGCGGGCTGAACCACACCAGGTCGAGCGCGTCCTGCCGGGGCCGGCAGTCGCCTGTCACCGGCACGATGTACGCGAGGGACACCGCGTGCTGACGGGGGTCGTGGTACGGCGTGATGCCGTGCGTCGGGAAGTACTCCGCGACCGTGAACGGCTGGAGCGAGGCCGGCACGCGGGGCAGGGCGACCGGCCCGAGGTCCTTCTCCAGATGGCGCAGGAGGGCGTCGCGGACACGTTCGTGGTGCAGCACGCGGCCGGAGACCAACGTCCGGCTGACCGTACCGTCGGGTCCGATGCGCAGCAGCAGGCCGACGCTGGTGACTTCGCCGCTGTCGTCGACGCGTACCGGGACGGCCTCGACGTACAGGATCGGCATACGGGCGCGCGCCATCTCCAGCTCGTCGGAGGACAGCCAGCCGGGCGTGGTCTCGGTCATGTCAGACATTGCTTGATCATACTTTCAGCCGTTCGGACTTCCTGGGTAGCCGTTCCGGGAGAACTGTGACCGTCCACACGCCCGATCGATGTTCTCCGGCAGGCCGTGCACACCCCGCGCCGGCGAGCTCCCCGCTCGGCGGCCCGCTCGACGTCGCCGGGGCCGCCGGGCACGGGATCGGCCAGGGTGGTCATCCGTCGCTGCTCCTCGGTCCCCCGCGGCCCGGACGCCGCGCGTCAGGCTTTGACGGCCACCGCGCCGTACTGCGGTACCAGGACGGCCGAGCCGGGCTCGGCCCGCCACTGCCCGCACGACACCATGCCCGGCTCCAGCGGCTCCAGCCCCTCGAAGAACGTGGCGATGTCCGCGCCGCTGCGGGCGGTGATCGGGGGAGTGGCGTTCTCGTTCCAGAACTCCATGGCCGGGATCTGGCCGGCGCCGCCGAGTTCGTCGTCGAAGGTCGGGTGGGTGAGGACCAGGAAGCTGCCGGAGGGAACGGCGGACATCATGCGGCGCACGATGTCCCGGGCCTTGTCGATGTCCAGGACGAAGTTGAGGATGCCCAGCAGCATCACGGCGACCGGGCGGGTGAGGTCGAGGGTGCTCGCGGCACGTTCGAGGATGGCGTCCGGGTCGTGCACGTCGGCGTCGATGTACGCGGTGGCGCCGTCGGGTGTGCCGGTCAGCAGTGTGCGGGCGTGCACCAGCACGATCGGGTCGTTGTCGACGTAGACGATGCGGGAGTCGGGCGCGATCCGCTGGGCGATCTCGTGGGTGTTGTCCGCCGTCGGCAGGCCCGTGCCGATGTCGAGGAACTGCCGCACGCCGCGCTCACCGGCCAGGAACGACACGGCCCGGCCGAGGAAGTCGCGGTCCGCCCGGGCGATGTCCCGGATGATCGGGAACATGCCGGCGACGTGCTCGCCGACCTGCTGGTCGACCTCGTAGTTGTCCTTGCCGCCGATCCAGTAGTTCCACACGCGCGCGTTGTGCGCCACACCGGTGTTCAGCCGCGCCGACCCTCCCGAAGGGGTGTGGCCATCACTCACGACTCGTCCTCTCCTCGCCCGAACGACCGAACGACCGAACGACCGAACGGTCGTCGTCATTGTGCCGCTTTGATGATCACGCTGTCCCGGGAATCGGCAGAGCGGGCGCGGCTGTCGGAGGGGCCGGGCGGGAGAGAGCTGCCGGCAGCCCTGTGCCGCTGGCCGGAGCTCGCGGCGGGCGACGTGGGGTTCCCGGCGGGGAAGAAGCCGCGTCCCGGTTCCGGCGTGCTGTTCCCGGCGGGGAAATGGTGGCGCCCGGGTTCCCGCGCGCTGTTCAATGAAGCTGCACACGCCGTCCGAGCAGAGGAGCCCCCCGTGTCACCCGCCGATGTGCCGCCCGTCGGGGCGCGTATGCGGCAGGCGCGTCTGGAACGCGGGATGAGCCTGCGTGCGCTGGCGCGAGAGATCGGTGTGTCGGCGAGTCTCGTGTCGCAGATCGAGACCGGCAAGAGCCAGCCGTCCGTCAGCACCCTGTACGCGATCACGACGGTTCTGGGGATCTCCGTCGAGTCCCTCTTCGACGCGCGGGTCCCCTCGCCGACGGCCGGCGCGAGCCCGCCCGGCACCGTCCCGCACGCGCTCGCCGCCTTCGCGGCCGAACCGGACCGGCGTATCGGCCCGCTGGTCGGCGCCGGGGAGCGCGAGACGCTGGAGCTGGACTCGGGGGTCGTGTGGGAGCGGCTCGGCCGGGTGCCCGGGGCGGACGCGGACTTCCTGCTGGTGACGTACCGGCCCGGCGGGGCCTCCTCCGGCTCCGGGGCCCTGATGCGGCACCCGGGGACCGAGTACGGCCATCTGACCTCCGGCGAGCTGATCCTCACCCTCGGTTTCGACGAGTACACGCTGCGCCCGGGCGACTCCGTCTGCTTCGAGTCGACGACTCCCCACCGCTACCGCAACGATGGAGAGGTACCGGCTGTGGGCGTCTGGTTCGTCTCGGGCGATGTTCAGTGACACTTGACACCCGCTGCACCCGGGCGTTCACTCCGAAGTGGGGGTGGTCGCCATGGCGATCCGCACATACGGCCCCAACGCCGTCGACTGGGAAGAGCGCGTCGACCTGGACCGGCTGCGCGGGCAGCGGCTTGCCCGGCTGCACGAATCCCTGAACCGCTCCGCGCTGGGCGCCGTCCTCAGCTTCGACTTCGCCAACATCCGTTACATGACGGCCACCTACATCGGCACCTGGGCGATGGACAAACTGATCCGCTTCGCCCTGCTCGTGCGCGACGGCGAACCGGTCGTCTGGGACTTCGGCTCCGCCGCCCGCCACCACCAGCTGTACAACCCGTGGCTCGACTACAGCGACGGCCGGGGCGGCCCGCCCACCGGTGCCCGCGCCGGCATCTCCACCCTGCGCGGCGCCTTCCACCCGGACGCGGGCATCGCCGAGGACGTCGCCGCCAAGATCGCCGCCGAGCTGCGCGAGCACGGCGTCGCCGCCGAACCGCTCGGCGTCGACGTCGCCGAGATGCCTGTCCTCACCGCGCTGCGCGCCGAGGGCATCGACGTCGTCGACGGGCAGCAGGTCTTCCTGGAGGCCCGCCGCATCAAGACAGGAGACGAGATCGCCCTGCTCACCCAGGCCTGCGCCATGGTCGACGCGGCCTACGAGGAGCTGTACGGACACCTGCGCCCGGGCGTGCGCGAGAACGAGTGCGTCGGCGTGGTCAGCAAAGTCCTGTACGACCTCGGCAGCGAGTACGTCGAGGGCGTCAACGCCATCTCGGGCGAGCGCTGTTCACCGCATCCGCACGTCTACAGCGACCGCCTGATCCGCCCGGGCGACCCCGCCTTCTTCGACATCCTGCACAGTCATCTCGGCTACCGCACCTGCTACTACCGCACCTTCGCCGTGGGCAGCGCCTCGCCGGCTCAACGGGACGCCTATGTGCGCTGCCGGGAGTACATGGACGAGGCGATCGCGCTCGTCCGGCCGGGCGCGACCACGGCCGACGTCGTGCAGGTGTGGCCGCACGCCGAGGATTTCGGCTTCACGGACGAGACGGCCGCCTTCGCCCTCCAGTACGGCCACGGCGTCGGCCTGTCGATCTGGGAGAAGCCGATCTTCAGCCGTCTGGTCTCCCTCGATCACCCCGAAGTCCTGGAAGAGGGCATGGTGTTCGCCCTGGAGACGTACTGGCCGGCCGCCGACGGCTGGTCCGCCGCCCGCATCGAGGAGGAACTCGTCGTCACGGCGGACGGCTGCGAGGTCATCACCAAGTTCCCCGCGGAGGATCTGCTGGTGGCCGGCCGCAAGTACTGGACGGTGGGCGGTGAACTGGACACCCGCCGCGAGGCGCAGTCCCACCTCAACACCGGGGACCGCTCACGGACCGGCGACGAGGACCGCCGATGGACGTGACCGCACTCCTCGACCGCTACGAGCGGATGGCCGTCATCCGCCGTACGGAGAAGGCCGCCCACGACCTCTTCCTGCAGGGCCTGGTGAAAGGCACCACCCATCTCGCGGCCGGGCAGGAGGCGATCGCAGTGGGCGCGAGCGCCGCCCTGTGCCCGGACGACTATGTGTTCGCCACCTACAGGGGCCACCACCATGCCCTCGCCCGGGGCGCCACCCCCGAGGAGTGCCTCGCCGAGCTGATGAGCCGCGCGACCGGGCTGTGCAGGGCCAAGGGCGGCTCCATGCACCTGACCAAGGCGGCCACCGGCATGCTCGGCTCCTACGCCATCGTCGGCTCCCATCTGCCGATGGCGGTCGGCGCGGCCTGGTCGGCCCGGTTGCGCGGCACCGACCAGCTCGCGGTCGCCTTCTTCGGCGACGGAGCGACCAACATCGGCGCCTTCCACGAGTCGCTCAACCTGGCCGCCGTCTGGAAGCTGCCGGTGCTGTTCGTGTGCGAGAACAACTTCTACATGGAGTACACCCCCATCGCCGATGTCACGGCGGTGTCCCGTCCCGCCGCCGACCGGGCGCCCGCCCATGGCATCCCGGGCGAGGTCGTCGACGGCAACGACGTCGTGGCCGTCGAGGAGGCGGTGCAGCGGCTGGCACGGCGGGCCCGGGCCGGAGACGGGCCGGCCGTGCTGGAGGCCGAGACCTACCGTCACTTCGGGCACAGCCGGGCCGACCCGGCGACCTACCGCCCGGCCGAGGAGGTCGAACGGTGGCTCAAGCACGACCCGTTGGACCTCGCACGGGGACGCCTCGCCGAGCTGGGGGCCGGGGAGGAGAGCATCGCGGCGGCCGACGAGCGGGCCCGGGCCGTCGTGGAGCGGGCCGTCGAGGCGGCGAGGGCCGCTCCGGCCCCCGATCCGCGGGAGGCGCTGACCGACGTGTGGGCGGACGGAGGTGCCGCATGGCGGACGTGATCAGCTACCGCGACGCGGTCGCCGAGGGCCTCGCCCGCGAGATGCGCCGGGACACGTCGGTGGTGTGCCTCGGGGAGGACATCGGCGCGGCCGGAGGGGTGTTCAAGACGACCGTGGGGCTGCTGACGGAGTTCGGGCCCGAGCGGGTGTGGGACACGCCCATATCCGAACAGGCCATCGTGGGTGCGGCGATGGGCGCCGCCATGACCGGGATGCGACCCGTCGTGGAGATCATGTTCTCCGACTTCCTGGCCTGCTGCTGGGACTACCTCGCCAACGAGATCCCCAAGGTCCGCTACATGACAGGCGGCCAGGTGACCGTCCCCCTCGTCGTACGCACCGCCAACGGCGGCGGGCTCGGCTTCGGCGCGCAGCACTCCCAGGCCACCGAGAACTGGGCGCTGACCGTGCCCGGCCTGAAGATCGCCGCACCGGCGGCACCCGCCGACGTGATCGGCATGATGGCGGCGGCGGTCCGCAGCGACGACCCCGTTGTCTTCTTCGAGCACAAGGCACTCCTGTCCACCAAGGGCGCCCCGCCCCCGCCGGATCACCTCGTCGAGCTGGGCCGGGCCGCCGTCGTCCGTGAGGGCGCCGACGTCACGCTCGTCGCCCTGGCCGCGACGGTGCCGCTGGCCCTGAAAGCCGCCGACCGGCTGTCGGGGGAGGGCATCGAGGCGGAGGTGGTCGATCTGCGCTGCCTGGTCCCTCTCGACATCGCGACCGTCCTCGCCTCACTGGGGAAGACCTCGCGGCTCGTGACCGTGGAGGAGAACCCGTACCAGGGCGGCTGGGGCGCCACCGTCGTCTCCGTCCTCGCCGACGAGGGCTTCGGCCTGCTGGACGCGCCCCTGCGGCGGGTGGCGGGGGAGTGCGTCCCGCTGCCGTTCGCCGACGCGCTGGAGGAGCGGGTGATCCCCACCGTCGACAAGGTCGTCACGGCGGTCCGCGCACTCGCCGCCTACTGATCCACGCACCGCACATCCCACGGGAGGAAGCGCGATGACCACAAGGACCCTGCTGCGCTCCGGTCACGTGATCTCGATGGACCCCGGCATCGGGGACCTGCCCCAGGGGGACGTCCTCGTCGAGGACGGCAGGATCGCCGCCGTCGAGCCCGGGATCACCGCCGACGCCGAAGTCCTGGAC
This sequence comes from Streptomyces sp. NPDC002788, assembly GCF_053592115.1. Taxonomy (NCBI): domain Bacteria; kingdom Bacillati; phylum Actinomycetota; class Actinomycetes; order Kitasatosporales; family Streptomycetaceae; genus Streptomyces; species Streptomyces sp. NPDC002788. The sequence goes on along the minus strand of NZ_JBSFVB010000004.1, from coordinate 211,195 downwards.
CTGAGCGGCCACATCGTGATCCCCGGCTTCGTCGACACCCACCGCCACACCTGGGAGGCTCCCATCAGGGGCGTCGCCCCCGACGCCACCCTCGACGACTACTTCGTCGACATCCTCGACACCTTCGCACCCCTGTACACCCCGGAGGACGTCTACGCCGGCAACCTCGCGGGGGCGCTGGAATGCCTCAACGCCGGCATCACGACACTCGTCGACTGGTCGCACATCAACAACACGCCCGAGCACCCGGACGCGGCGATCCAGGGCCTGGCGGAGTCCGGCATCCGAGCCCGGTACGCGTACGGCAGCGCCAACACCTCCCTCGCCGACTACTGGTTCGAGAGCAGGATCGCGATGCCGGCGGACGACGTACGGCGGATCCGGTCGACGCACTTCGCGTCCGACGACGGTCTGCTGACCATGGCCCTCGCCACGCGCGGCCCCGGCTTCTGCGTCAACGAGGTCGTCACCGCCGAATGGGCCATGGCGCGCGAGCTGGGTATCCCGATCACCGTGCACGTGGCCATGGGCCGGCTGGCCGGCCGCTTCGGCATGGTCAGGCAGCTGCACGGGCTGGGCCTCCTCGGCCCGGACACCACCTACGTCCACTGCTGCTACTTCAGTGAGGAAGAGTGGCGGATGGTCGCCGACAGCGGCGGCACCGTGTCCATCGCGCCGCAGGTGGAGCTGCAGATGGGGCACGGCTGGCCGCCCGTGATGCAGGCGATCGAGCACGGCCTGCGGCCCTCGCTCAGCATCGACGTGGTCACCACCGTGCCCGGCGACATGTTCACCCAGATCCGCGCGGCCTTCGGCGCCGAACGGGCCCGGGTCAACGCCGACTGCTGGCAGGCCAACCTGCCGGCACCCAGCACCATGCTGACCGCGCGCCGGATGCTGGAGATCGCCACGGTCAACGGCGCGCACGTCGCGGGACTGGAGGATCGCACCGGCTCCCTCACGCCCGGCAAGCGCGCCGACATCGTCGCGATCGACGCCACCGCGCCGAACGTCGCCCCCCTACACGACGCGGCGGCCGCCGTGGCGCTGTGCGCCGACGTGTCCAACGTGGACACCGTCCTCGTCGACGGCGTCATCCGCAAGCGCGACGGCAGACTGCGCGCCGACACGGCACGCGCGCTGCGGCTCGTGGAGGAGTCCCGCGACCGGCTCCTCGCGGCGAAGGAGGCGAAGGGGGCGAAGGCGACGGCATGACGAACCACCTGGTGCGCCGCGCCGCCGACCTGGCCGAGCCGCCGTACGACGCCCACGGGCACCGGCGGCGGACGCTGGTCGGCGAGGACGACGGCAGTGTGCACACCGGCTTCGGCCGGTGCGAACTGCGCCCGGACGGCAGCGTGTCCGCCCATGTGCACGCGTACGAGGAGACCTTCTTCGTCCTCGACGGGACCGTGGTCCTCGACGTGCCCGAGGGTTCGTACCTCCTGGCGGAGGGCGACTACGGCCTGCTGCCGATCGGGGTCCCGCACGCCTGGCGCGGCGCCGGGGACACCGGCGGGCGCTGGGCGGACATGCTGGCCCCCGTACCGCGGGCCCGCTACGGACACGACACGCAGGCGGTGCCCGGCCTGCCCGCGCGCGAGCCCGCCCGGATCGACGTCCGCGACCCGCGCACGCGCTCCTTCGGGCACTTCGAACCCGACCAGATGGACCCGGGCAAGCAGTCCCAGGACCTGCTGGCCGTCACGGCGAGCATGCGCACCGCGCTGCTGGTCTACAGCGACATCACGGTGAAGATGATGATCGACAGCGATCTGGGCGCGGTCGCCTCGACGATGTTCATGGTGCAGTACGCCTCCGAGGGGGTCATCGGCACCCACGACCACCCCTTCGAGGAGACGTACCTGATCCTCGACGGCGTGGCCGAGGCCACTCTCGACGGCGAGCGGTACCGACTGGAACCCGGCGATCTGGCCTGGGCGGGCACCGGCTGTGTGCACGGGTTCGTCAACGCCGGGCAGGGGCCGCTGCGCTGGCTGGAGACGCAGGCGCCGCAGCCGCCGGCACGGCACTCGTACCGGTTCACGCGGGACTGGGACTACCTGCGCACGGCACTGAAGGAGGGCTCATGAGCAGTGTGCTCGTCGTCGGCGGCACGTCCGGGATCGGTCTCGAGTTCGCCCGTGCGCGCGCCGGGCGCGGAGACGACGTGATGCTCACCAGCCGCGACGCCCAGCGGGCCGGCGCGGTCGCGGAGGAGGTCGGGGCGCGCGGACTCGCCGTCGACCTGGCGCGGCCGCTGGAGATCGCGGCGGCGCTGGCCGACGTGGGTCGCGTCGACGACCTGGTGATCGCCGGTGTCTCCCGGGACGACAACAAGGTGACCGAGTACGACATCGACGCCGCCCTGCGCCTGGTCACCCTCAAGCTCGTCGGCTACACGGAGGTCGTGCACACCCTGCGGCCCCGGCTGCACGACGACAGCGCCATCGTGCTCTTCGGCGGCCAGGCGAAGGAACGCCCCTATCCGGGCGCGACGACGGTGGCGACGGTCAACGCGGGGGTGCGCGGCCTGATGAACTCCCTCGCCGTGGAGCTCGCTCCCGTCCGGGTCAACGCCGTGCACCCCGGTGTCGTCGGCGACAGCCCGTACTGGCAGGCCAAACCGGAGAGGGTGCTCGTCGCGCTGCGCACCGAGACGCCCACGGGACGGCTCACCACGATGGCGGACGTGGTCGACGCGGTGGACTTCCTGCTGCGGAACCGGTCGGTCAACGCGGTCGAACTGACCGTGGACGGCGGGTGGTTGCTCGGGTGAGGGGCAGCCCTTGGTGCCCTTCCGGCCGGATGCCCGCCCCGGCTGCGCACGTCCGGCCGTACGCGTCGTACGGGTACTCGTCGACGCGCACGGCCGGACGTACGGCTGTGCCTCGGGCGTTCACCGCCGGAGGCGGATGGTCAGCCCCCGCTCGGGACGTTCTCGGCCTCGAACATCCAGTGCTGCTTCTCCAGCTCCGCGGTGATGCCGATCAGCAGGTCCTGGGTGACGGCGTCCGCCTTCTCGGTCGCGTCGACGCGCTCGCGCAGCCGGGCGATCGCGTCCCGCAGCGCCTGCGCCATCACCTGCACGGCGTCCGAGTCGCGCACCCAGCCCTCCTTCGGGGCGGGCAGCGTGAAGGTCTTGGCGACGGTCTCCGGGCGGCCGTCCGGCGGCACGCCGAGGGCCGCGGAGCGCTCGGCCACCGTGTCGGCGAAGTTCCGCGCCGCCGAGACCACCTCGTCGAGCTGGAGGTGGATGGAGCGGAACCGCGGTCCGACGATGTTCCAGTGCGCCTGCTTCCCGATGAGCGAGAGTCCGAGCAGATCCACCAGGGTGTCCTGGAGTGCCTCGCAGGCGACCCGTCGGGCCTCGTCGGGCAGAGTGCTCCTCACAGCCGTCATAGGGCGCTTCTCCTTCTCGCGTCGTTCCTCGTGGTCCGGAGCAGTGCGTCGCGCTCCTCCTCGCAGGTGCCGCCCCACACGCCCGTGGCCTGGCCGTTGCTCAGGGCGTAGCTCAGGCAGTCGTCGGTGACCGGACAGCGGGCGCAGATCCGCTTCGCGGCGGTGACGTCCCGCACGGCGGGTCCCGTGGTGCCCACGGGAAAGAACAGCTCGGGGTCCTCGTCCACGCAGGCGGCGCTCCGCAACCACTCCATGAACGCGCGGGTGCCCCGGGCGCCTCTGGGGCAAACCCGTTGCGGAAGCGCGGATACCGGGGTCCAGGCCTGCGATAACGCCCTTCGAGAGCACTTCCACCCCCGAAATCTTCACAAGGGTGGACCGAGGGGCTATAGTTCAAAACTAGCGGTGCTAATTAGCAGGCGGTGTGAGGAGTCCTCCCGTGCGTCCCGTCCATTTCGCGGCCGCCCGCCGCACCCCCATCGGCAAGCTCCGGGGATCCCTGTCCTCGGTACGGCCCGACGACCTCGCGGCGACCGTCGTGCGCGCCCTGGCCGGCGACGTGCCCGCGCTCGACCTGGCCCGGATCGACGACGTCTACTGGGGCGCCGCCAACCAGGCCGGCGAGGACAACCGCAACGTCGCCCGCATGGCCGCGCTGCTGGCCGGCCTGCCCGACTCCGTGCCCGGCGCAACCGTCAACCGCCTCTGCGCCTCCGGCCTGGAGGCCGTGACCACGGCCGCCCGCACCATCGCCGCCGGCGAGGCCGACATCGTCATCGCGGGCGGCTCCGAGTCGATGAGCCGCGCCCCCTTCGTGCTTCCCCGCCCCGACGAGGCCCTGCCCCACCGCATCGAGACCGCCGACACCCGCCTCGGCTGGCGCCTGGTCAACCCGGCGATGCGTGACCTGCACGGCCTGCTGGCCATGGGCGAGACGGCCGAAGAGGTCGCCGCGCGGTACGGCATCCCGCGCGAACGCCAGGACGACTTCGCGCTGCGCAGCCACCAACGGGCCGCCCTGGCCCGCAAGAACGGCCACTTCGACGACGAACTGCTGCCCGTGGAACGCCCCGACGGGGTGGTCGTCGACACCGACGAGTGCGTCCGCGAGGACACCTCGTACGAGAAGCTGGCGCGCCTGAAGCCGGTCTTCCGGGAGGGCGGCACGGTCACCGCGGGCAACGCCTCACCGATGAACGACGGCGCCGCCGGCCTCCTCCTGGTCAGTGAGGAGGCGCTGAACGAGCTCGGCCTGGAGTCCCTGGGCCGCTACGTCGCCGGCGCCTCCGCCGGAGTCCACCCCGACGTCATGGGCATCGGCCCGGTCCCCGCCACCCGGAAGGTGCTCAGCCGCGCCGGCTGGAGCGTCGGCGACCTGCAGGAGGCCGAGTTCAACGAGGCGTTCGCGGCCCAGGCCCTGGCCTGCGTGGACCAGCTCGGCATCGACCCGGAGCTGGTCAACCCGAGCGGCGGCGCCATCGCCCTCGGCCATCCCCTCGGCTGCTCGGGCGCCCGCGTCCTGACGACGCTGCTGCACCGGATGCGGCGCACGGGGGCGGAGCGGGGGCTGGCGACGATGTGTGTCGGCGTGGGACAGGGGAGCGCGGTGCTCGTCGAGCGGCACTAGCCGTATTGACCACGAACGTTGCGTCCGGGCCCACCAGGCGAGACGGCGCTTACTCCACCGGTTCGTCGCCCATAGCATCGGTGTTCGCATGAACACCATGACACTCTGGCACATCACCGGCTGGGAGTTCGCCGCCCTCGCCTTCGCGGCCCTGCTCGTCGGCTTCTCCAAGACCGCCGTGAGCGGGGCCAACACCGTCAGCCTCGCCCTCTTCGCCGCGGTGCTGCCCGCCCGCGCCTCCACCGGCGTGCTGCTGCCGGTCCTGATCGCCGGAGACCTCCTCGCCGTCGCCACCTACCGGCGGCACGCGCACTGGCCCACGCTGTGGCGGCTCTTCCCCGCGGTCGCCGCGGGCGTCGTCGTCGGCACCGTGTTCCTGATGTGGGCCGACGACGCGATCGTACGGACGTCGATCGGCGCGATCCTGCTGCTGATGGCGGCCGTGACCGTGTGGCGCAGGCGAACGGCGGACACGGAGGAGGAGCCGGAGCCGGTCACCACCCGGGCCGGCCGTCTCAAGGCCCGCGCCTACGGCGTTCTCGGCGGTTTCACCACCATGGTCGCCAACGCGGGCGGCCCGGTGATGTCGATGTACCTGCTGTCGGCAGGCTTCCGCAAGCTCGGCTTCCTCGGCACGTCGGCGTTCTTCTTCCTGATCGTCAACGTCGCCAAGCTGCCCTTCAGCGCCGGGCTGGGCCTGATCGACGGCCGCTCGCTCCTCCTCGACCTGGCACTCGTGGTGTTCGTCGTGCCCGGCGCGCTGTTCGGGAAGTGGGCGGTGCACAAAATCAACCAGCGGCTGTTCGAGCAGTTGGTCATCGCGGCCACGATCGTCGGCGGCCTGCAACTACTGCTGCGCTGACCCCCGCAGCAGCGCCGGGAGATCCGCGAACGAGTCGATCACATGGCCGGGCGATCCGTCGGCGGCCCGCAGCGACTTCGCCTGGAACTTGCCGGTCCGCATGAGGACCCCGGTGATCCCCGCCCGCTGCGCCGCCAGCACGTCGGACACGTCGTCCCCGACCATCATGGTCTCCGTGGGCGGTCTCGGGCCGATCGCGGCGCGGCGCCGGATGCCGCCCGAGGTGCTGCCGCCGGTCCGCGTCACACCTGTGGGCTATGTGCGCCTGCTCGAACATCCGCCCGTTGCCCGGTGCTGGGAGCCCCGGTCGTATCAGTCACGGGGGTGCCTGCGCAGCAGGTAGGTGTCCATGATCCAGCCCTTCCGCTCGCGGGCCTCGGCCCGCAGGCGCTCGATGCGGGGCGCCGCCTCGGCGATCGGGCCGGAGACGAGGATCTCGTCCTGGGTGCCGAGGTAGGCACCCCAGTAGATGTCGATGTCCTCGTCCGTGAACTGCCGGAAGGCCCGGCGGGCGTCGAGCATCACGACCACGTCGTCCACGCCCTCCGGGAGACCCTCGGCGAGCCGTCGGCCCGTGGTGATCTGCACCGGCCGGGCGACGCGGCTGAGACCCGTCCGGTGCCGGGCGGCGAGCGCCGAGACGCTGCTGATGCCGGGCAGGACGTCGTACTCGAACGCCACGGCGCCGCGCTCCAGCACCTCCTCCAGGATCGCCGACGTGCTGTCGTACAGCGAGGGATCGCCCCACACCAGGAACGCGCCGGTCTGCTCCTCGCCGAGCTCCTCCACGATCAGCCGCTCGTAGACGCCGGCCCGGGCCCCGCGCCAGTCCCCGACGGCCAAGGCGTAGGCCGTACCGTCGGCCACGCGGTCCCGCTCCGGGTCGCGTGCCTCGACGACCCGGTACGTCCCCTGCGGCAGGTGCGTGCCGAGCATGTCCCGGCGCAACCTGATGAGGTCCGAGGTCACCTCGCCCTTGTCGAGGACGAAGAACACGTCCGTGTCCCGCATGGCCCGGACCGCCTGCAGGGTCAGATGGTCGGGGTCGCCCGCGCCGATACCGATGACATGGATCTTTCGCACGCGTCGAGTCTGCCGCAGGCCACTGACAGGACGGCTGTCGCGTGCCGGGTCAGTGCCGGGCGAGCGCGCCTCCGGCGTCGTCCCGGGTCAGCGCCCCGCGCCCGCTCCCCGCAGCCGGGGCGCCCGCGCCCCCGCATCCACGGCCCGGCCCTCCCGCTCCACCTCCCCGGCCAGCTCCCGCGCCCACGCGGCCACGCCCCCGATGTCGATCCCGTGCGGCCGCGGCTGCCCGGAGCCGGACACCCACGCCTCGGCCGCGCCCGCCCCGCGCCTCAGCAGGCGCGCCCCGCCCGTGAGGTTGCCGCGTGCGGCATGCGTGAGCCCCACGGCGAGCTGGGCCAGCCCCCTCCACAGCTCACGCTCCTCCTCGGGCCCCGACTTCCAGGCGTCCTCGAAGACCTCGTGCGCGTGGAAGGGTTTCCCCTCGTCCAGCAGCCGCTGCGCCTCGGTGACGGACTCCTCCGGGGTGCGGACCACGCCCTCGGGCTGCCGGGGCACGCCGTCCTCGCCGTACGGCAGGGGCCGTCCGAGACCGTCCCGCGGCCGGGCGTTGCGCGCCCGGCCCTCGCTGTCGCGGTCCCGTGCGTCGCCCGGCCGGCCCGAGTAGGTCTCTCCTGTGCTGCCCATACGCCGATTGTCCCGCCCGGCCCGCTTTCGGCGCGGGCAGGGGTGTGGGGTAAAGTGCTGTTCGCGCGATCACGCCGGTCACGGCGGGTGGCGCGCACCGGGACGTGGCGCAGCTTGGTAGCGCACTTGACTGGGGGTCAAGGGGTCGCAGGTTCAAATCCTGTCGTCCCGACGGTGCGAAGGGCCCCGCAGGCCGATGCCTGCGGGGCTCTTCGTCGTGTGTACGCCCTCTCCCCGCTTCCCGGTGCCTGCGCCCTTGCCTTGGAGAGCACTCCAGGCTGAAGACTCCTCCCCGAGCCCCGACACCCGGGGCAATGCAGGAGGGAGCACCAGCCATGAAGTACCGCACGATCGGCACGGACCCCCGAACCCGCCGCGAGGTGAGCGTGCTCGCGCTCGGCGCGATGCTGTTCGGCTCGGTGACGGACGAGGCGACGTCCTTCGCCGTGCTCGACCGCTACGTCGAAGCCGGTGGGAACTTCATCGACACGTCCGACAACTACGCCTTCTGGGTCGACGGCGGCCAGGGCGGCCAGAGCGAGGAACTCCTCGGCCGATGGCGGCGCAGCCGCGGCATCGGCGACGAGATCGTCATCGCGACCAAGCTCGGCGCCCGCCCCCTGGCACCTGGCACCAGCTACGTCGACAACCCCGAGGGCCTGTCGGCGAAGGTGATCCGCGAGTCCGCCGCACGCAGTCGAGACCGGCTCGGCGTGGCCAGGATCGACGTGCTGTACGCCCACATCGAGGACCGCACCGTCCCGCTCCAGGAGACGGTCGAGGCCTTCGCCGGACTGGTCGCCGAGGGCACCGTCGGACTGCTCGGCGTCAGCAACCACGCCACCTGGCGCGTCGAGCGGGCCCGGGCCCTGGCCGCCGCGGCCGGACTGCCCGGCTACGAGGTGCTGCAGTACGCGCACACCCACCTGCGCCCCCGCACCGACGTACCCGACGCCCTCTTCCCGGACGGCAGCCTCGGCCACGCCGGCCCCGATCTGCTCGACTACCTCAGGGCCGAACCGGGCCTGACCCTGGTCGCCTACTCGCCGCTGCTGAAGGGCGCCTACACCCGCCCCGAGCGGCTGCCCGCCGACTTCGACCATCCCGGCACCCCGGCCCGCCGCGCGGTGCTCCATGACGTGGCCCGGGAGACCGGCGCGACCGTCAACCAGGTCGTGCTCGCCTGGCAGATCGGCGGCCGACTGCCGATCGTGCCGCTCGCCGGGGTCTCCTCGGTGGCCCAGCTGGAGGAGAACCTGGCGGCGGTCGACCTGGAACTGACCGCCGAGCAGCGAGCCCGGCTGGACGCGGCGCACTGAGGGGTCCTTGCACCATGACCGTCCGATCAGGTCGCGTGGTCCGGTGCCGTGCATCGCAACGCGCCTAAGTGCCCTGGTAGCGGAGCTACCTGGGCGGTTGGGCAACGCGGCGAGGCGCGGTGCCAGGCCGCACGACCCGGGCGGGCACAGTGCAAGGACCCCTGAGTCGGGGGGCCGGACCGTGGGACCGTGGAGGGAACCGGACATCCGGACCTCCCGGAAGGAGCACCGGCCATGAGAATCCGCCCGGCCCGCCCCGCCGCCCAGTCGATCAGAACCACTGCGGAAGGCCTCATGTGGGAGCCCAGCGAGCGCTGGGTGCGCGGCCGCAAGGGCGACGTCACCGTCGTCGACAGCCGGCACCCGGTCCTCGTCTGGGAACCCCACCTGCCCGTGCCGCAGTACGCCTTCCCGCGCGAGGAGGTCCGCACCGACCTCCTCCACCCGGCGAAGAGCCCGCCCGTCGGCGCACACACCGGCTCCCGGGTCTTCTACGACCTCGACGCCGACGGCGACGTGCGACAGAACGCGGCCTGGACGTTCCCCGCCGACGACTTGGCCGGCCACATCGCCTTCGAGTGGTTCCTGCGTGCCGACACGGGCCTCGACCACTGGTACGAGGAGGACGAGGAGATCTTCATCCATCCCCGTGACCCGCACAAACGCGTGGACGTGCTGGCGAGCAGCCGCCACGTCCGGGTCGAGATCGACGGGCGGGTCGTCGCGGACAGCCACGCGCCGGTCCTGCTCTTCGAGACGTCTCTGCCCACGCGGTACTACCTCCCCCGCGAGGACGTCCGCCTCGACCTGTTCGACGCCACCGACCACAGCACCGGCTGCCCCTACAAGGGCACCGCCGCGTACTGGTCCTGGCGCGGCGAGGGCGACGTACCGCCCGACATCCTCTGGGCCTACCCGGAGCCGCTGCCCGCGGTCGCGGCGATCCGGGGGCGGGTCGCCTTCTTCAACGAGGTCGTGGACATCACGGTGGACGGCGAGCGCCTGGAGCGCACTCAGACGCCGTTCAGCCGGATGCTGCGGAGGAAGAGCCACCGGTGAAGCTGTCGAGCAGGGCGTCCAGACCGGCCGCGAGGCCCTCGGGACCGCCCCGCTCGGCGAGCGCGGCCGCCGTCTCCCGCAGCGTCGGCAGGTCCTTGGGGGACAGCCGGTGCAGCCCCAGCCGGAAGGCGGGATCGGTCTCGTCGGGGTTGTCCACCATGGGGCGCAGCTCCACGGACACATAGCCCAGCAGCCAGGCGGTGAAGGCGCGGAACATGCCGGCCGCGGCCGCCTCGCCGAAACCGGCGCCCCGCAGCAGTGCGAGCACCCGCTCGTGGTCCCGCAGCACCGCGCCGGGCCGCCGTGCCAGCGGCACCGCCAGCAGACGCGTGGCGAGCAGCGGCACCGCCTGGGGGTGCGTGAGGCACACGTCGTAGGTCGCGCGGGCGATCCGGTGCAGCCCGGCCCGCCAGTCCGCGTCCTCGCCCGGGTCCTCGGCCAGCCGCTCCTCCAGCTCCAGATACAGGGCCTCGACCAGCCCGTCGAGCAGGGAGTCCTTGCTCGAGGCGTACCGGTAGAGCGCCATGGCCTCGACGCCGAGCTCGGTACCGAGACGGCGCATGCTCAACGCCGAGAGTCCTTCGCGGTCCACCAGCTGCAGGGCGCTGGCCAGCACCCGCTCCCGGTTCAGCCGGCCGTACCGGCCGCGGTCGCTGGCGCGCCGGGCCTCCCGTGGTCCACGGCTGTTCGCCATGCTGCCTCCTCGGTGTGCGGAAGGACGGAGCGGGACTCCTACGACGTACACATACACGATCGCGGCCGAGTAGCACCTCAACCGAGCTGCGCCGATGATGAAAAGAGGCGATATGCGGGGTATGTGCGGGGCATCAGGCTGAAGGAAGTGCCGGATGACGTTGACCGAGGAGCTGAGAGGCCTCCTGCCGCTGCGCCCCGCCCCTCTTCTGACGCGTCCCGCCGATCTGCTGGCGGCCCGCAGGCTCGCGGACTCGCTCGGCGCCGGCGGTGACCCGTACCGGCCGCGGCGGACCTTCTCCGACCTCCTCGTCTTCCGGCTCGACGGCGGCGGTGCGCAGGCCGCCTTGGTCAAACACCCCCGCAGCGCACGCGCGGCCGTATCGCTGGCGCACGAGTGCGAGGCCGTGCGACTGCTGGCCCGGGACGAGCGTCTCGGTTCATGGCGGCGGCTGCTTCCCGTCGTGCGGGAAAGCCGCCTGGAGGGTCAGCTGCCGGTGGTGGTGGAGTCCTGCCTGCCGGGCGTCGGGGCCGACGCGTTCCTGCGGAGTTCCCCGGGGCCGGCCCGCCGGATCGCCGTGTCCGCCCTCTCGGCGATCCGCGAACTGCACCTCGCCACCGGACGGACGAAGGACGTCACACCCCGGGTGGCCGACTGGGTGGAGCCCCGGCTGGACGTCCTCACGGAGGAGGTCCGCTGGTGCCGCCGGGGTGAGGGCGCGGAAGCGCTGGCGACCGTGCGGGAACTCCTGGAGCGGGAGCTGACCGGGCGCCGGCTGCTGGTGGGGTGGACGCACGGCGACTTCCACCCCGGGAACGTGCTGCTGTCGCGGGACCACGGGACGCTGTCCGGGGTGATCGACTGGGCCGGCGCCGTCCCGGAGGGCCCCACCCTGCTCGACTGCCACACCTTCGTGCTGACCCTGCGGCACCAGCTCGCCGGCCGGGAGTTCGGCGAGGTCGTCGCCGATGTCGTACGGCGTGCCTCCCTCAGGCCCGAGGACCGGCGGCTGCTGGCCGAGGCGCGGGCCCTGGAACTCGGCACCCGGGGGGAAACGGCCGTCACCGTGCTGACCTGGCTGTGGCACGTCGCGGGGAACCTGGAGAAATCGGCCCGGTACGCGCGCAGCCACCGCTGGGTCGCCGACAACGTCGTGTCGGTCCTCGGCGAGGTGCTGGCGCACGAGGGCGAGGCCCCGGCGCAGGCGACGGCGCCGAGCCCACGCCCCCGCGGGAGGACACCGTGAACGCGCCCGCCGAACTCGTGATCGACACCGCGGCCGGTCCCGCCCACGTCACGACCCCCGCGCCCCGCCCGATCTGGTGGGAGCTGGCCGAGCGGGACGCGGACCTCAGCGTCACGCAGACACCGACCTGGCTCGACTGCCTGTGCGAGACCGGGCCGTACCGGGACGCCAGCCGCCTCTACGCGTTTCCCGACGGCAGCCGGATCGTCCTGCCACTCGTCAGCAGGAGGCGGCGCCCCCGCCGGCTGGACACGGAGGAGTCCTGGCCGGCCGGCTGGGGGATCGGCGGGCCGGTGACCCCCGGGGGCGTCGTGGGTCCCGAGCAGGCACGGGCGCTCTTCGACGACCTGGCGCACCGGCCCGCCCTGCGCGTCGGCGTGCGTTTCCGGCCGCAGGGCGCGGAGCTGTGGGAGCGGGCCGCCCCGGGCATCTTCCGGCTGGAGTCCCACACGAACCAGGCGGTGGACCTCGACGGCGGCTTCGAAACGGTGTGGCGGGACCGCTTCCACACCCGGGTCCGGCGTGACGTCAAGCGCGCCGAGAAGGCGCACCTCGACGTGGAGGTGGACCGCACCGGTCGGCTCGTCCCCGTCTTCCAGCAGCTGTACGACCAGTCGATCGAGCGTTGGGCCGCACAGCAGCACGAGCCGCCGGCGCTGGCCCGGTGGCGCCGGAGACGGGAGTTCCCCACCGAGCGGCTGGCCGCGGTGGCCGCCCGCTTCGGCGCGTCCTGCGCGCTCTGGGTGGCCTGGGACGCCGGGGAGCCCGCCGCGGCCATCGTGGTCCTCCGGCACGGCCCGCACGCCAAGTTCTGGCGGGCGGCCATGAACCGGGACGTGGCCCATCCGGTCCGGGCCACGCCGCTGCTGTACCGGCTGGCCGTCGAGGAGGCGTGCGAGCAGGGCTGCCGGATCTTCGACCTGGGCGAGTCAGCCCCGGGCTCCTCGCTGGAGCACTTCAAGGCCGGTTTCGGGGCGGTGAGCCGCCCGTCTCCCCGCTACTGGCGGGAACGGCTGCCCCTCTCCGCGGTCGAGCGCGGGCTGCGGACGGCCGTCAAACGCGTGATCCGGTTCCAGGACGCCTGAGGGGCGCCGCTCAGGCGCGGTCCTTCCAGATGTCCAGGGGCTCGGCATCGGCGCTGTGGCCGAGCTGGTCGAGGTCGTAGGCGTCCAGGATCGTGCGCAACAGCCCGTACAGGTTGTTCGGCTGGTCGTGGTCGCCCGGCTCCACCTGCTCGCCGACGACGACGGTCGGGATGTGGTTGTCCTCGTCCTCGCCGCCCTCGTCCTCGTCCCAGGTGACCACCAGGAGGCTGTTGTTGGTCATGGCCCACTCCGCGTAGTCCCCGAGGTTCTCGCGCAGCCAGGCGTCGCCCCGTTCGATGCCGCCGTCGTGCATGTCGTTCTCGAGGTTCGGCACGACGAAGGAGACGTGCGGCAGGTCCGAGAAGTCCTCGGGGAAATCCGTCCACGGGCGGTTGACGGAGTCCGGCAGGTTCGTGAAGTTCACCCACGGCGCGTGCCGGCGTACGTACGGGCCGCTGGTGCAGCCCTTGAAGCCGACTCTCGGCAGGCTCTCCGCGTAACCGGTGAACGTCAGGTCGGCCTGCAGCAGCAGGGAAGCGAGGTTGCGGGAGGTGAAGTCGTTCGGGCAGTCGTTGTCGACGCCCTGCGTGGAACCGGAGAACAGGGCCAGATAGTTCGGCTGGCTCGGATACGTGATGGCGAAGAACTGCGTGAGGTTGGCGCCCTTGCGGGCCAGGTCGTTGATGAACGGGGCATCGGGCGAGCCGATGATGTCCTCGTAGCCGCGGTTCTCCTCGACGACCACCACGATGTGGTCCGGCCGGGGGACGTCGTCGTCCCGGCCAGAGGAGCCGCAGCCCGCGACCGGCAGGAGCGCCGCCAGGGCGGCGGAGGCGGCGACGAGCGACGTCCGCATGCGGCGCACCGGCCGGGACGAGGTCCTCACTCGTGGCGTCACTGCACTCCTCTGATGGCCGGTTCCATCGCGCTGCCGGTCGCACCAAACGGCAGTAACGTAATTTTTAGCACTTATGCCGCGTATCGGTCGGCATGGATCGCTGATGTGGGCCGATGAAGGAAGCGCCGCCGAGAGGCGTTCCCCGGCCTGGTCGTCGCACCCGCCGTGCGGGAGGCATCTCCATGGGCAAGCGTTCGCCGCTGATGACGGGTCAGTGGGCGCCGCGTGCCACCGTCGAGCCGCGGCGAGCCGGTGACACGGCGCTGGCACCGCCCGGACAGCGGCGGACGACGGCACTGCAGTGGGCGGCGCGGGCCGCCCTTCCCGTCTCGCTCGTCCTGTGGCTGCTCTCCCTGCGCCACGTGAACCTGAACGCCATGACCGACCTGGGCCTGCTCCAGGTGCTGCCGGTGCTCTTCTGGGTCGCCCTCGGGGTGCTCGCCCTCGGCTTCTGCGTGGCCCTGTCCGACCGGCGGACCCGGGGCGGCTGGTTCGCCGCCCACGTCCTCGTCCTGATCGCGGTCCTGCACGCCACGCCCGCCCTGCTGTATCCCACGCTCCGCTACGGCTGGGCGTGGAAGCACGTCGCGGTCGTCGACGCCATGATCCGCAACGGCGGCGACGTGCCCGGCGCGGAGAAACTCGACGTCTACGACCAGTGGCCGGGCTTCTTCCACCTCAACGCCCTGGTGGTGCAGGCCACCGGCCTGGAGTCGTCCCTCGGCTACGCGGTGTGGGCGCCGCCCGTCGTGAACGCCCTGCTGATCGCCCCCCTGCTGCTGATCTACCGGTCCGTGACCACCGACCGCAGGCTGATCTGGGGAGCCGTCTGGGTCTACTACTCCTGCTCGTGGGTGGGGCAGGACTACTTCGCCCCCCAGGCGTTCGCGTTCCTGCTCTTCGTCACGCTGATCGCCCTGGTGACGGGACAGCTGCGGGCGTCGGCGGAGCGGCCTTTGGGCTCCAGGGCCAGGGCATGGCCCGCGGGCAGGTTCCTGGCCGCGGTGCTGATCATGGCGGTGATCGTCTGCTCGCACCCCCTGACCCCGCTGATGATGATCAGCGCGCTGGCCGCGCTGTCGCTGCCGCGCCGCAACAGACGCGTGCTGCTGCCGGTGCTGGGCGCCGGGGTGCTGCTCACCCTGGCCTGGGACGCCACCGTCGCCCGGCCGTTCGTCTCGGACAATCTGAGCGAGTTCGTGAGCTCCCTGCTGCAGCCGGACGCCAACGTGGTCTCCGGGCTGGCGGCGCTGGGCGGCGCCGCCCCCGGACAGGTGACGGTCTCCTGGGTCGACCGGGGCCTGTCCGCCGCGGTGTTCCTGATGGCGGCCCTCGCGTTCGTCAGCCGGCGCTGGACCCGCCGCACGGCCATGCCGCTGCTCGTCCTCGCCCCGATGCCGGTCCTCGTCGCGAACGCCTACGGCGGCGAGATGATCTTCCGCGCCTATCTGTTCGCGCTGCCCGCGGCCGCCCTCCTCGTCTCGGCGCTGCTGTTCGAGTCCCGCAGACATCCGCGGCTGCGCGTGCTCGCGGTCGCCCCGGTGCTCCTGGCGATGCTCGGCGGACTGCTCTTCGGCTACTACGGCAAGGAGTCGGCCAACTACTTCACCAAGGACGAGGTGGCCGCCACCCGCTTCGTCACGGCCACCACACCGCCCGGATCCCTGATCGTCTCCCTCACCTCGGACGTGCCCGGCCTGGAGATGAACTACGACAAGCACCCGCGGATCCAGCTCAACGAACAGGAACTCAAGGTCCGGCAGCGGCTGGTGCAGGACCCGATCGAGGGGCTGGAGCCGTTCATCGACGGTGCCACCGTGCGTGAGCCGGCCTACATCGTGCTCAGCCGCGCGCAGGCAGCCGAGTGCTATCTGAACGGCATCCTGCCCGCCGACACCATGCAGCGGATGGACACCGCGATGTCGAACACCTGGGGCTTCGTGCAGGTGTTCCGCAACAAGGACGCCGTGGTCTACCGGTACCAGAACCCCGACCGGAGTGAGTCGTCATGACCACGCTTCCCACCAGCCTTCCGCCGCAGTGGAGGTGGCCGCTTCGCATCGGGCTCGCGTTGTCCGGCTGGATCGCGCTCGCCGCTACCTCGACCTTGGCGGACGCGGGCGTCCCGCGCCTGCTGATCGTCTGTGCCTTCCTGCTCCTGTGCCCGGGGATCGCAGCCACCCGGTGGGCCAGGCCCACGCCCTGGCACGACCGCGGCTGGCCGCTCGTCGTGGAGACCGCGTTCCTGTCGCTGGCCCTCAGCCTGTGCCTGGCGCTCCTCGCGGTGGAGCCGTTCTACCTCAGCGACTCCTTCACCACGGCCCGCGTGATCGGCACCCTGGCGGCCATCACGTCACTGCTGGCCCTGCTGCCCACCCCGGGCAGCCGCCGGCCCGGCGCGCGGCGCACCGGCCCCGACGGCGCACCGTCAGCACCCCTCAGCCGGCCCCCGCCCGCGCCGGGCACGCGGCACGGCTCGGGCGCCACGGTCCGGCCGGCACCCGAACGGCCCGGCGGGACACGGCGCCCGGACCGGCCGAGCGACCGCGTCACCGTCGCCGTCGTCGGTGCCGGACCGTACGGCCTGGCCACCGCCTGCCATCTGCGCGCCGCCGGAGCGCGGCCCCGCGTCTTCGGGCAGCCGATGGAGTCATGGCGGGCTCACATGCCCGAGGGCATGCTCCTGCAGACCGTCCCGGCCGCCTCCACCATCGCGGCCCCGCAACGCGGCTACGGGTTCGCGGACTTCCAAGCGGCACGGGGGCCGACCCGGGCGGACGACCGCCGCCCGGTGCCGCTCGAGGAGTACGTCGACTACGGACGGTGGTTCCAGGAGCACCAAGTGCCCGAACTGGAGCCCTGCCGGGTGCGGCGGATCCGGGCCGCGGACGGCGGCTTCCGGCTGCTCCTCGACTCCGGCGAGGAGCCGCTCGCCGCCTCCGTGGTGCTCGCCACCGGCGCGGTGCCCTTCGCCTACGTCCCGCGGAAATTGCGCGCGGGCGCCGAGCAAGGCCTCGTCTCGCACAGCAGCGAGCACACGGACCTGCGCCGCTTCGCGGGGGAGCGGGTGGCCGTCCTCGGGGCCGGGCAGTCCGCGCTCGAGTGCGCCACCCTGCTGCACGAGGCCGGAGCCCGGCCCACCGTCGTCGCCCGCACCCCGGCCGTCCTCTTCGACCCGCCGCCACCGAACGGAACGGGCGCCCGCTCCCGGCCGCCCGGCTCGCCGCTCGGCCGCGGGCGCCCGCTGCTGGGCGCCGTCAGCCGCAGCGGGGCGGCCTACCGCCGGCTCCCGGCACCGCTGCGCATGGAGTTGCTGCGCGCCGTACCGAGGCCGTCCGGTGCCTGGTGGCTGAAGGAGCGGGCGGCGGGCCGTTTCCCGGTGCTGTGCGGCCGTACGCTGGTCGCCGCCGAGCCGGGTTACGGAGTCGTCCGCCTGCGGCTGCTCGACCAGTACGGCCGGCCCGAGGACATCGTGGCCGACCACGTCCTCGCCGCCACCGGCTACCGGGTCGACGTGCGCCGTCTGGACCTGCTGGAGCCGGGCCTCAGGCGGTCGCTGCGGGTCTTCGCCGGGGCGCCGGTGCTCACCTCCGGGTTCGAGTCCTCCACGCCCGGCCTCTACTTCACCGGGCTCGCGGCGGCGCCGAGTTTCGGGCCGCTGCTGCGGTTCGTCACGGGCACCGGCTTCGCCGCGCGCCGTCTCACCGCCGCCGTCGCGGCCGGAAAACGGCGGTAGTCCCCGTGCCCGCGCGACGGCTGCGAGCCGCTCTGGCCACCCTGGCGATGACGCTGGTGCTGGCCGTGGGCTGCGGCGCCACCGAGCCGGAGGCACCCAGGCCCGAGCCCGTCCCGCAGGACTGGAAACTGACGTTCCGTGACGAGTTCGACGGCTCGGAACTCGACACCGACCGCTGGGCGACCTGCTACGACTGGAACGAGGACGGGTGCACCAACAGCGGCAACGACGAAAAGCAGTGGTACCTGCCCGGCCAGGTCTCCGTCGGCGACGGGCACCTCAGCCTCGACGCCGAGCGGCGCTCCACCCGCGGCAGCGACGACCGGACCTACCCCTGGCGCTCCGGCATGATCTCCACCGGCCGGGACGACTGGTACGCCGAACCCCGGCACGTCTTCACGTACGGGTACTTCGAGGCGTCCATCAGGATCCCCGCACAGGCGGGTATGTTCCCCGCGTTCTGGATGATGCCGGCGTCCAAATTCACGCCCCCCGAGCTGGACATCATGGAGTTCCTCGAGCGCACGGACCGGGTCATGATGTACGTGCACTGGCGCAGCCCGGAAGGCGACCAGCGGGCGCGGGGGACATTCGGGCCTGTCCCGTTCCCGGAGAGGCATCACGTCTTCGGCCTGCTCTGGACCCCCGACGAGGTGAGCTGGTACGTCGACGGTGTCCGCAGGTTCCGGGTGACCGAGCCCGAGCGGATCCCTCACGTGCCCATGGAGGTCCTGATCAATCTCGCCGTCGGAGTGCCCCGGTCGCCGCCGGCGGCGGTGGACTCCGCCCGGATGACGGTGGACTGGGTGCGGATCTGGCAGGAGTGAAGGAGGTCAGCGCGCCGGTGCGGGCAGCGACGGGTAAGGGAGGTCGATGCCCGCGCGCAGCCGCCGGTACCTGCGCCAGGCCCTCGTGCGGGCCGGCTCGGGAAACGGCGCGACGGGTGCTCCCGCTCCCTGCGCCCAGGCCAGGAACCGGTCCCGTGCCGTGTCGGCGCGCACCATCAGCCGGGCGATGCGCAGCACTTCGTCCGCGCCGGAGCTGAAGCCGTACCGGACGGCCGTCGCCGAGGTCCAGCCCGCCTCGTCCACCAGGCTGCGGACCGCGCGGTCGGAGTAGCCGTGGGGGTAGGCGAAGGCGTCGACGCGATGTCCGAGGGCGTCCTCCAGGCGGGCCTTGCAGCCCTCGATCTCCTCCCGGGCGGCCTGCCGGGGGAGAGTGTCCAGTTGCGGGTGGGTGCGGGTGTGCCCGCCGATCTCGACGAGCGGGTCCAGCTCCCGCACCTGACGCCAGGTCAGCATCGGCGCGGGAGGGAAGAGACTGCCGTGCTCCGCCGGCCAGTACGGTCCGCCCAGCGCGCCCGTGGTGACGTAGAGGGTCGCCGGCAGGCCCCGGGCGGCGAGCAGCGGCGCCACCGTGGAGTGGAAGTCCGCGAACCCGTCGTCGAAGGTCAGCACGGCCGACCGGGCCGGCAGCGGCGGGCCGCCCCGCACCGCGGCGACCAGGCGCCGCAGCGGGACGATCTCGAGGCCGCTGTCGGCGAGGAGGCCGAGCTGCTCGGCGAAGACGCGGGGGCTCACCGTGAACGGGGCGATCCACGCGGGCGGGTCGGCGGACACCGAGTGGTACAGGAGGACGGGGACGGGCTGGTGCGTCATGCCGGGCTCCCGTGTGCGGGCGCGCGGGGGGCCGGGGCGGGAGGTGCGGGGACGGCGGAGCGCCGGGCGCGCACGGAGCCCACGGCGTATCCCAGGGCGGTGGCGCTCACCCCGAGGGCCAGGGCGAGGGCGGTGCGCACCGGAGCGGGCCGGCCCGGGCGCAGGGCCTCGCGGAAGGCGCGCGGGATCGTCTTCGTCAGGTAGGCGCGCTCGCTGGACAGGGCGGCGGGGCCGTCGCTGTAGCGGGCCACCAGCGCTTTGGAGAGCCCCTCGGCGTAGCAGCGGGACCGGAAGTACGACCACGTGGCGCGTGCGGCGGGGACCCGGTGCCGGACGGCGGCCGAGGGGTCGTAGAGCAGTACGGTGTCGGGGCGACGGGAGGCGATGCGCAGGCACAGTTCCGTCTCCTCGCAGCCCAGGGGCCGTGTGCCCACCCGCCCGAGGTCCGTGCGGAAGCCGCCGGTCGTGTCGAGCGCGTCCTTGCGGAAGGACATGTTGGCCCCGATGAAGTTGCGTATCGGCGCGCGTTCCTCGGGCAGACCGCGGTACGAGCAGCCGACCACCCAGTCGAACTCCGGGGGGAACCAGGCCGGCCGGTCCGTCTCCCACCAGGGGACGACGAGCCCGCCGACGCCGACGACCCGCGGGTCGCGATAGTCGGCCAGCAGGCGGTCCGCCCACGAGGGGTGGGCGGTCGCGTCGTCGTCGAGGAAGGCCACCACGTCCCCCACGGCCGCTTCGACGCCGGTGTTCCGGGCGCCTGACAGACCCTTGCGCTGCCGGTTGGGCAGTACCCGGACGCCGTGCAGCAGACGGCCTGCGAGCCGGTGGAGTTCCGGGCAGTGGTCGACGACCAGCACGACGTCGTCCGGTGGCCGGCGCTGGGACTGGACGGAGGTGATGGCGGCTTGGAGATCCTCCCAGCGGTCGAGCGTGTAGGCGCACACGACGACCGAGAGGCTCGGTGCGGTGTTCATGAGGTTCTCCCGGAGGTCATGACGTGCTCCCGGAACCGGGTACCAGCCAGCGGGACCGCCAGATCAGCAGCGGTGCGGCGATCAGGCACTCGGCTGCCAGCCAGGCGATGCCGGCGCCCGTCACGCCGAACACCGGCAGCAGGAGCTGGACCATGCCCAGCACCAGCACGCACAGGGCGATCTGCAGCCCGACCACCAGGCGCATGCGGCGCTGGGCCCGCAGCACGTCCACGGCCACGCTGAACACCAGGTTGGGCAGCGCGGACAGGGCCAGCAGACGCAGCGGGGTGGTGCCGTGCTCGGCGTAGCCGGGCCCGAACAACTGCAGGATCCAAGGGGCCCCGGCGACGATGACGGCGACGCCGGCGGCCAGCATCGTCCCGGAGTGGCGCAGCACCCGCAGCCCCTGCTCCGCGAGCCGTTCGGGGCGGCGCACCGCCTCGACGACCAGCGAGCTGCCCATGTTGCGAACCACCAGGAACAGCACGTAGCCGATGATCCAGGCGAGTGAGAAGTAGGCGCTCTGCTCCGCCCCGAGGACGCTCAGCACCATCAGGGGCACGAGCGTGTAGGCGGCCATCCGGAACAGGGAGCCCGTGTAGTCGGCCGCCGCGTAGCTGAGCAGCCGCGGCGGGCGCACGGCCTCCGGGTTCTCCCGTTCGTGGCGCGGCACGGCTCGCCGCAGCAGCAGGTAGTTGGCCACGAGGAGGGAGACGAGCAGGCCGCCCGCCCAGGACAGCAGGATCCCGGTCTTCAGGACCAGCAGGGCACCACCGGCGAGCAGCGCGATCTTGGTGAAGGCGAAGACCATGTTCTCCGCCACGACCCAGCCCGGGCGGCGCATCGCCGTCAGTGCTCCGTCCTGCAGGACGAAGATGGTGTACGCGGCGGTCGCAGCCACGAACCACACGGCGACCAGGGGGTCGCGCAGGAAGGCCAGTTCGGGCGAGAGGGCGGGCACGAGGAGGACGAAGACGAGGCAGACCAGGGCGCTCCACGAGGCGGTCACCGCGTAGCAGGTGAGCAGCAGTCTGCGGGTCTGCCGTCCGGAGCAGGGCAGGAACCGGATCAGGAAGTCGTTGAGGTTGAGCTGGCCGATGTTGGCCAGGAGCAGGGACGCGGACAGGGCGGAGTAGCTCACGCCCACGACCTCGTCGTCGTACCAGTGGGTGGCGAACAGCCAGAAGATCGCGCCGACTCCGGCGTTGACCAGGGAACTGACCGCCAGTAGATGGCCGTTGCGCACCAGCGGTTCGCTGGGCAGGACGCGGGCGATGCCGGTGCGTACCGCTGTGGTCAGCGACCGCCCCCGGCCGGGTGTGTCCGTGGCCTCGGGCCTGTCGACTGCCTCCTGGGGCATGTGCACGGTCTCTCCTCAGGCCCCGCTGCCGCCGGTGTGGTTGCGGCGGCGGCTGCGCAGATAACCGACCGGCCCGTACAGCAGGCCGCGCAGTTCCAGGCGGGCGAGCCGTCGCGACCGCGCGGTGTCCGCCTCCGCCTTGCGGTGCGCCTGAGCCAGGGCGTACCGGACGCCCCGGGGCAGCCTGCGCAGCAGGGCCGGGATCATGCGGGGCTCGTGCACCAGGGCGCCGGTGAGGTACGCGCCGAGCCCGGCCCCGTAGCCGAACGCCTGGGCGTCCAAGGCGTCCTGGGTGCGGCGGTGGCGGTGCCAGACGATCGCGTCCGGCTGGTAGGCCAGGGTGTGACCGGCCGTCAGGACCCGGAAGAAGGCGAGCAGGTCGTCGCCGCCGTGGGCCGGGGTTCCGGTGCCCGTGGCCGGGTCGAAGCCGCCCAGCGCCCGCAGCGCGGAGGTGCGGAAAGCCATGTTGGTGCCGGAGCCGAAGCGCCCGGCCGTGAAGGGGAACAGCGGGTCTTCAGGCGGATGGCGCAGGGACCAGGTGCGCGGGGCGTACCCCTTGGCGAAGCCGCCGTGGTGCTCCAGGGCGGCCTGGGCGGCGGTCTCCAGTTCGGCCGGGACGATGAGTCCGGTGACGCAGCCGACTCCTGGATCCTGGGCGAAGCCGGCCGCGATCGCGGCGAGCCAGCCCGGGTCGACCAGGGTGTCGTCGTCGGTGAAGGCGGCGATCTCGCCCCGGGCGGCGGCCAGGCCGCGGTTGTGCGCGTGGGCCAGGCCCGCCACCGGCTCCCGGACGTAGCGCACCCGGTCCCCGTACGCGTCGCGGACCAGCCGCTCGGCCGTGTCGTCGGCCGGGGCGTTGTCCACGACGATCACCTCGAAGTGCGGATAGTCCACCCGCAGCAGCGAGTCCAGACACTCGCGGAGCATCCGTGGCCGGTCGTGCGTCGCGATGATCACGCTGATGGACGGCGGGGCGAGCACGGGTGCCCGGGCGGGAGTTCCCGTGCGCGGGAGCAGGAACCGCCGCCGGGCCGTGTCGGCCGCCGACCACCACAGCTCCTCGGGCGCGTCGCCCTCGTCGCCGGCCGCTGTGACCAGCCCCAGGGGACGGCCGCGCAGCCGCACCAGGGCCAGCACCGGCGCCGTCGGGCGGACCGGTCCCGGCCCCCCGGGCAGGCGGAACTCGTACGGTCGCGTCAGATCCATGTCGACGACCCCGACCGGCGCGTATGCCGGCTCGGGCGAGCCTGGATGCGGCGCCGGGGTGCGGGAGGCGGCCGCCGGACGCCGGGTGACGCTCATGCCGGACTCCTCGCGGCCCGTGGGGCGGACCGCGCCCCGGGCCGCTCGGACAGCAGCGTGCGCAGCACCCGGCGGCCGTCCGAGATCGCGTGCAGGTTGGAACGTCCGCTGCGCCGGGGCAGTTCGAGGCTCGGGACCTCGGCGATGCGCAGGCCCGAACGCAGGGCGTGCGCGATCATCTCGGTTTCGATCTCGAACCCCGAGGAGTGCAGGTCGAGGTCGTCGAGGAAGTCGCGGCGGAAGGCGCAGAACCCGTAGCACAGGTCCGTCAGCTTGGCGTCGTAGAGGTGGTTCACGGCGGCCAGGAGCACCTGGTTGCCGAGCCGCCGGATGCGTGTGATGTCGAGGGAGCCGCCGCCCGCGATGAATCTGGAGCCCTTGACGAAGTCGAAGCCGTTGTCGAGGAAGTGCAGGTAGTGCGGGATCTCCCCGGGCAGCATGCTGCCGTCCGCGTCCATCATCACGATGTAGTCGCCGGTGGCGGAGACGAAACCGGTGCGCAGGGCGTTCCCCTTGCCCGGGCCGCTCTGCCCGACGTGGCGGACGGTCGGCAGGCACCGGGTCGCCATGTGCACCGTGCAGTCGACGGAGTCCCCGTCGACCAGGATGACCTCGTCGACGCAGTCCGGGATCTGCTCGAAGACCCAGGGGATGTTGCGCGCCTCGTTGCGGGCGGGGACGACCAGGCTCACGGTGGCCCGCGGCGGGGGTCGGTCCTCGGCCCGGCGCAGGGGGTGCGCGGGCCGGTCCGGGTGCGCGGAGCCGTTGCCGTCGGCTTGGGCGACGAAGGAGGGGTGCTCGGTCAGGCGATGCGTTTTTTTCATGATGCCGTGTCTTCCGGTGGAGCGTCTTCCTGGGAAGACGCCATATGTTTACGGCGTATACGTACATCTTGCGCGTTTTGTCCGTTACGTCAAGAGGTGCGCTGCTTCCGCCGTCGGGGAGGTCTGGGCCGGGCGCCTTGTCAGGCGTAGGGTGGAAAGCGGCAAAGTGCACGTCGGCGTAGCCCCCGATCATGAATGCACCCATCGAGGATTACGCCCTCGTCAGCGATCTGGAGACGGCCGCCATGGTCGGCCGGGACGGGTCGGTCGACTGGCTCTGCCTGCCACGCTTCGACTCCCCGGCCTGCCTGGCGGCCCTGCTGGGCACCGAGGACAACGGACACTGGCGCCTCGCCCCTGTCTCCGGCGGCCTCTGCACGCGCCGCTCCTACCGCGCCGACACGCTGGTCCTCGACTCCGTCTGGGAGACCCCGACAGGGACGGTACGCGTCACCGACCTCATGCCTCCGCGGGCCGACGTGCCGTGCATCGTCCGCCTCGTCGAGGGCCTGTCGGGCACGGTGGACCTGCGCAGCGAACTGCGGCTCCGCTTCCACCAGGGCCGTGTCGTCCCCTGGGTCCGGGACGTCGGCCAGTGCACCGTGGCGGTCGCCGGCCCGGACGCCGTCTGGCTCGGTGCCGACGGCCATGTGCGGGACCGGGGTGACGAGGAGGCCACCGTCTGGGAATTCACCGTCACGGCCGGGCGCCGGCTGGCCCTCACCCTGGGGTGGACCCCCTCGCACCGGCCCGCGCCCCCCTCGCCCATGTCCGTCCCCGCGGAGACCGCCCTGAAGGAGACCGTCGACTTCTGGCGACGCTGGGCCGCCCAGTGCCGCTACCGGGGACCGTGGCGGGACGCCGTGGTGCGTTCCCTGATCACCCTCAAGGCCCTCACCTACGCCCCCACGGGCGGTATCGTCGCCGCCCCCACCACCTCGCTGCCCGGAACCATCGGCGGCGAGAGCAACTGGGACTACCGGTTCTGCTGGCTGCGCGACTCCAGTCGGACCCTGTCCTGCCTGTTGCGCAGCGGATACCGGGAGGAGGCCACGGCCTGGCTGGGCTGGCTGGTGCGGGCCATCGCGGGCGACCCCGCCGACCTGCAGACGGTCTACGGCGTCAAGGGCCAGCGGCTGCTGCCCGAGACCGAGGCACCCTGGCTCCCCGGCTACGAGGACTCCCGGCCCGTGCGGTTCGGCACCTCGGCCGTCAGCTGCTTCCAGCTGGACCTGTACGGCGAGGTCATGGACACGCTGTGGCTGTCGCTGCGCGCCGGGATCCCGATGCCGGCCCATGTGTGGGAGCTGGTCGAGTCGCTCATGGGGTTCCTGCTGCGGCACTGGCGCGAACCGGACCAGGGCCTGTGGCAGGTGGGCGGCCGGCGACGCCAGTTCGTGCACTCCAAGGTCATGACCTGGGTGGCCGCCGACCGCGCCGTGCGCATGGGCGAGCTGCTCGGGCGCAACGGCTCCTCCGGGCAGTGGCGCGCCATGCGCGAGGAGGTGCACCGGGAGGTCTGCCGTGAGGGCTGGGACACCACCCACCGGTCCTTCGTGCAGTCCTACGGCGCACCCGGCCTGGACGCCTCGGCGCTGCTCATCCCCCGGGTCGGGTTCCTGCCCGCCCACGACGAGCGGGTGCGCGGCACCGTACGCGCACTGAGCCGGCTCGACCACGGCGGATTCCTCCGGCGGTACACGCGGGGCGCCGGGCCCGGTGAAGCGGACGACGCCGAGGGCACCTTCGTCTCCTGCTCCCTCTGGTACGCAGACGCCCTCGCCGCCACGGGGCACCGGCAGCAGGCTCTGGAGGCCTTCGAACGGGTCCTCGCCACCCGCAACGACGTCGGTCTGCTGGCCGAGCAGTGGGACCCGGACGCGGGCCGCCAACTGGGCAACGCGCCCAAGGCGTTCAGCCACATCGCGCTGGTGGAGACGGCGTTCGGACTGTCACCGGAGTCCGCACGGAGCCGCCGCGGTCCGGGGGCGCGCCGGCGCTGACGCCGACGGGATCACGGCCCTCGGTCGGCCGCGTGCCGCCCGCTGTTCCGCTGCCGCAGCACGACTTCACCCTGTTCCAGCGTCAAGGGCCGGGCGAACAGGAAGCCCTGCCCGTACCGGCACCCGATGTCCGCCAGCAGCTCCCGCTGCGGCTGCTCCTCGATGCCCTCGGCGATCACCTGGAGGCCCAGGGTTTCGGCGAGATGGACGATCCCCTCGACCAGGGCGACCTGCTGGGGGTCGTGCGGGATGCCGTCGATGAACGACTTGTCGATCTTCAGCACGTCGATGGGGAAGTCCCGGAGATAGCGCAGCGAGGAGAACCCGGTGCCGAAATCGTCGACCGCGATGCGCACCCCGCGGTCCTTCAGCGCCTGGATCTGCGCGTCGATCTGCCGGGTCCGCCGCATGAGCACCGACTCGGTGAGTTCCAGTTGCAGCGTGCCCGGGGCGAGGCCGGTGGTGCCCAGGGCGGTGCACACCTCGTCCAGGAAGCCCGTGTCCCGCCACTGCCTGGCGGACACGTTGACGCTGAGGTACGGCAGGCCGAGCCCTGGCGTGCGGTGCTGGAGCCGGGCGAGGTCGGCCGTGGCCCTGCGCAGCACCCAGGCGCCCAGCGCCGAGATGTGCCCGGTCTCCTCGGCGAGCGGGATGAACTGCCCCGGCGGGACCGGATCGGGACCGAGTTCGGGCCAGCGGACCAGGGCCTCGAAGCCCACGACGTCGCCGCGCACGATGTCCACCACCGGCTGGTAGCGCAGGTCGAACTGCTCCTTGCTGACGGCCTGGTCGAGTCGCGCCTGCAGCTCGTGCCGCTCCACGACCCGGGTCCGCTGCTGGGGCTGGAACCGGCGCCAGGTGCGCTTGCCGGACGACTTGGCCGCGTAGAGGGCCAGATCGGCCAGTGCCAGGAGATCCCCGGCGTTCGTGCTGTCCTCGGCCGTGGCCACGCCCACGCTGGCCGAAACGCTCACCGTCTCCACCGCCAGGTGGAACGGCCGGCTCAGCGTCCGGACCACGTGGGCGGCCAGCACTTCGGCGTCGAGGGGCTGCTCCGCGTCCTCCATCAGCACGGCGAACTCGTCGCCGCCGAGCCGCGCCGCGGTGTCGGTACGGCGCAATGTCCCCGACAGGCGCTCGGCCACGGCGCACAGCAGCCGGTCGCCGACGGCGTGGCCGAGCGTGTCGTTGACGATCTTGAAGTCGTCCAGGTCGATGAAGAGCAGACAGGTCGTCGTCGACTCCCGGTGGCCCCGGCGCAGCGCGCGTTCGGTCCGCTCCAGCAGCAGGGTGCGGTTGGGCAGGCCGGTCAGGGCGTCGTGGAAGGCCCGCTGGGTCAGCTCGTGCTCCAGCTGCCGCTGCTCGGTCACGTCCCGCAGGGTGACGACCAGGCCGCCCACGGTCGGGTCCCGGCGCAGGTCGCGGCAGCGCACCTCCACCTCGATGCGGTCGGCGTCCCGGAGCACCCGCCAGCTGTCGTGCGCTTCCTGCGGGCCGTGGTCGCTCGTGGCGGCCAGGGTCCGGACGGCCCGGTCCCGTTCCCGCGGGTCCACCAGGTCCGGGAGCCGGATGCCGGTGAGTTCGGCGCTGCCGAACACGCTCGGCGCGGACGGGCTGGCGTAGCGGACGGTGGTGTCGTCGTCGACGATGAGGATGACGTCCGAGGCGTTGTGCACCAGGGTGCGGAAGTACGCCTCGTTCTCCTTGCGGATGACTTCCCTGCGCAGCGCGATGCGTTCCGTCGCGAGCCCCGCGTGCGAGGCGAGCAGCTCCAGAGAGCCGCGCATCTCGGTGAGCTGCCGTTCGGAGCCGGCCGCCAGCAGGGCGCCCGGGAGCTCGCCGCCGGCCGGCCGCTCGGGCTGGACCATGGGGCAGAGCAGAGTGGTCGGCAGATCGCCGAGCCGGGCGGCGATCTCGGGTCCGAGCGCCTCGACCGGAACCATGAGGGTGCGGCCCCGGGCCACCTCGGCGGGCCCGTCGCGCGCGGCACCGGGGTCCCCGGCCCAGGCGGGGCAGCGCGCCAGGCGCGCGTACAGGTCCTGGGCCTCCCCGGCCGACAGCAGCAGGGTCACGTGCCGGCCCTGCGGCCCGAACAGGGCGGTGACCGCTTCGCCACAGGCCCGCTCGATCTCCGCCGGCCAGAACGCGCCGACCAGGGACGCGGCCGCGGTGCGCAGGGCCAGCTCCCGCGTCATGGCCCGGCGGTGCGCGACGACCATCAGGGCGAGCCGGAGGATCACCAGCAGGAACAGCACGCCGGAGAACGCGGCCAGCAGGGTCGCGTCGTAGGCCAGGCCCACGCTCTCCTCGTGGACGAGGATCGCGGGCGGGATCAGGGTCGCGGTGGCGAGCAGCAGCAGCCGGCGCCGGGGCGGCAGCAGCGACTGCGGCTGGGGGTCGGGGGCGGTCAGCCGCGCCATCGAGGGGTGCAGCGCGGCCAGGCCCCAGGCCGTGCAGAACACGATCCGCCCGAGGTCCGGCAGGGTGTCCGGCTGCCAGGTTTCGTTGAGCCGCAGGAGGCCGTCGGCGAGGTCGGAGGCGAGCAGCGCCAGGGCGCCGAGGACGAGCAGCCGCACGGACCGGTCGGGGCCGTGCCCGGGGCCGCGGGCGAGAAGCCGGGCGAGCAGGGCCAGCACCAGGACGTCCCCGAGCAGGTAGGCGACGGCGACCGTGCGCTGCTGCCAGGTCAGTCCCTCCTGGCGGGCCAGCGGCTGCACCAGGTACACCCACACCGGCAGTATGAGCCCCGCGGTGATGACCAGGGAGTCGAGCAGGACGGACAGGTCGCGGCCCGTCCAGCGGTAGCGCAGCAGACCGGACAGGCCCACGGCGAACAGGGGGTACATCAGCAGGCAGAAGGTGTCCGCCGGGGAGGGGAACGGAGGCGACGCCGAGAGGTACGCCTCCTGCGCGGTGTAGTAGGTGCCGCCCGCGGCGAGGACCAGCAGCCCCGCGGCGAGGACCAGCCACGACCCGCGGTGGGCGGGTCGGTGGATCCGCACCCCGGCGACGACGGCGGCCGCGCCTGCCGTCCCGACGAGGGCCCACACCGGCGTGCGCAACACTGGGACGCTCACGTAGACGACGCTGAAAACCGCGGCCAGCGTGAGATAGCCGGCCATCAGCCGGCCGGCCGGACCGCCTCTGCCGGGCGGCGGGGGCACGGCGGCTACTCCTTCGTCCCCGGCCCCTGCACGGTGTCCACATAGCCGTGCGGGTTGAGCCGTTGGAAGCGCCAGGCGTCCCGGCACACGTCGTCGAGACCCCGGGTGGGACGCCAGCCCCAGGCATGCCCGACGGCCGTGGCGTCGGCTACCAGCTCGGCGACGTCCCCGGGGCGGCGGGGCGCGATGTCGTACGGAATCGGCATGCCGCTGGCCCGGGAGAACGCCGAGACGACGTCGAGGACCGAACTGCCCGCTCCCGCACCCAGGTTGTACACCTGCATGCCCGGGGAGTCGGCCAGATGGTCCAGCGCGACGCGGTGCGCCTCGACGGCGTCCATGACGTGCAGATAATCCCGGATCCCGGTGCCGTCGGGGGTCGGGTAGTCGTCGCCGTAGACGGAGACCTTCTCGCGCCGGCCGACGGCCACCTGCGCGAGGCGGGGCAGCAGGTTCTCGGGGATGTGCGGCGGGTCCTCGCCGAGGAGCCCGCTGGGGTGGGCACCGGCCGGAACGGGGTAGCGCAGGCACAGCACGGTGTACTCGGGATGGCGGTGGCAGACGTCCGCGAGGATCTGCTCGCAGATCCATTTCGAGGCCGCGTACGGGGTGCCGGGCCGGACCGGGGTGGCCTCGTCGAGCGGACCGCCGTCGGCGTCGCCGTAGATCCAGCAGGAGGACGCGTAGACAAGCCGGTGCACCCCGTGGTCGTGCATGGTCCGCAGCAGGGCGGTGGTGCCGCCGATGTTGGTGTCGTAGTACGCGACGGGCATCCGTGTCGACAAGCCCCCGGCCTTGTGCGCGGCAAAGTGCACGACGGCGTCCACGGAGTGTCGGTCGAAGACGGCCGAAAGGGCGTGTCGATCACGGATGTCCAGCTCGTAGACGGCACCGACGAAGCGGCCGGCGATCCGTTCCACCCGGGCGAAGACCTGCGGTGTGCTGTTGGAGTAGTCGTCGACCACGATCACCTCGTAGCCGTGGTCCAGCAGTTCCACGCAGGTGTGGCTGCCCATGAAACCGGCCCCGCCGGTGACGAGAACAGTCGAGGGTGCCCACGAGGACTTGGCTCCTCGTACGGGCGGCGACTGTCTCCTGCGGGCCATGCCAGCACTCTCGCGTCGGGGGCGGCACCGTATGTTTACGGTGTATATGTACGACTTTGCACCCGGTTCCGGGGGTCGGTCAAGGCCTCACCAGCAACTGGAAGTCGAAGGTGTAGCGCGAGGCACGGTAGATGTGCGTGCCGTACTCGACCGGGCGCCCGGTGTCGTCGTAGGCCGTGCGCTGCATGGTGAGCAGGGCCGCACCCTCCCGCTCGTCCAGGCGGGCCGCCTCCTCGGCGGTGGCCGCCCGGGCTCCGACGCTCTGGCGGGCGCTGTGCAGCGTGATGCCCGCCGCGCGCATCATCCGGTACAGGCCGGTCGACTCCAGGCGGGCGTCGTCGAGGTCGAGCGGGGACGCCGGGAGGTAGTTGCACAGCAGGGCCACCGGCCGGCCGTGTGTACACCGCAGCCGTTCCAGGACGGTGACCTCACCGCCCTCGGGCACGCCGAGAGCGGCCGCCACGTCGCAGGAGGCCGGGACCGTCTCGTGGCGCACGACCTGCGTGGTCGGCCCCTGCCCGGCCGCCGCGAGGTCGTCGTAGAGGCTGCTCAGTTCCAGCGGTCGCTTGACCTGGCTGTGGACCACCTGCGTGCCCACCCCGCGCCGCCGGACCAGCAGTCCCTTGTCGACGAGGGACTGGATGGCCTGGCGGACGGTGGGACGGGACAGGCCGAGGCGCACCGACAGGTCCACCTCGTTGCCCAGCAGGTCGCCCGGGGTGAGGACCCCGTGCTCGATCGCCGCCTCCAGCTGCTGCGCGAACTGGTGGTACAGCGGCACGGGACTGCCCCGGTCCAGGGCGAAGTCCAGCGATCCGAGCGCCGGAGCGGCCGCGGTCCGGGCGCGGTCACCGGTCCTCGCCACGATCGCCCCCCCCTTGCGATGTCAGGAGTTGCTCGGGAAGCCGAGGTTGATGCCCCCGTCGGACGGGTCCGGCCAGCGCGTTGTGACGACCTTGCCCTGCGTGTAGAAAGCGATGCCGTCGTTGCCGTAGATGTGCAGGTCGCCGAAGAGGGAGTCCTTCCAGCCGCCGAAGGAGTGGTAGCCGACGGGCACCGGGATCGGCACGTTGACG
Organism: Streptomyces sp. NPDC002788; assembly: GCF_053592115.1. NCBI lineage: Bacteria > Bacillati > Actinomycetota > Actinomycetes > Kitasatosporales > Streptomycetaceae > Streptomyces > Streptomyces sp. NPDC002788. The sequence goes on along the minus strand of NZ_JBSFVB010000004.1, from coordinate 180,087 downwards.
CCGACCATGCCCGCCTTGACCTCCAGCTGGAAGCGGCGGGCGGCGCCGCCGTCCCGGGTGAAGATCGCGGTGCCGTTGCCCCAGCGGGAGTCGTTGATCAGCTCGATGGCCTCCTCGTACGTCTGCGCGCGGACCACGCACAGCACCGGGCCGAAGATCTCGTCCCGGTAGGCGTCCGCCGTCAGCGGCACCCGGTCCAGCAGGGAGACGCCGAGGAAGAAGCCGTTCTCGTGGCCGTCCACCGAGAAGCCCGTGCCGTCGACGACGACCTCGGCACCCTGCTCCGCCGCGCTCGCCACGTACGAGGCGACCTTGTCGCGGTGCTCGCGTGTGATGAGGGGGCCCATCTCGGACGCCGGGTCGTCGCCGGGGCCGATCTTCAGGTTCTTCGCGCGCTCGGCGATCTTGCCGACCAGTTCGTCACCGGTGTCACCGACCGCCACGACCACCGACACGGCCATGCAGCGCTCGCCCGCCGAGCCGTACGCGGCGTTGATCGCCTGGTCGGCGGCGAGGTCCAGGTCGGCGTCGGGCAGCACCAGCATGTGGTTCTTGGCACCGCCGAGGGCCTGCACCCGCTTGCCGTGTTCGACGGCCTTCAGCTGGATGTACTTGGCGATGGGGGTCGAGCCGACGAAGGAGACCGCCTCGATGTCCGGGTGCTCCAGGAGGCGGTCCACGGCCGTCTTGTCGCCCTGCACGATGTTCAGCACACCGTCCGGCAGCCCGGCCTCGGCGGCCAGCTCGGCCAGCTTGAAGGAGGCCGACGGGTCCTTCTCGGAAGGCTTCAGCACGAAGGTGTTGCCGCACGCGATGGCCAGCGGGAACATCCACATCGGCACCATGGCGGGGAAGTTGAACGGCGTGATGCCGGCGACGACACCGAGCGGCTGGCGGATCGAGGCGACGTCGACCCGGGTGGAGACCTGGGTGGACAGCTCGCCCTTCAGCTGGACGGAGATCCCGCACGCGAGCTCCACGATCTCCATGCCGCGTGCGACCTCGCCGAGCGCGTCGGAGTGCACCTTGCCGTGCTCGGCGGTGATCAGCTCGGCGATCTCGTCGCGGTGGGCGTCCAGCAGCTCGCGGTACTTGAACAGGATCGCCGTCCGCTTGGCGAGCGAGGACGTCCCCCAGGACTCGAAGGCGGCCTTGGCGGAGGCGACGGCGGCGTCCACCTCGTCGACGGTGGCGAACGCGACCTGCTTCTCCTGGGCGCCGGTGGCCGGGTTGTAGACAGGGCCGAACCGGCCGGAGGTGCCTTCGACGGGCTTGCCGTCGATCCAGTGGGTGATGGTCTTCATCGGGTGCAAGGGCCTTTCGTGGTGCCTGATGTCAGCGGGGAGTTCAGATGTGGCGACGGCGTCCGGCGACCTGCCGGTCGTAGCGCTCGCGGGCCTCGACGGCGGCCTCGCGGGAGGCGGTCTCGGCGACCGGCACGTCCCACCAGGCCTCGGCCGGGGGAGCGGTCGGGGCCGGGTCGGTCTCGACGTAGACGCACGTCGGCCGGTCGGAGGCGCGGGCCGCGGCCAGAGCCTCGCGCAGTTCGCGCACGGTCTTGGCGCGCAGCACGTCCATGCCCAGGCTCGCGGCGTTGGCCGCGAGGTCGACGGGGAGCGGGGCGCCGGTGAAGGTGCCGTCCGCGGCCCGGAAGCGGTAGGCGGTGCCGAAGCGCTCGCCGCCGGTCTCCTGCGACAGTCCGCCGATGGAGGCGTAGCCGTGGTTCTGGATGAGGACGATGTTGACCGGCAGTCCCTCCTGGACGGCCGTGACGATCTCCGTCGGCATCATCAGGTAGGTGCCGTCGCCCACCAGCGCCCACACCGGCGTGCCCGGGGCGGCCTGCTGGACGCCGATGCCGGCCGGGATCTCGTAGCCCATGCAGGAGTAGCCGTACTCCAGGTGGTACTGGCGCGGGCTGCGGGAGCGCCACAGCTTGTGCAGGTCGCCGGGGAGCGAGCCGGCCGCGTTGATCACCACGTCCTCGTCGCGCACGGTGGCGTCCAGCGCGCCGAGCACCTGTGTCTGGGTCGGGACCGCGTTCTCGTCGGCGGCGCGGTAGGCGGCCTCGACGACCTCGTCCCAGCGCTGCTTGCCGGCGCGGTACTCGGCCTCGTACGCCTCGCTCACCCGGTGGCCCCGGAGCGCGTCCAGCAGCTTCTCGAGACCGGACTTCGCGTCGCAGACCAGCGTGCGCGCCGCCAGCTTGTGGGCGTCGAAGCCGGTGATGTTGAGGTTCAGGAACCGCACGTCCGGGTTCCGGAAGAGGGTGCCGGAGGCGGTGGTGAAGTCGGTGTAGCGGGTGCCGACGCCGATCACCAGGTCGGCGGTGCGGGCGAGGTCGTCGCTGACCGCCGTGCCGGTGTGGCCGATGCCGCCGAGGTCGGCGGGGTGGTCGTGGCGCAGTGATCCCTTGCCCGCCTGCGTGGAGGCCACCGGGATGCCGGTGGCCTCCACGAACGCCTTCAGCGCCTCCTCCGCCTCGCTGTGGTGGACGCCGCCGCCCGCCACGATCAGCGGCCGCCGGGCCGACCGGACCGCCTCGACGGCTGCGGTCAGCTCCACCGGATCGGGCGCGGGACGCCGCACGTACCAGACGCGCTCGGCGAAGAACTCCTCCGGCCAGTCGTACGCCTCCGCCTGCACGTCCTGCGGCAGGGCGAGGGTGACGGCGCCCGTCTCGGCCGGGTCGGCCAGCACGCGCATCGCCTGGAGCGCCGACGGGATCAACGCCTCGGGCCGGGTGATCCGGTCGAAGTACCGGGACACCGGGCGCAGCGTGTCGTTGACCGACACGTCTGCCTCGACCGGGTGCTCCAGCTGCTGGAGCAGCGGGTCGGCGCAGTGCGTGGCGAAGTAGTCGCCGGGCAGCAGCAGCACCGGGAGCCGGTTGATCGTCGCCAGCGCGGCGCCGGTGACCAGGTTGGTGGCGCCCGGGCCGATCGAGGTCGTCACCGCCTGCGCGGACAGGCGGTTCAGCTGCCGGGCGTAGCCGACCGCCGCGTGCACCATCGACTGCTCGTTGCGGCCCTGGTGGAACGGCATGGCCTCCTCGCCCGCCTCCAGAAGGGCCTGGCCGAGGCCCGCCACGTTGCCGTGGCCGAAGATGCCCCAGGTCCCGGCGATGAGCCGACGGCGCACGCCGTCCCGCTCGGTGTACTGGGCGGACAGGAACCGCACCAGGGCCTGGGCGGTCGTCAGTCGGCGGGTGCGGGCGCTCATGCGGGGGTCTCCGGGGCGGTGTAGAGGGGGAGCCGGGGGTCGACCGGCTGGTCCGGCCAGGTGTCGCGGACCCAGGCGTGGTCGGGGTGGTCGCAGATCAGCCAGGCGCGCTCGGCCTCCGGGCCCGCCATGACGTTGAGGTAGTACATGTGGTGGCCGGGCGTGGCCATCGACGGCCCGTGCCAGCCGTCCGGGATGAGGACGACGTCGCCGTCGCGGACCTCGGCCAGGACGTCGGTGTCCCGGCCCGGGCCGGACGGCGTGACGCGCTGATAGCCGAGGCCGGGCGTGCCCTCGTGGCCGGCGAACTCGAAGTAGTAGATCTCCTCCAGCACGGACTCCTCGCCCGGCCGGTGCTCGTCGTGCTTGTGCGGTGGGAACGACGACCAGTTGCCGCCCGGGGTGATCACCTCGACCGCGATGAGCTTGTCGCACTCGAAGACCCCGGCCGCGCCGAAGTTGTTGACCTGCCGGGAGCAGTTCCCGGTGCCGCGCAGCTCCACGGGCACCTCGGAGGCCGGTCCGTAGCGGGCGGGCAGCCGGCGGGTGCAGCGCGCTCCGGTCAGCGCGAACCGTCCGCCGGTGGCGGACGTCACGGTCGTACGGGCGTCGCGGGGCACGTAGACGAAGTCGCTGACGCCGCTGAAGACATCGGCGCGGCCCGCGAGTTCGAAGGTGTCCTGGCCGAAGTCGTCCGCCGCGGCGACCGTGCAGCCGCCGCTCAGCGGGACGACGATCCACTCGCTGTCACCGGTGTCGAAGGAGTGCGCGCCGCCCGGCGGCAGCTCCAGGATCCGCAGGCTGGAGTACCCCCAGCCGGCCTTCTCGGGCGTGACGTCGACGGTGTAGGGGCCGCCGAGGGCCTTACCGGCGGGAAGGTGATGCGTCATCGTGTGCCTTTCGGATCACAGCGGAGCGAGTCACAGCGGAGCGAGAGACAGCAGGCCGATTCACGACAGGCTGATTCACAGCAGAGCGACGGCCGTGTCCACCGCCTCTTGCACGCTGCCCTCGGCCGGATAGAGCAGCGAGCGCCCGACGACCATGCCCTGGACGGTGGGCAGCCGCAAAGCCTTGCGCCAGCGTGCGTAGGCGCCCTCCTGGTCGTCGCCGATCTCGCCGCCGAGCAGCACGACGGGCAGCGTGGAGGTCTCCAGGACCTCGGCCATGTCGTCCGGGTCGTCGGTGACGGGCAGCTTCAGCCAGGTGTAGGCGGAGGTGCCGCCCAGGCCCGAGGCGATGGCTATGGACCGGGTGACGGCCTCGGCGGACAGGTCGTTGCGGACCTTGCCGCCGGCCCGCCGGGAGATGAACGGCTCGACGAACAGGGGCAGCCGGTGGGCCGCCATGGCGTCGATCGCCCGCGCGGTGGACTCCAGAGTGGTCAGCGAGCCCGGGTCGTCGTAGTCCACGCGGACCAGGAGCTTGCCCGCGTCGAAGCGGAGCCGGGCGATGTCCTCGGCGCGGTGGCCGGTGAAGCGGTCGTCCATCTCGAACGCGGCGCCGGCGAGACCCCCGCGGTTCATCGAACCCATGACGACCTTGTTCTCCAGCACCCCGAGCAGGAGCAGGTCCTCCAGGATGTCGGCGGTGGCGAGCACCCCGTCGACGCCGGGCCGCGACAACGCGGTGCACAGGCGCTGAAGCAGGTCCGCGCGGTTGGCCATGGCCAGGCGCCGGTCACCGACGGCGAGCGCGCCGCGCGCCGGGTGGTCGGCGGCCACGATCATCAGCCGGCCGCTGTCGCCGATCAGCGGGCGGCGCACCCGGCGGGCGGCCGCCTCGGCGACGGCCTCGGGGTTGCGGGCTCGGACCGTGGTGAGGTCGGGGATGCCGATGTTCAAGGAAGGCTCCGTTCAGTGGCTCGGGCTCGACGACGGCACCCCGGCGAGGAGGTCCTCGACCTCGGACTCGGTCGGCATCGCGGAGGAGCAGGCGAGGCGGGAGGCGACGAGGGCGCCGGCGGCGTTGGCATGGCGCATGGTCCGCTCCAGGTCCCAGCCGGCGAGCAGACCGTGGCAGAGCGAGCCGCCGAAGGCGTCGCCCGCACCCAGGCCGTTGACCACCTCGACCGGCACCGGCGGCACCTCGGCCCTGCTGCCGTCGCGGTGCACGGCCAGCACGCCCTTGGGGCCCTGCTTGACGACGGCCATTTCCACGCCCGCCGCCAGCAACGCCTCCGCGCAGGCCTGCGGCTCGCGCACCCCGGTGGCGATCTCGCACTCGTCGAGGTTGCCGACCGCGACGGTGGCGTGGCGCAGCGCCTCGCGGTAGTACGGGCGGGCCTCCTCGGGGTCGGCCCAGAACATCGGCCGCCAGTCGAGGTCGAACACGGTGATGCCCGACTTGTCGCGGGCCTTGAGTGCGGCGAGCGTGGCGGAACGGCTGGGTTCCTCGCTCAGGCCGGTCCCGGTGATCCAGAAGATCCGGGCCCCGCGGATCGCGAAGAAGTCGAGTTCGTCGGTGTGGATCTCCAGGTCCGGCGCCTTGGGACGGCGGTAGAAGTACAGCGGGAAGTCGTCCGGCGGGAAGATCTCGCAGAAGGTGATCGGTGTCGGGTACGCCTCGACCGGGGTGACCCAGCGGTCGTCGACGCCGAAGCCCTTCAGTTCTTCGTGCAGGTATGTGCCGAAGGGGTCGTCGCCGGTGCGCGTGATCACCGCCGTCCGGCGTCCGAGGCGGGCCGCGGCGACCGCCACGTTGGCCGCCGAACCTCCCAGGAACTTCCCGAAGGTCTCCACTTCGGGCAGGGGGACGCCGGTCTGCAGGGGATAGAGGTCGACCCCGATGCGTCCCATCGTGATCACATCGAAATACTGGGCTGGCTCGGCCATGCGCGACCTCCTCGGGAAGCTGGGGATGCGGGTCCCGGGGCGCCCTGACACGGTGGGGGCGTGGATCCACTGGACCTGCCGCCTCCCAGGTGTAGGTCCCGGAGGGCGGCGCTGTCAATAGTTTGTACTTACATTCGGACCTGCTCGTGAAATGATGTCTTAACAAAGTATTGACAGCGGGCGCGGCAGGGACTTGTATCCCGTGCCATCGCAACAGTCGGCTTGCGGCATCATGATCCAAACTCCGTAAGGCTCCGGGACCACGGACCCCTTCGTGATCCCCTCCCCTTTCCCCGCAGTAGCACAGTGAGGTGCCAGGAAAGATGGACCGCTCTTCTCACCCCCGCTCCCGCAGGTTCGCGCCCGTCGTCGCCGTGGCCGCCGCAGCGGCCCTGACCCTCGCGGGCTGCTCCAGCAGTTCCGGGGGCAAGAAGTCCGAGGAAGGCGGCGCGGCCGCCTCCGCCGGCAAGGCGAACACGCCGCGCATGACCGTCGCCCTCGTCACCCACCAGGCGCCCGGCGACACCTTCTGGGACACCGTTCGCAAGGGCGCCCAGGCCGCCGCGGACAAGGACAACATCAAGCTCGTCTACTCCGCCGACCCGAACGCGGGCAACCAGGCCAACCTGGTCCAGAACGCGATCGACCAGAAGGTCGACGGCATCGCCGTCACCCTCGCCAAGCCGGACGCGCTCAAGGGCGTCATAGGCAAGGCCGAGCAGGCCGGCATACCCGTCGTCGGCCTCAACTCCGGCCTGAGCGACTGGAAGAAGCTCAACCTGCTGGAGTTCTTCGGCCAGGACGAGTCCGTCGCGGGCGAGGCCTTCGGCAAGAAGCTGAACGAGGTCGGCGCCAAGCACGTCCTGTGCGTCATGCAGGAGCAGGGCAACGTCGGCCTCACCCAGCGCTGCGACGGCGTCGCCAAGACCTTCGACGGCAAGGTCGACCCGCAGAACGTCAACGGCACCGACATGCCGTCCGTGAAGTCGACGATCACCGCCAAGCTGAAGCAGGACCCGTCCATCGACTACGTCGTCACCCTCGGCGCCCCCTTCGCGCTGACCGCGGTGCAGTCGGTCGCCGATGCCGGCAGCAAGGCGAAGGTCGCCACCTTCGACCTCAACAAGGACCTGATCAAGTCCATCAAGGCCGGCGACATCCAGTTCGCCGTCGATCAGCAGCCCTACCTGCAGGGCTACCTGGCCGTCGACGGCCTGTGGCTCTACAAGAACAACGGCAACTACAGCGGCGGTGGCGAGCAGCCCGTGCTGACCGGCCCGGCCTTCGTCGACAAGTCCAACGTTGACAAGATCGGGGAGTTCGCCGCGAAGGGCACCCGGTGATGAGCATGACCCAGCAGGCCACGCCGGCGGTGGGAACACCGCCGGCCCCCGGCCAGAAGCAGTCGGACGGCCGGACGCGGCAGCGCCCGCTGGCGCTGCGGCTGCTCGCCCGGCCCGAGGTCGGCGTCTTCCTCGGCGCCGTCGCCGTGCTCGTGTTCTTCCTGTTCGCCGCGCCGCCGGTGCGCGACGGCAGCTCGATGGCGAACATCCTGTACCAGTCGTCGACCATCGGGATCATGGCGCTGCCCGTGGCCCTGCTGATGATCGGCGGCGAGTTCGACCTGTCCGCCGGTGTCGCCGTGATCACCTCGGCGCTGACCGCGTCCATGCTCAGCTACCAGCTGACCATGAACGTCTGGGTCGGTGTGATCGTCGCCCTGCTCGTTTCGCTCGCGATCGGCGCCTTCAACGGCTGGCTGCTGGTCAGGACCGGCCTTCCGAGCTTCCTGGTCACCCTGGGCACCTTCCTGATCCTCCAGGGCGTGAACCTCGCGGTGACCAAGCTGGTCACCGGCAACGTCGCCACCGACGACATCAGCGACATGGACGGCTTCACCCAGGCGCAGAAACTCTTCGCCTCGACGTTCGACGTCGGCGGGGTCCAGGTGAAGATCACCGTGGTGTGGTGGCTGGTCTTCGCGGCCCTGGCCACGTGGGTGCTGCTGCGCACGAAGTACGGCAACTGGATCTTCGCCGTCGGCGGCAACAAGCACTCCGCGCGGGCCGTCGGTGTGCCCGTGACGTTCACCAAGATCTCCCTGTTCATGCTGGTCGGCTTCGGCGCCTGGTTCGTCGGCATGCACCAGCTGTTCTCCTTCAACACCGTGCAGTCCGGCGAGGGCGTGGGCCAGGAGCTCATCTACATCGCCGCGGCCGTCATCGGCGGCTGCCTGCTGACCGGTGGCTACGGCTCCGCGATCGGCCCGGTCTTCGGCGCCTTCATGTTCGGCATGGTGCAGCAGGGCATCGTCTACGCCGGCTGGAACCCCGACTGGTTCAAGGCCTTCCTCGGCGTGATGCTCCTCGGCGCCGTCCTCATCAATCTGTGGGTCCAGCGCACGGCGACCCGGAGGTGACCGCGATGACCAGCAAAGAAGCCGGCACCCACGGTGCCGTCCTGACGGACACCCCGCCCGCCGGGGACCGCCCCCTCGTCGAGCTCCGCGGGGCCGGCAAGTCCTACGGCAACATCCGCGCCCTGCACGGCGTCGACCTCACCGTCCATCCGCGCAAGGTGACCTGCGTCCTCGGCGACAACGGCGCCGGCAAGTCCACCCTGATCAAGATCATCTCAGGTCTGCACCAGCACACCGAGGGCGAGTTCCTCGTCGACGGCGAGCCGGTGCGCTTCTCCACCCCGCGCGAGGCCCTCGACAAGGGCATCGCCACGGTCTACCAGGACCTCGCCGTCGTGCCGCTGATGCCGGTGTGGCGCAACTTCTTCCTCGGCTCCGAGATGACCAAGGGCCCCTGGCCCGTGCGCCGTCTCGACATCGAGGGGATGAAGAAGACCGCGGACGAAGAGCTGCGCAACATGGGCATCGTCCTGGACGATCTGGAGCAGCCCATCGGCACGCTCTCCGGCGGCCAGCGCCAGTGCGTCGCCATCGCCCGCGCCGTCTACTTCGGCGCCCGCGTCCTCATCCTGGACGAGCCGACCGCCGCCCTCGGCGTCAAGCAGTCCGGTGTGGTGCTGAAGTACATCGCCGCCGCCCGCGAGAAGGGCCTCGGCGTCATCTTCATCACCCACAACCCCCACCACGCCTACATGGTCGGCGACCACTTCAGCGTGCTGCGCCTCGGCACCATGGAACTGTCCGCCGCCCGCAGCGACGTCAGCCTCGAAGAGCTGACCAACCACATGGCCGGCGGTGCCGAACTGGCCTCCCTCAAGCACGAGTTGGCGCAGGTCCGCGGCGTCGACGTCGAGGGGCTCCCCGAGGAGGGGGACCTCACCGCTCCCGTAGCCACGTCTTCGGAAGGAAAGTCCTGACATGGCCTCTGCGCTCGACCGGATCCGGGTCGGCTCCGCCCCCGACTCCTGGGGTGTCTGGTTCCCCGACGACCCCCAGCAGGTGCCCTGGGAACGCTTCCTCGACGAGGTCGCCGAGGCCGGGTACTCGTGGATAGAACTCGGTCCGTACGGCTACCTGCCGACGGACCCGGCCCGGCTCACCGACGAGGTGACCAAGCGGAACCTGAAGGTCTCCGCCGGCACGATCTTCTGCGGACTGCACCGCGGCCCTTCCGAGTGGGACTCCACCTGGGAGCAGGTCAGCCGGGTCGCCGCCCTCACGCAGGCGATGGACGCCAAGCACCTGGTGGTCATCCCGTCGTTCTGGCGGGACGACAAGACCGCCGAGATCCTGGAGCCGCCGGAGCTGACCGGCGAGCAGTGGCGCAACCTCACCACGGGCATGGAGCGCCTCGGCCGTGAGGTGAAGGACACGTACGGTCTGGACATCGTCGTCCACCCGCACGCCGACACCCACATCGACACCGAGGAGCACGTCGAGCAGTTCCTCGACTCGACCGACTCCGACGTCGTCAACCTCTGCCTGGACACCGGCCACTACGCCTACTGCGGCGGCGACAGCGTCAAGCTGATCGAGACGTACGGCGAGCGCATCGGCTACCTGCACCTCAAGCAGGTCGACCCGGAGATCCTCGCCGACGTGGTCAAGAACGAGATCCCGTTCGGCCCGGCCGTGCAGCGCGGCGTGATGTGCGAACCGCCCGCCGGCGTACCCGAGTTGGGCCCGGTCCTCACGGCGGCGCAGAAACTGGGCGTGGACCTGTTCGCCATCGTCGAGCAGGACATGTACCCCTGCGAGCCGGACAAGCCGCTGCCGATCGCGGTGCGCACGCGGAAGTTCCTGAGGTCCTGCGGCGCCTGAGGACCCGAAAGGTGGGCCATGACCGAGCGCGCCCCACTCGGAATCGCAGTCATCGGTACCGGAAGGATGGGCGCGGACCATGTGCGCCGCATCCACGAAGTCACCAGCGGAGCACGGGTGGTCGCCGTCGCTGACGTCGACGCGGAGCGCGCGGAGGCCGCCGCCGCCCGCGTCGACGGCTGCACCGCCCACACCGACCCGGCCGCCGCGCTGGCGGCGGCCGACGTCGACGCCGTCCTGATCGCCTCCCCGGGCCCGGCCCACGAGGCCACGCTGCTCGCCGCCTTCGAGCGCGACCTGCCCGTCCTGTGCGAGAAGCCGCTCACCCCGGACGCGGCCTCCGCCCTGCGCGTCCTCGAAGCCGAACTGCGCCTCGGCCACCGCCGGGTCCAGGTCGGTTTCATGCGCCGTTACGACCCCGAGTACGCGGAGCTGAAGGCCCTGCTGGCGACGGGCCGGCTGGGCCGCCCGCTCATGCTGCACAACCGGCACCGCAACGTCGCCGGCCCGCCCTTCTTCACCAGCTCCATGCTCATCAGTGACTCCGTCGCCCACGAGGCGGACGCGACCCGCTGGCTGCTGGGCCACGAGATCACGGCGGTCACGGTGCTGCGACCGACCCCGTCCGCCGGCGCCCCGGACGATCTGCAGGACCCCCAGTTCGTCGTCTTCGAGACCGACGGCGGCGCACTCAGCGATGTCGAGATCTTCGTCAACTGCGGCTTCGGCTACCAGGTCCAGGCCGAGGTGGTCTGCGAACGCGGCACCGCCCGCGTCGGCGACGGCCATGCCCTGGTCACCCACATGGCCGGCCGCTGGGGCGGAACCATCGCCCAGGACTGGACCGAGCGCTTCGAGACGGCCTACGACCGCGAGATCCAGACCTGGGTCGACGCCGTCCGCCGCGGCGAGGCCACCGGCCCGAGCACCTGGGACGGCTATGCGGCGGCGGCGGTCTGCGAGGCGGGGGTCCGGGCGCTGAAAGAGGGGAGACGGGTGGAGGTCGAGCTCGTGGAGAGGCCGGCGCTCTACGGGTGAGGGGCCATGGTCTGGCCCGGGCCGCAGAGTCCTCGCAGCCGCGCGGGACTCGCGCTGTGGAGACACGTCGCCCCGTCGTACCCCGCCTTAGGGGTCCTTGCACTGTGCCCGCCCGGGTCACGCGGCCTGGCACCGCGCCTCGCCGCGTTGCCGAAATGCCCAGGTAGCTCCGCTACCAGGGCACTCCGGCGCCTTGGCGGCCCGCCGTACCTCCGCCGCCCCCTGGGCGTCGCTCGCCGACGGCTTCTTCGACAGCACGTGTTCGCCCGCCGCGAGGGCGGCCGGTTTCCACGGGTGCAGGCCGTTGGCGAGCGGGTTGATGACGTGGTCGATCTCGGGGGCGGCCACCAGCTCGGCGTTCGAGCCCGCGATGCGCTCCACGCCGTGCTCGGCGGCGAACGCCTCGGCGCGGGAGCGGTCGCGGGCGGCCACCGCGACGAGGCGGTGGCCGGTCGCCCGGGCCGAGTCGATCAGCGAGCGTTCGGTGCCGCGTGCGGCTCCCGGCACACCGATGCCGGCGGTTCCCGACCCTCTCCCCTCACGCCTGCCGTACCTCCTCGACGGTCACGGGGCGGTGCTCGTGCAGCGACAGGGTGCACGCGTCGGCGATCCAGCCCGCCTCCAGGGCGTCCTCGATCGTGCAGGGCGAGGGGCGGGTACCGGCGACGACCTCGGTGAACGCGGTCAGTTCGGCGCGGTAGGCCTCGGTGAAGCGGTCCATGAAGAAGTCGTGCGGGGTGCCGGCGGGGAAGGTCACGCCCGGCTCGACCGAGCGCAGCGGCAGCTTGTCCTCCAGGCCGACGGCGATGGAGTCCGTGAAGCCGTGGATCTCCATACGGACGTCATAACCCCGGGCGTTGTGGCGGGAGTTGGACACCACCGCGATCGTGCCGTCGTCGAGGGTGAGGATCGCGCCGGTGGTGTCGGCGTCGCCCGCCTCCTTGATGAAGTCTGCGCCCCTGTTGCCGCCGACGGCGTACACCTCGGTCACCTCACGGCCGGTCACCCAGCGGATGATGTCGAAGTCGTGCACCGAGCAGTCGCGGAAGATGCCGCCGGAGGCGGCGATGTACGCGGCCGGCGGTGGCGCCGGGTCCAGCGTGGTCGAGCGGACCGTGTGCAGCGTGCCGAGCTCGCCGCTCCGCACGGCGGCGCGGGCGTTGACGAAACCGGTGTCGAAGCGGCGGTTGTAGCCGATCTGGATCGGCACGTCCTTGCCCTGGACGGACTTCAGCACCTCGACGCCCTCACTCATGGTCCTGGCGACGGGCTTCTCGCAGAAGACGGGCACCCCGGCCTCGACGCCGGCCAGAATCAGCGCGGGGTGCGCATCCGTGGCGGCCGCGACGACGATGCCGTCCACACCCGCGGCCAGCAGGGCCTCCGGCGAGTCCACCACCTCGGCCCCGAACCGCTCGGCGGCGGCCTTGGCGGCGTCCGCGAACGGGTCGGTCACGACGAGGGACTCGACGACGTCGAGCCCGGAGAGGGTCTCGGCGTGGAAGGCACCGATACGGCCGAGACCGAGAATTCCGATACGCATGGGGTGTTGCTCCTTGTCGCAGGGGGTGGGGTGCGTCCCCTCAGGGGCGCGGGGCTGTGTTGACATGTGGCTCCGACGCGTGGGCGCGACCAGCCACCAACGGCGCCGCACACGACGGACGGCACAGCGCGGCGAATCCTCAGTCGAGTCCACCGAGCACGTTCTGGTCCCAGTCGATCACCGATCCGGTGACCACCCCGGACCGGTCCGACAGCAGGAAGACCACGAAGTCGGCGATTTCGTCCGGCCGGCCCAGTCTGCCCATCGGCAGCTTCGCGGCGGCCTGCTCCCGCCAGTCGTCGCCGGCGCCGTGGAAGGCCCGCTGCGTCGCGTCCTCCCCCTCCGTCGCCGTCCAGCCGATGTTGAGGCCGTTGATACGGATCCGGTCCCACCGGTGCGCGTGCGCGGCGTTGCGGGTCAGGCCGGCCAGGCCCGCCTTGGCGGCGACGTACGGGGCCAGGAACGGCTGCCCGCCGTGCGCCGACGAGGTGATGATGTTGACGATCGTGCCGGGTGCCTCCCGCGCCACCATGTCCGCGACCGCCGCCTGCATGGCGAAGAACGGGCCCTTGAGGTTGATCGCGATGTGCTGGTCGAACAGCTCGGGCGTGGTGTCGAGCAGCGTCCCGCGCGAGGTGAGCCCGGCGGAGTTCACGAGGCAGTCGACCCGGCCGTACGTCTCCACGACCCGGCCCACGGAGGCCTTCGCCTGCTCCGCGTCCGACAGGTCGGCCCGTACGAACACGGCCTTGCCGCCCCCGGCGGTCAGCTCCGCCACCAGGGCCTCGCCGGGCCCGGGCCGCCGCCCGGTGACGGCGACGACCGCCCCCGCGCCGACCGCGGCCCGCGCGACGGCGGCGCCGACGCCCTGACTGCCCCCGTTGACCAGGACGACCTTGTCGTCGAGAAGTCCCATGAGTTCCTCAGCTCTCTCGTCGTTCGGTAGCGGCCCGCAGCTCCGCCCGGAGCACCTTCGGCGTCCACTCCTCGCGCAGCGCCCGCCGTACGACGTCCGCCGGCGAGGGCGGGGCCAGGCCGTCGAGCGGGGGGTCGCTGTCGAGGTTGGTGGGGAAGGGGTAGCCCTCGGCGGTCGCGGCGACGACGTTGTCCAGCCACGCCTGGTCGGCGCCCTCGGCCTTGCGCTTGAGCAGCACCGGATACACCGCGCCCGCCATGGCCTCCCGGTCCACCGTCTCCATCGCGCGCCCGAAGGCGGACGACACCTGCAGCAGGTTGGCCATGCGCCGGATGTCCGCCGAGCGGTTGGTTCCGGCGGCGTGGAAGAGAGCCGGGTTGAAGAACACCGCGTCGCCCTTGGCGAGCGGCAGCTGCACCCGGTTGGCGTCGAAGTACGCCCGGAACTCCGGGCGCCGCCAGGCGAGATATCCCGGCACGTACTTCTGCGAGTGCGGCAGGTACATCGTCGGCCCGGACTCCACCGGCATGTCGCAGTGCGCGACCGCGCCCTGGAGGGTCAGCACGGGGGAGAGGCGGTGCACGTGCGCCGGGTAGGCGGCGGCTGCCTCGTCGGACAGGAAGCCCAGGTGGTAGTCGCGGTGCACCTGCTGCGCGGCCCCGCCCGGGTTGACCACGTTGAGCTGGGAGGTGACCTGGTAGCCGGGCCCCAGCCAGGCGCCGGCCACGAGGGCGAGGATGTCATTGGCGTAGTAGTCGGCGAACGCCTCCGCGTCGTAGAGGGCCGTCTTCTCCAGCGCGTTCCACACCCGGTCGTTGGTGCCGGGCTCGGCGAAGTGGTCACCGGCCGACGCGCCCGAGGCGCGCTGCTCGGCGATCAGCGCCTCGAACACGGCGGTGGCCCGGTCCACGACGTCCGGGTCGGGGAAGGCACCGCGGAAGACGACGATGCCGGGGCCGTCGGCGAGCGCACGCACCAGCTCGGCCTGGACCACCCGGTCGCCTTCGAGCAGTCCGCAGTCGTAGACGGGCACGTTCCACTCCACGGTGGAGGCGTGCGGATAGTCGGCCCGGTCCGTCGCCTGCTCGACCAGCTCGCGGAAGGCGTCGAGGTCGCAGTCCTGCTCGGACAGCCAGGCACGGTGGGGTACGGAAGTGAAGGACATCGTCGTCCCTTCGGGGTCACGGAGCGACGCAGCCCTGTCATTCTTGTCAGTACAAACCCCTCGAACAACCAGCAGCGAGCCATCAAAAACCCCTCAAGGAGCCGGCGCATGGGCCACCCCTTCCCGATCCGGGAGATCGCACGTCAGGCGGGCCTGAGTGAGGCGACCGTCGACCGGGTCCTGAACGGCAGGGGAGGCGTGCGCGAGAGCACCGCGCGGGAGGTCCACCAGGCCATCGCCGACCTGGACCGGCAGCGCACCCAGGTCCGGCTCGTCGGCCGGACGTTCATGGTCGACATCGTGATGCAGGCACCCGAGCGTTTCACCACGGCGATCCGCGCCGCCCTGGAGGCCGAGCTGCCGTCCCTGCACCCGGCGGTGCTGCGCTCCCGCTTCCACTTCCGCGAGACCGGCCCGGTCGGAGAGCTGGTGCGGACCCTGGACCGGATCGCCCGGCGCGGTTCGCAGGGCGTGATCCTCAAGGCCCCGGACGTTCCCGAGGTCACCGCCGTCGTCGGCCGCCTGGCAGCCGCCGGCATACCCGTCGTGACCCTGGTGACCGACCTGCCCGCCAGCGCCCGCCTCGCCTACGTCGGCATCGACGACCGGGCGGCGGGTGCGACAGCCGCGTATCTGATGGGCCAGTGGCTGGGCGAGCGGCCGGGCAACATCCTCACCAGCCTCAGCAGCGGGTTCTTCCGCAACGAGGAGGAGCGCGAGATGGGCTTCCGCAGTGTCATGCGCGCCCGGCACCCCGAGCGCACGCTGGTCGAGATCACCGAGGGGCAGGGGCTGGACGCCACCCAGTACGACCTCGTCCGGGCCGCGCTGGAACGCGACCCGGACATCCGCGCCGTGTACTCGATCGGCGGCGGCAACATCGCCACCCTCCAGGCCTTCGACGACCTGGGCCGCGGGTGCGCGGTGTTCGTCGCGCACGACCTCGACCACGACAACACCCGCCTGCTCCGCGAGCACCGCTTGTCCGCCGTGCTCCACCACGACCTGCGCCAGGACGTGCGCGAGGCCTGCCACACGGTGATGCGTGCCCACGGAGCCCTGCCGCCGGCCGGCCCCACCCTGCCGTCGGCGATCCAGGTGGTGACGCCGTACAACATGCCGCCGCAGGCCACGGCCGGGTGATCCCCGGAGGCGTTCGGGGCGGGGCACCGGCGGGTAGGGGGCTGCGGCTGTCCTCGTCCCGGTGGGGTTCCTCCTCGGCCGCCGCATCCAGGAGCGGGGTGTCACGCCCCCGCGGCCACCTCCGCCCAGGCACCGCTCGCCGCCGACCGCGCCATCGCGTCCAGCGCGGCCGCGCTGCGTACGGCGTCCCGCAGCGTCGCCCCGTGCTCAGTGCCCTCGGCGACCGACCGCAGGAAGCGGTACGCCTCGATGACCTTCAGGTCGTCGTACCCCATCGCGTTCGCGGCGCCGGGCTGGAACGCGGCGAACTCCCCGTGCCCCGGGCCGACGTACACCGTGGTGACGGACTGGTCCTGGTACGTCGTGCCGCGGCTGACGCCCAGCTCGTTCATGCGGCGGAAGTCCCAGAACACCGCACCCTTCGTGCCGTGCACCTCGAAGCCGTAGTTGTTCTGCTCGCCCACCGAGACCCGGCAGGCCTCCAGGACACCGCGCGCCCCGGAGGCGAAGCGCAGCAGACAGCTGACGTAGTCCTCGTTCTCGACCGGGCCGCGTTCCCCGCCGGAGGCCCGGCTGTGGCCCGCCGTCGCGCCGGTCGGGCGCGCCCGCTCCGGGAGGAAGATCGCCGTGTCGGCCGTCAGGGACGTGATGTCGCCGAGCAGGAACCGGGCCAGGTCGACCCCGTGCGACGCCAGATCGCCCAGGACCCCGCTGCCGCCCCGCTCCCGCTCGTACCGCCAGGTCAGCGCTCCCTCGGGATGGGCCGCGTAATCACTGAACAGCCGGACGCGGACATGCGTGACCGTGCCGAGCTCCCCGGAGGCGATCAGTTCGCGGGCCGCCTCGACGGCGGGCGCGTTGCGGTAGTTGAAGCCGACCGTGCCCTGCACGCCTGCCTTGGCCACCGCGTCCGCCACCGCGGAGGCGTCCTCGGCGGTCAGACCCACCGGCTTCTCGATCCAGATGTGCTTGCCCGCCTCGGCCATGGCGACGCCGATCTCGCGGTGCAGGAAGTTCGGCGCCGTGATGCTGACCGCCCGCACCCGGGGGTCGGCGGCCACCTCGCGCCAGTCCCGGGTCGTCGAGGCGAACCCGAACTGCGCGGCGGCCTCCTCGGCCCGGCCCGGCACCTCCTCGGCGACCGTCACCAGTTCCGGAACGAGGGGCAGCTGCGGATAGTGGTGCCGCACGCGCGCGTACGCCTGGGTGTGCACCCGCCCCATCCAGCCGAATCCGATGACGGCGACGCCGAGCGTGTCCACCATGAGAGCCCCTCTTTGGACCGTTCCAGAACTTGTCCGGCCCACCCTGGGTGTGGTTTCCGCTCGCTGTCAACCCTTTGACAAGCCGCTGATCCGCATGGAACGGTCCATCCCATGAGACCGCCGACCATCCGAGACGTAGCCGAACGGGCCGGCGTCTCCAAGTCGCTGGTCTCCCTGGTGCTGCGCGGCTCCGACCAGGTGCGCCCCGAGAAGCGGGGCGCCGTGCTGCGGGCCGCCCAGGAGCTCGGCTACCGGCCCAACGCCGCCGCCCGCAGTCTCAGCGAGCAGCGCACCCGCACCGTAGGCGTCCTCCTGAACGATCTGCGCAACCCCTGGTTCGTCGACCTCCTCGACGGACTGAACTCCCTGCTGCACGCCAACGGCCTGCGGATGCTGCTGGCCGACGCCCGGCTCAACCGCCGCACCGGCCAGGACCCGGCCGACCCGCTCCTTGACCTGCGGGTCGACGGGCTGGTCGTCGTCGGCACCCTGCCCGACCCGGCCGCGCTCGGAGCGGTGGCCGAACGGGTCCCGGTCGTGCTGGCCGGCTCCCGCGAACCCGCGCCGCCGGGCGTCGACGTCGTGGCGGGCGACGACGAGCACGGCGCCCGGCTGGCCACCGAGCACCTGATCGGCCTCGGGCACCGCCGTATCGCGCACATCGCGGGATACGGCGCGGTGGGCGAGCTGCGCCGCCGGAGCTTCGAGGCGGCGATGCGTCAGCACGGCCTCGCGGACCAAGGCGTGGTCGAGCCGAGCGACATGACCGAGGAGGGCGGCTATCGCACGACCGTCCGGCTGCTCAGCCACCCCGAACGGCCCACGGCCGTCTTCGCCGTCAACGACATCGCCGCCGTCGGCGTCCTCTCGGCGGCCGAGGAACTCGGGCTGCGCGTCCCGCGAGACCTGTCCGTCGTCGGCTACGACAACACGAGCATCGCCCGCCTGCGGCACGTGTGGCTCACGACGGTCGACAGCACGAGCCACGAGGTCGGCCGCCGTGCGGCCCGCTGCCTCCTGGATCGCCTCGCGGCCGCCGGCGGATCGGGCCGGGTCCGACTCGCCACGCCCACCCTGGAGATCCGGGGGTCGACGGCGCCTGCGTTCACGGGTTGATCGCACGCGTTCTCGCGCACGTGCTGATCGCGTACGCCCTCACGGGTTGATCGCGTAGGCCTCGCGCGAGGTATGACGCGTCTCAACCCCTGTGCCCTGGTCGGGAGTTCCCGCCGACTCGCGTATTGTTTGCGGCATATGCCCGGGAGTTGAGATCCCGGAGTGTGCGAGCGCGCGGGCGAAGGGGGACACGACGTGGACGAGGCGCGGGAGCGACCCGTCCGGCGAGCCGGACCGACCGGAGGTGCTCTCACGGCACTCCTGGCCGTCGCGGCCTGCGCCGGACACGCGACCAAGGCGGAACTCCCCTGGTGGGCCGTCCTCGCAGTCGCCGTCTCCACGGCGGGCCTCGCGGGCTGGACCGGGGCCCAGATCGGCCGCCGGCGCGGCCCCCGGGACGAACACCCGGAGCCCGGCGAGCAGATGCCCGGTCCGTACCCGCACCGCACCCCGCAGCGCCAAGGCGGCGAAACCGGCACCCCGCTCCGCATGCGGTAGGGTTGACCTGCGCGATCACGCGGTTCACCCGCGCGAGACGCATCGGGACGTGGCGCAGCTTGGTAGCGCACTTGACTGGGGGTCAAGGGGTCGCAGGTTCAAATCCTGTCGTCCCGACTTTACGAAGTCGCAGCTCAGGGGCCGTTTCAGAGGAGATCTGAAACGGCCCTTTGATCATGGCGCGAGCACTGACCGCCGGCGCAGCCTGCGGGCCTACCGGGTGAACCGTACGGGCAGGCTCCGCGGACCGCGGATCATCATCCCCGGGCGCCAGGTGATTGCCGCCGGGTGGATGTCCAGGGCCAGGTCGGGACAGCGTTCCAACAGCGTCCTGATGGCGATGCGCGCTTCGAGGCGGGCCAGCGGCGCTCCCAGGCAGTGATGGATGCCGTGACCGAACGCCACATGGCCGCGAGCGTCGCGGGAGATGTCGAAGCGGTCGGGCGAGGGGAAGCGCGCGGGATCGCGGTTGGCGTCGGCCATGGCGACGAGGACGAGTTCGCCGTCTCCGGGGATGACTGTGTCGCCGATGGTCACCGGCTCGGTGGTGAAGCGGAACGTGGGGGTCTCCAAGGGGCCGTCGTAGCGCAGCATTTCCTCGACCGCGGTGTCGATGAGGGAGAGGTCCGCGCGCAGGGCGGCCAGTTGCTCGGGGTGGGTGAGCAGGGCCAGGACGCCGTTGGAGATGAGGTTCACGGTGGTCTCGTGGCCTGCGACGAGCAGCAGCCAGGCCATGCCGCGGAGCTCCTCGAGGGACAGCCTGTCTCCGTCGTGGTCGGAGCCGTGGATCAGCGCGCTCATGAGGTCGTCGCCGGGCCGCTGCCGCTTGCCCTCCACCAACTCCGCCATGTACCGCGCCATCGAGGCTGCGGCTGCCCTGCGGACTTCGGGGTCGGCGGCGCCGAGCGCGTCGTTCGACCACGTCCGGAAGGACTCGCGCTTCAGGTCCGGAACGCCGAGGAGTTCGCAGATCACGGAGATGGGCAACGGGAAGGACAGCGCTTCGACGAGGTCCGCGCGCCCCTCGGGGGCGGTGAGCATCCGGTCCAGGAGCGCGTCGGTGGTCTTCTGGATGCGCGGTGCGAGTTCCTCCACCCGGCGTGCGGTGAACTCTCGGGCGACCAGTTTGCGCAGCCGTGTGTGGTCCGGCGGGTCGGCCCTGAGCATGTGTGGGCCGGAGGAGATGGCACCCAGCGGGAGGGAGGGGGATGCCTTGCTCCAGTCCTTCGAGAGCCGGGGGTCCGCGAGGGCGGTACGCCCGGCCTCGTATCCGACGACGAGCCAGGCCAAAGCGCCTCCTTCCGGCATCCGGATGTGGTGAACCGGGCCCTGGGCCCGTAATCGGGCGTACACGGGGTAGGGGTCGCGGGTGAAGGACTCACCGAGCGCGGCGAGGTCGACGATGCTCATGGTGGTACCACCTCACTGGTATCGGACGTGACGGCGGGGGAGGGAACCTCGAGGCAGGAGCCGGGACCGGCCACGGATGTCCGCCCGGGCGCGCGACGGCGAGAAGAAGGCCTGCAGGCCGGCCTTCGGCCCGTTACACGCTGGGCATTGTCGCACCACGCTTCCGGCAATGACAGCTCGCCGGCTGGTGGTTGCGAAGACGTCCATTTCGCTCCTTCCCGGCAACGGTCCCGGGGGTCCGCGGGATGTCTTCGGTGGGGGACTCCGACCCCGGTGCACCACACCGGTGGCCGGGGCCGGTCAGGGTGCGTCACGGGTATCGGATCACTCGTCGATCGCCGCGCCGAAGCGCGCGTCGGAAACGTGGACGCAATCGCAGGTGTCGCGCGAGCGGCACCGCGGCCAGTGCACCGGCCGCAGCCGAACGGGCGCGTAAGTCATGATTCCCCCCCGGAAAAGAATGCGTCGGATTGGGCGCATGGCGCCGGATGAGACGCTATGGGCCGCCTGTGATCGTGTGAGCCTGGTGCTGCCGGGACGCCGACGACGGTGCCGGAGGCCCTGTCCGGCTGCTGTCCGGCTGCGTGGCTGCCCGGACGGATCCGGCTGAACGGCCCGTCCTGGCTGCCCATTGGAGCAGCATGACGGTCTTGCCGTCGGCGATTTCGCCGCTGCGGATCATGGCGAGTGCCTTGGCGAACGGTAGTTCCAGGACGGTGATGTCCTCTCCTTCGTCGGCATTGCCCCCCGGCGCCGCCGTTGCGGTCGCGGCCCGGTAGGGGGCGGCGAAGAAGTGCAGGCGTTCGGTGACCGAGCCGGGGCTCATGTAGACGTCGAAGACGTGCTCAGCCGTGCCGACGACATGTCCCGTCTCCTCGGCCGCTTCCCGTCGGATCGCCTCCTCGGGGGTGTCCCCGTCCAGCAGCCCGGCCGCCGCCTCGATCAGCATCCCGTCGGGATGGCCGTTGACGTAGGCGGGCAGACGGAACTGGCGGGTCAGCAGGACGGTCTGCCGGTCGGTGTCGTGGAGCAGGATCGTGGCGCCGTCACCGCGGTCGTAGGTCTCACGCTGCTCGCGGCTCCAGTGGCCGTCACCGTGCTGGTAGTCGAAGGTGGTTCTGCGCAGCACGGACCAGTCGCTGGAGAGGACCTCCACATCGACGATCCGCACCCGGGGATTGCCGGTGAGATCGCGTCCGTGCCGGTGCAGACCGAGGCGTCCGCGCCGGTCCGGCGTGTCGATGCCCGCGGTCACCGGGCGGCCGGGATGTCGTCGAGGTCGGTGTAGACGGCCTTGCCCCAGGCGCGCGCCCGGGCGACCATCCGGTCGGCGCCCTCGGAGGGGCCTCCGATCCGCAGCACTCCGTCGCAGCGGGACAGCAACTCTTCGGCGACGGGGTGGAATATCTCCTCGTACGCCGCGTCGCCGGGGCGGGTACTTCCGGCGGTCTCCAGAAGCGGAAGGGCGAGGGCCTCACCGGTGACGCCCAGGTGGCCGGCGCGGAACAGCTTCAGGGCGGCCTCGTTCATCGCCCGGACGTTCGCCTCCAGCTTGTGCGGGTCGTCACCGGTGCCGGACCGGTACGGGCCGGCGACCAGGATCATCAGCGAGCGCGCGGCAGTCTCCACGGAGCTACTCCTTGATGGGGTGTCGGACGGTGATGTGGCGTATATGGCGGGGCGTCAGACCAGCTGGGTCTCGACACCGGACTCCCGCAGGGCCTGAAGGGTCTTCGGGCCGCCCGGGTGGGTCTGGGGATCCTCGGCGGCAGCATCGGTGACGAAGCGGTCCACCGCACCGAGCGGAGCGACCTGGCTGAACGCGCGTACGCCGAGCTTGGTGGCGTCCGCGACCGTGATCGTGCGAGCGGACTGGGCGAGCCCGGCCTGTTTGACGGCCGCGTCGTCCAGGGAGAACTCCGACCAGCCGTGCTCGGCGTGCACGCCGCCGATGGACATCACGAAACAGTCGAAGCTCAGGGACTCCAGCGTCCGCAGGGCCAACGGCCCCACCAGCGAGCGTTCACCCGGACGCGACCGGCCCCCCACGACGAGGAGTTCGATCCCCGGGCGGTCCGCCAGGCGTGGCGCCGCCTGCAGGCTCAGTACGGCGACCGTCAGCGGGGCCCGCTCTGCCAGGTGCTCCGCCACGTGCACGGTGGTGGTCCCCGCGTCCAGCAGCACGCGTGAGCCGGGTTCCACGAGCGCCGCCACGGCCGCGCCCAGCCGGTCCTTCGTGGCCGCCTGCCAGGCTTCTCGAGCGGCGAACCCCCCACCCTCCTCGCGCGGGCGGTTGGCGACCGCACCGCCGTGCACCCGACGGACCAGGCCCTGCCGTTCCAACGCGTCCAGGTCCCTGCGCACGGTCATCTCAGAGACCCCGAGGCGTCGGGAGAGCTCCGACACGGAAACCTTGCCGGCGCCCTGCACCAACCGCAGGGTCAGGTCCAAACGATTGGCGACACCCATAGCCCATTTCTAACACGCCGAAGTTCACTTGAACACTCTGATGTGAGAGTCGGGGGGATTGCGTGCACTGGCCGCCCACACACGGCACTCACAGGAGCAGCAGCCGGCAGGGCGTCGGTGCGCTCGCGGTCGGGACTCCCGGACCGTTGTCGAAAGGGGTCCCCCGCGGACCGGCGGACGCGGGCGAAGCCGCCCGCCTCATCAAGGTCAACGGGCGGTTGCCGTACCTGTGGCGGCCGTCGACCAGGACGGGAACGCCCTCGACATCCTCTGACCGTTCGTGACCCCGGAGCGGAAGTTCGGGACCTCAGAGGCGGAAGACCCGCCCCAGCGCGTCCGACAGCGCCGACCCCGTCTCCGGTGCGGCCGGTGGGGACGACCGGGCGGCGAGGTAGCCGTCCGGGCGGATGAGGAAGGCCGTCGCGTCCTTGACACCGTACTGCCGCGCGAAGTCCGCCGCGTCGTCCCGGAAGACGGGCAGGAGCCGGCCGTCCCCGCCGGTCTGGCCGCGGACCACTTCCGGCGTGTCCAGGCCCTCGGCGGCGACGACGAACGCGGGCACCTTGCCGCCCGTCAGCCGGTGGACGCCGGCGGCCGCCTCGCGGCACGCGGTGAGCGCGTCGGCCGAGTCGGCGTACAGCACCAGGACATGCCCGCGCTCGCGCAGCAGGTCGTACAGGCGCAGGGGCGTCACGGCCAGGCTCGAGGTGAGACCGCGGCAGTCGGGAGCCCGCCCGCCCGGCAGCGGGCCGGGCGCTTCCGGGCTGCCGGGTCCCGTGCCGTCCGGCGCCACCAAGGGGCTGTCCGGGTAGGCGACGAGCAGCTGCGCCTCCCGCAGCATCACCGTCGTCATGTCGTCGGGAGCGGCCCGGACGCCCCCTTCGGTGGCATGGCGGACCGTGCGTCCCACGACCTCCTCGCCGACCGGACGGCGCTCGGCGTCGTAGCTGTCCAGCAGCCGGGGGTGAGCGCCCGCGTCCAGCGCGAGGGCCAGCTTCCACGCCAGGTTGCAGGCGTCCTGGATGCCGGTGTTCATGCCCTGGGCGCCGGTCGGCGGGTGGATGTGCGCGGCGTCCCCGGCGACGAAGACCCGGCCGACGGAGTACCGGTCGACGAGGCGGTGACTGATGCGGAAGACCGACGACCAGCGCATGGCGGACGCGGTGGTGGGCTCCGGCGACAGCCGGTCGAGGACCGCCTGGATGTGCTCGAGCCGGGGCGCCTTCCCGCCCTCCAGCCCATGGGCCACCGCGTCCTGCGCGGCCCCCTCGCCGGCCGCCGACAGCTCGGACGGCACCAGCATCGACATGCGGTAGCGGCGGTCCCCGGGCAGCGGGATGCAGACCAGGAGATCGTCGACCCGGCCCTCGCCGTCGTGGTGCGTGGCCCGCACCCCGTAGCCGTGGGGCAGGCGCCAGTCCACCTCGACGTCGGCGAGCATGTACTCCTCCGGAAACCTGCCGCCCTCGAAGGTGAGCCCCAGCGCCTTGCGGACGGTGCTGTGCGCCCCGTCGCAGCCGACCAGGAAGCGCGACCGCAGCTCCTGCCGCGCGCCCGACGCCGTGACGATCCGGCTGACGACCCCGTCCTCGTCCTGTGTGAGGTCCAGCAGCTCGGTGCCCCGCTCGATCCCGGTGCCGAAACGGGCGAGGTGCTCCTCCATGATCCGTTCCGTCTCGTACTGGGGCAGTGCCGCGAAGACGTACGGGACCTCGGGCGGCAGCCGCAGTTCGAAGCGTGCCTGCTCGATCCCGTCGGAGTACACGACCTGCCCGCGCAGAGGCACCGCGGCTTCCAGAGCGGCGCGCACCATGCCCATCCGGTCCCAGATCTCCAGCGTCCGCGGCTGCACGCCCACCGCCTTGGCGTACGGCAGCCGGGCCGGCAGCCTGTCGATGATGCGGCAGGTGACGCCCTGCCGCCGCAGCTCCGCGGCCGCGGTCAGCCCGACCGGTCCGGCACCCGCGATCAGTACGTCTGTGTCCACCACCGAGGTCTCCCGCCGAGAGCCCCCCTGCCGCACTGCCTCCATCGTCCACCGCGTCGAGACGGTCAGCGACCGCAGGCCGTGGTGGACCACGCGCGGCGGGCGGGAACCGCGGAGGGCTGCGCACATGGCGTGGTCGAGGACATCCCCCACCGTCATGGCGTGGCCCCGGCCGCCGCCTCGGCGATCTCCGCCGTGTGCGTGTCGGTGATGTGGTCGAGCTCCCTCTCCAGCGCCTCGTCGTCGAGCACGATCTTTGCCCGTACGTCGTCCGGTATCTCGCGTGCGGAGTGCGGCACATGGAGGATCACGGGGGAGTGGGCGGCGCCGGGCAGGAACGCGAAGGACGGGCGGGCGTCGGGCACGAGGCGGCTCCAGGGGCGTTGTCAGTGGCGTGCGGCACGATCAAGGTGCCACATCTCTGGATCACCGAGGCCGAGGATCACTCACCCCGATCAGCGACGAGCACGTCAGGCCCATCCGTTCCCGCGGGGCCCGTACGAGGACGACTACGACCCCGCCCGGGTGGTGGACCAGGGCCGCGCGATCCTGCCGGCCCTGTGCGAGCGCGTCGAGACGCAGCGGCCCGCCGGCCACGATGCGCTGCACGCCCTGACCCGGACACGGCTCCGCCCCGGACACGGCTCCGCCCCGGCCGGGGCGGTGCGCCGGCCGGGGCGGAGTCAGCGGACCGATGGGGTCCGGGGCGTCAGCTCAGGGACGCCAGGATCTCGTTCCACGTGGTGGACGGGCGCATGGCCTCCGCGGCCTTCGCCGGGTCGGGCTGGTAGTAGCCGCCGATGTCGACCGGCTTGCCCTGGGCGGAGATCAGCTCGTCGACGATCTTCTGCTCGTTGCCCGCGAGCGTCTCGGCGAGCGGGGCGAAGACCTTCGCCAGGTCCGCGTCGTCCGTCTGCCGGGCCAGCTCCTGCGCCCAGTACAGGGACAGGTAGAAGTGGCTGCCGCGGTTGTCGATGCCGCCGACGCGCCGGGTCGGGGACTTGTCCTCGTTGAGGAAGGTCGCCGTGGCGCGGTCGAGGGTGTCGGCCAGCACCTGGGCGCGGGCGTTGCCCGTCACCTTGGCGAACTGCTCGAGGGACGGCACCAGGGCGAAGAACTCACCGAGGGAGTCCCAGCGCAGGTAGTTCTCCTTGACCAGCTGCTGGACGTGCTTCGGCGCGGAACCGCCGGCGCCCGTCTCGAACAGGCCGCCGCCCGCCATCAGCGGGACGACCGACAGCATCTTGGCGCTGGTGCCCAGCTCCAGGATCGGGAACAGGTCGGTCAGGTAGTCACGCAGCACGTTGCCGGTCACCGAGATGGTGTTCTCGCCGCGGCGGATGCGCTCCACCGACAGCTTCGTCGCCTCGACCGGGTTGAGGATCCGGATGTCCAGGCCCTCGGTGTCGTGCTCCGCGAGGTAGGCGTCGACCTTGGCGATCAGGTTGGCGTCGTGGGCGCGGGTCTCGTCCAGCCAGAACACGGCCGGGTCGCCGGTGGCGCGGGCGCGGGTGACGGCCAGCTTCACCCAGTCCTTGATCGGCGCGTCCTTGGTCTGGCAGGCGCGGAAGATGTCACCGGCCGCGACGGCCTGCTCGATGAGGACGTCGCCGTTCTGGTCGACCAGGCGGACGGTGCCCGTCGTGGCGATCTCGAAGGTCTTGTCGTGGCTGCCGTACTCCTCGGCCTTCTGCGCCATGAGGCCGACGTTCGGCACCGAGCCCATGGTGGACGGGTCGTAGGCGCCGTTGGCCCGGCAGTCGTCGATCACGGCCTGGTACACACCGGCGTAGCTGGAGTCCGGGATGACCGCGAGCGCGTCGTGCTCCTGGCCGTCCGGGCCCCACATGTGGCCGGAGGTGCGGATCATGGCCGGCATGGAGGCGTCGATGATGACGTCCGAGGGCACGTGCAGGTTGGTGATGCCCTTGTCGGAGTCGACCATCGCCAGCTCCGGGCCCCCGGCGAGCTCGGCGTCGAAGGAGGCCTTGATCTCGGCGCCCTCCGGCAGGGCCTCCAGGCCCTTGTAGATGCCGCCCAGGCCGTCGTTCGGGGTGAGGCCGGCCGCGGCGAGCTTGTCGCCGTACTGCGCGAACGTCTTCGGGAAGAAGGCGCGCACCACGTGGCCGAAGACGATCGGGTCGGAGACCTTCATCATCGTGGCCTTCAGGTGCACCGAGTACAGGATGCCCTCGGCCTTGGCGCGGGCGACCTGCGCGGTCAGGAACTCGCGCAGGGCGGCGACGCGCATCACGGAGGCGTCGACGACCTCACCGGCGAGGACGGGGACGGACTCGCGCAGCACGGTATTGGTGCCGTCGTCGCCGACGAGCTCGATGCGCAGCGTGCCGTCCTCGGCGATCACCACGGACTTCTCGGTGGAGCGGAAGTCGTTCTGGCCCATGGTCGCCACGTTCGTCTTGGACTCGGAGGTCCAGGCGCCCATGCGGTGCGGGTGGGACTTGGCGTAGTTCTTGACCGAGGCGGGGGCGCGCCGGTCCGAGTTGCCCTCACGCAGGACCGGGTTCACGGCGGAGCCCTTGACCTTGTCGTAGCGGGCGCGGATCTCGCGCTCCTCGTCGGTCTTCGGGTCGTCCGGGTAGTCCGGCAGCGCGTAGCCCTGGCCCTGCAGCTCGGCTACGGCGGCCTTGAGCTGCGGGATGGACGCCGAGATGTTCGGCAGCTTGATGATGTTGGCGGCGGGCGTCTTGGCCAGCTCGCCGAGCTCCGCGAGGGCGTCCGGGATGCGCTGGTCCTCGGTCAGGTACTCCGGGAACACGGCGATGATGCGCCCGGCCAGCGAGATGTCGCGGGTCTCCACCGCGACACCCGCCTGCGAGGCGTACGCCCGGACCACCGGCAGGAAGGAATACGTCGCCAGGGCGGGGGCCTCGTCAGTGTGCGTGTAGATGATGGTCGAGTCAGTCACCGGGTGCTCCGCTCCACGTCTGCAACATTGCTCGACATCAAGATATCTCGTGATCGACCTCGTCTCGACAGGGGTCCACGCCCAGTTTCGCGCCATCGCCGGCCCCCGCCCGGCGGCTTCCTCGTCGGCGGCCTCCCGCCGCGTCCGCCCACGACCTCGCCTGCTCGTCAGCCTCGGCGAAGGCCCAGGTCACGGCCAACGTCCAGGCCACGGCCAACGCCCAGGTCACCAGGTCGGCGGGGCGGGCCGATCGTCACGCGGGTGGCGCGGATCACGGCGGGTGACCGTGATCAAGGTGCCGCGGCGAACCGCACCGCGGCCCCGTGAGAACTCAGTCGACCTTGGCGGACGGCACCTCGCCCGGCTCGATCTCGCCGGTGCGCTGCTGCGGGATGACCACCGCGCCCTGCTGGAGCGCCACCGTCCGGGCCGGGGCGGGGATGCGGATGCCCTCCGCGCGGTAGCGCTTGTGCAGGCGCTTGATGAACTCGTGCTTGATCCGGTACTGGTCGCTGAACTCGCCGACCCCCAGGATCACCGTGAAGCCGATGCGGGAGTCGCCGAAGGTGTGGAACCGGATGATCGGCTCGTGGTCCGGCACGGCGCCCTCGACCTCGGTCATGGTCTCGGCGATGACCTCGTCGGTCACCCGCTCCACGTGCTCCAGGTCGCTGTCGTAGGCCACCCCGACCTGGAGCAGGATGGTCAGCTGCTCCTCGGGGCGCATGAAGTTGGTCATGTTCGACTTGGCCAGCTGGCCGTTGGGGATCACGACGAGGTTGTTGGACAGGTTCCGGATCGTCGTCTGCCGCCAGTTGATGTCCTCGACGTAGCCCTCCTCGCCGCTGCTGAGCCGGATGTAGTCACCGGGCTGGACGGTCTTGGAGGCGAGGATGTGGATGCCCGCGAAGAGGTTGGCGAGGGTGTCCTGCAGCGCCAGTGCGACCGCCAGACCACCGACACCCAGCGCGGTGAGCATCGGGGCTATGGAGATCCCCAGTGTCTGGAGCACCACCAGGAAGCCGATCGCCAGGACCAGGATCCGGGTGATGTTGACGAAGATCGTGGCCGATCCCGCGACACCGGACCGGGACTGGGTGACCGTGCGCACCAGCCCGGCCACCACGCGTGCCGCCGACACCGTCGCGACGAAGATCAGCAGGACGGTGAGCACCTGGTTGGTGTGGTGCTGCACCGTCCGCGTCAGCGGCAGCACCGCCGCCGCACCCGCGGCGCCGCCCACCACCGCGGCCCACGGCACCACGGCCCGCAACGCGTGCACGATGACGTCGTCCCCGCCCCACCGGGTCCGGTCCGCGTGCCCGCCCAGCCAGCGCAGCAGAACGCGCAGCGCGAACGCGGCCAGCAGGCCCGAGCCCAGGGCGATGCCGGCGAACAGCAGGTCGTCCACGGTGAGCGCCCGGTTCACCGGTCACCTCCGGGGACAACAAGCGGCGAGAACGCCGTCACCGGCGGTCGGATGGGAAGTGTCGTCACGTCGTCACCTGCTCGTTTTCCGGGATGTTCGATGGTGCCCGACCACCCTGACCCGCGGTCGGCACGACCGTTCATCCTGCCGTATCCCGTACGGGCTTTCGTACCGGAGACAGGGGTGAGCGGGGGGTGAGTCAGGGCACATGACGCGCTGTCACGCGCGCCGGATCCGCCGCGCTCAGCTCCGTGAACGACGCGTGCCGACCCGCGCCGGAGGGGAAGCGGGCGGCGCTCTCAAGGCTTTCGGCGAGCACGCCCGTGCCGTGACGGAGCCCGGTGTCCAGCGCGGTCGTCTCGTCCAGGCCCTTGTGGTCCGGGACGGAGGCGCGGTCGGCGCGCAGGCAGGGCGGGGGAAACCGGGCGATCACGGCGCCAGGTCCCCGGCCGCGGCGCGGGCGCGGCCGGGTTCGGTCCGCACCGGCACGGTGAGATCCCTTCCGCGTGACGGACCCGGCCCGCCGGCCGGGTCAGATCACCTTCATCCGCACCAGCGCGGCCAGCGTCACCGCGCCCGGCACCAGCGGCAGCCAGACGGTGATGACCCGGAAGGCCAGCACCACGGCCGTGGCCACCGCGGCCGGGCCGCCCGCCGCCACCAGCGCCACGACCAGCGCCGCCTCCACCGAGCCGATCCCGCCCGGAGTCGGCACCAGCGCCACCGCCACCGTCGCCGCCAGGTAGGCCACCGCCATGTGCGCCGGCGGCACCTCCAGCCCCAAGGCCCGCCCCACCAGGACCAGTACGGACGCCTGCAGCGCGGGGAACAGGAACGCCCCGCCCCACAGGGCCAGGGCCCGGGCCGGGCGGGTGTGCACCGAACGCGCCTCGCCGAGCGCGGTGCGCAGGAAGGACACCAGGGCCGAACGCAGCCGCCGGACCAGGGTGAGCACGGCCACCGCGATCACGAGCACCGCGCCGGCCCCGGCCAGCAGCGGGCCGGACGCGGTCTCCGGGACCAGCGTGCCGAGCCGCAGCGCGTCGGGGAACGCGATGAGCAGGGCGCCGAGCAGGGCCACCCGGCCGACGCTCTCCGCCAGCAGATACAGCGCGAGGGCGGCCGAGGAGCGGGCGAGCGGCAGCCCGCAGACCGTCATGAACCGCAGGTTGACCGCGCTCGCTCCCAGCCCGGTCGGCAGCAGGTGGTTGGCCGCGCCCGCCGCGAACTGCGTGGCCAGCAGTCGCCGTCGGGGCAGCCGTTCGACGACCGCGCCCTGCCGGGTGCAGGCGGCGGCGACCCAGGTCAGACAGGTCGCGCCGGCCGCGGCCAGCAGCCACGGCCACTGGGCGGTGCCCAGGTGCGCGAAGCCCTCGGCGAGCACCGACCGGTGCTGCACCGCGACCACGCTGACGAGCACGAGCGGAAGCAGGCACAGGATCTGCCGCAGGCGGCGCACCGGGACGCGACGGGGGAGTCGCCCCGGGCGGAGTTCGGGGAGTTGGAGCGCTGTCACATCCGCAGAGGCTTCCCACACCGTGCCAACTGCGGGTTGCGGGAGCGGGGCCTGCGGCTTGCGCGCGGGAAGCGGCTGAGTGGGGAGGGTCATCGGGGCCTTTGCGCGGGGGAGGGTGGAACCGGGGGATCGGGCCGATGGTGCGGAGGGACCGGGAAGAGAGGGATCGGGCCGATTGTGCGGGATGTCGGGCCGTTGCGCGAGCTTCTTGACCTCAAGGCCGCTCGAGGTTCTACGTTCCCTCCCATGAGCATGGAGACCACAGCGTGGACACAGCTGCACAGCGTCATGAACGCCGAGCAGGAGCGCCGCCCCTTCGCCCTGGCGACCCTGCGCCGCATCGGCGCCTTCGCCCACCCGCACCGGCGCCGCATCGCCCTCTTCGTCCTGCTCGGCGTGGGAACCGCCCTGCTCGCCGTGGCGACCCCCGTGCTGGCGGGCCGGGTCGTGGACACCATCGTGTCGGCCGGCGACGAGGGCACCGTCGTACGCCTGGCCCTGCTCATCGCGCTGATCGCGGTCGCGGAGGCGGC
The DNA here is from genome assembly GCF_053592115.1 of Streptomyces sp. NPDC002788. Classification (NCBI taxonomy): domain Bacteria; kingdom Bacillati; phylum Actinomycetota; class Actinomycetes; order Kitasatosporales; family Streptomycetaceae; genus Streptomyces; species Streptomyces sp. NPDC002788. The sequence goes on along the minus strand of NZ_JBSFVB010000004.1, from coordinate 148,834 downwards.
GCTCGGCATCCTCGGCCGCAGGCTCTCGGCGACCCTCGGCGAGCACCTCATCCTCGATCTGCGCACGGCCGTCTTCGACCATGTGCAGCGCATGCCGGTGGCGTTCTTCACCCGCACTCGTACGGGCGCCCTCGTCTCCCGTCTCAACAACGACGTGATCGGCGCCCAGCGCGCGTTCAGCAACACGCTCTCCGGGGTGGTCAGCAACCTCGTCACCCTCGTACTCACCCTCGCCGTGATGCTGACCCTGTCCTGGCAGATCACCCTGCTCGCGCTGGTGCTGCTGCCGGTGTTCGTGCTCCCGGCCCGGCGCATGGGCAGCCGGATGGCCCGGATGCAGCGGGAGGCGGCGACGCTGAACGCGGCGATGGGCACCCGTATGACCGAGCGGTTCTCCGCTCCCGGCGCCACCCTCGTCAAGCTGTTCGGGCGGCCCGAGGAGGAGTCGCGGGAGTTCACCGACCGGGCCCGCAGGGTCGCGGACATCGGCATCCGCACGGCCACCGCCCAGGCGGCCTTCATCACCGCCCTCACCCTGGTCTCCGCCCTGGCCCTGGCCCTGGTCTACGGGCTCGGCGGCTACCTCGCCCTGCGCGGCAGCCTGGAGCCGGGCGCGGTCGTGTCGCTGGCGCTGCTCCTGACCCGGCTGTACGCGCCGCTGACCGCGCTGGCCGGGGCGCGGGTCGAGGTGATGAGCGCCCTGGTCAGCTTCGAGCGGGTCTTCGAGGTCCTCGACCTGAAGCCGCTCATCGAGGAGAAGCCGGACGCGCGCCCGGTGCCCGAGGGGCCCGTGGCGGTCGAGTTCGAGAAGGTCCGCTTCGGCTACCCGGCCGCCGACAAGGTCTCGCTGGCCTCTCTGGAGGAGGTCGCCTCCCTGGACGGGCGGGGCGGCGAAGAGGTGCTGCACGGTCTGTCCTTCCGCGCCGAACCCGGCCAGACCGTGGCGCTGGTGGGATCCTCCGGAGCGGGCAAGTCGACCATCGCCCAGCTGCTGCCGCGTCTGTACGACGTCGACGGGGGCACCGTGCGCGTCGGCGGCGTCGACGTCCGCGACCTCACCGCGCGGTCCCTGCGGGAGACCCTCGGCATGGTCACCCAGGACGGGCACCTCTTCCACGACACCGTCCGCGCCAACCTCCTGCTGGCCCGCCCCGAGGCCACGGAGGACGAGCTGTGGGACGCCCTGCGCCGGGCCCGCCTCGACGACCTCGTCCGGTCCCTGCCCGACGGGCTCGACACCGTGGTCGGCGAGCGCGGCTACCGCCTCTCCGGCGGCGAACGCCAGCGCATGACCATCGCCCGGCTGCTGCTGGCCCGCCAGCGCGTCGTCATCCTCGACGAGGCCACCGCCCACCTCGACAACACCTCCGAGGCGGCCGTCCAGGAGGCCCTCACCGAAGCCCTCGCGGACCGCACGGCGGTCGTGATCGCCCACCGCCTTTCCACGGTCCGCTCCGCGGACCAGATCCTGGTGATCGAGGCCGGCCGGGTCGTGGAACGGGGCACGCACGAGGAACTGCTGGCGGCGGGGAAGCGGTACGCGGAGCTGTACCTCACCCAGTTCGACGGGGCGCGGGCCGCCGAGGTGGAGAAGGCCGCGTAGGGGTGTGAACGCTTCTCCGGACCGGCCCGTACTCCTGACGAGTACTCCTGCCGAGCCGTACCCGGAGAGGCGACGTGTCCCAGCAGCAACCGCTCGTACGATCCGACCGCCCGGCTCCGAACCGCCACCGACGGCTGGGCGCCGTGGTGGCGGCCGGGGTCCTGGTCGTGCTTCCCCTCGTCACGGCCTGCGGCGGCGGAGACGACGACAGGCCGGCGGCGACGCCGAGCAGGTCCGCGGCTCCCGCCGCCGGGGTCGTCGCGCCGGCGAAGGTGGAGGTGATCGCCGGCCTGACCGGCTGCGAGGCGAAGATCCGCACGGAGGCGGACGAGCTGCGCGAGGGTGTGTGCCACACCGAGAAGGGCGACTACCTCATCACCACCTTCCCCGAGGAGAAGCTCAAGGAGACCTGGCTGGAGTCGGCGCGCGTGTACGGGGGTACGTACCTGGTCGGCATGCGCTGGGTGGTCAGCGCCAAGCCGGGGATGCTGGAGCCGCTCCGCGCGAAACTCGGCGGCAGCATCCGGGAGTTGACGGGCATCGGCCCCACGTCGGGGCAGCAGTGACAGGAGGGCCGTCCCCAGGCCGCACACGCTGACCCGGGCAGGCACGGCGGTCCGCGTCTTCGCGGCCTGGATCAGGTCCACGCCGAACGACTCCTCGACCAGCCTGAACCCCGGCACGGTTCACGCGGTGGAGGCCGAGCGAACCGGCACCGACGGCACACGCGAGCCGTGAACGGGCACGCCTCGAAGCGCCCACGCGCGGGAAGGCGCGCCCGTCCGGTGATGAGTGGGGGCGCGGGCCTGCGGGCTCAGGCGGGTGCAGGAGACGGCGTTCGGGCCCGGGGAAGGCCGCGCCGGAGTGCGAACGGGCCACGCGTGGGCGACGGCCCGCTCACTCCGGCCCGAGGTGACGGACGAGGTCGGAGACCGTCTCGTCCTGTCGGGCCAGATACCTCTCGAAGGTCCGGCCGGTGGCGAACACGTCGGTCCAGCCGTGCCGCTTGAGCTCGGCCTGCCACTGCCGGGAGTCGTGCAGCTCGGTCAGCGCCTCGATCCAGCGCTTCTTGTCCGCGTCGCTGATGTCGGGCGGGGCCACGATGCCTCGCCAGTTGTCGAAGACCAGGTCGATGCCTGACGCCTTCAGCGTCGGAACACCCGGCAGCACACTGACCGGCTTCGCGCCCGTGACGGCGAGAACGCGCAGTCGTCCGCGGTCGATCTGGTCGAGGAACTCGCCGAACCCGCTGGAGGCGAAGTCGACCTCGCCGTCGAGCAGCGCCGGCAGCAGGTCGCCGCCCCCTCCGCCGTAAGCGGCGTACTCGACCTTCCCCGGGTCGATGCCGACCGCCTTCGCCAGCTCCATCGGCAGCAGATGGTCGGGCCCGCCGACGGAGGAACCGCCGCCGACCCGCAGGTGTCCGGGGTCCTCGCGCCACGCGGACACGAGCGCCTCCACGGTCCGGTACGGCGAGTCCTTGCGGACGACGATCGCGCCGGCCTCCTCGGTCAGGCGGGCGATCGGGGTGGTCTCGGCGACGGTCACCTTCGACCCGGCCGCGTGTGAGGCGCCGACGACTCCGAGGCCCATCTGCAGGGCGAGATCGCCGTTGCCCTTCTCGTCGACGAGACGCCGCAGACCGACCGTGCCGCCGGCGCCCGGCAGGTTGAACACCTGCACGTCCGAGGCGATCCCGGTCTCCTCCATCACGCGGGCCGCGGTACGGGCCGTGGTGTCGTAACCGCCGCCGGGTGTGCCGGGCACCATGAGCCGCAGATTCCGCACGCTCGCGGGCTTGCCGCCCTGCCACGCGCCGCACGCGCCGACCACCAGCAGCGCCAGAACGGCGAAGGCGCCGAGCAAGGCGCGTGCGCGACCCCCCATGACACCTCACTTCCGCTTTTCGCTGGTCGGCGTCATGATTGTGCGACTCGGCACATGAGCCGCCCAACCTTGTGTCGGCAATAAAGATTGAGTTCGTTGTGGTCACCACCTTTCGTCGCCACTCGCTCGCGGGCGAGATGCTGGTACTCCAGCTCGCCATCGTCGTGGTGGTGCTGCTGGCGGTCGCCGCTGTCTCCCTGGCCCAGTCGCAGGCCACCTTCAACCGCGTCGAGGGACGCCGGGTGAGCGCGCTCGCCGAACAGCTGGCCGCCAACCCGCTCGTGCGCAGCCAGCTGGTGCGTCCCGCCCCCGGCGAGACGCTCGCCCCGCTGGTGCACTCCACACAGGCGCAGTCCGGGGTGACCTCGGTGACGGTGGCCGACGCCACGGGCCGGATCGTCAGCTCCACGAACCCCACCGTGGTCGGCGAGCGGATGCGGCTGGGGCCGGGCACCACCCGGGGCAGGGGCTGGTCCGGGCAGCTGACCCTGGACGGCAACCGCGAACTGGCCGCCCAGGTCCCCGTCCTCGGGGCGGCCGAGGAGAACGTGGGCCGGATCCTCGGCACGGTGATGATCGGCGAGGCCGATCCGACCGTGTGGCAGCGGCTCAGCGGCGCCTCCTCCTATCTGCTCGCCTACCTGGGCATCGCCAGCGGGCTCGGCGTGGCCGGCTCCTGGCTGCTCGCCCGGCGGGTGAAGCGGCAGACCCTCGGGCTGGAGCCGGGGGAGATCGCCGGTCTCGCCGAGCACCGGGAAGCGATGCTGTACGGAATCGCCGAGGGCGTGATCGCCCTCGACCCGCAGCACCGGCTCTCCCTGGTCAACGACATGGGCCGCCGCCTGCTGGGCCTGCCCGAGGACTGCGTCGGCCAGAGCCTGGAGGGTCTCGGCATCGACGGGCGGCTGCGGGACGTGCTGGCCGGCGCCGCCGCCGGCGAGCGGGACGAGGTCGTCGTCCGTCACGGCCGGGTCCTGGTGATGAACCGGATGACCGTCACCAAGGACGGCCGTCTCCTCGGCTCGGTCACCACCCTGCGCGACCGCACCGAACTGGCCCGCCTGGAACGGGAGATCGGCTCCTTCCGCAGCTCCTCGGAGCTGCTGCGCGCCCAGGCGCACGAGTTCGCCAACCAGCTGCACACCATCTCCGGGCTGATCCAGATCGGCGAGCAGGACGAAGTCGTGAGGTACATCCGCGCGTTGAACCAGCGGCGCCAGTCCCTCGACGTCACCCTCAGCCGCCGTGTCCGGGACACCGCGGTGGCCGCCCTGCTGATGGCGAAGGCGTCCCTCGCCGCGGAACGGAAGGTCAGTCTGCGGATCTCCGACGACACCGCGCTGGAGCGGCTGGCCCCGGAGGACGCCGCCGACGTGGCGACCGTCGTGGGCAACCTGGTGGACAACGCCGTCGACGCCGCCTGCGCACAGGACGACGCCTGGGTGGAGGTGGCGCTGCGGCAGGACGCCTCCAGCGTGGAGATCGCGGTCCGCGACTCGGGGCCGGGCGTGGCCCCCGAACTGGCCCGCGAGGTGTTCTCCCACGGCTTCACCACCAAAGCCGCCCGGGAGGGGGAGCGCGGCATCGGACTGGCCCTGACCAAGCTGGTCTGCGAACGGCACGGGGGAGAGATCTCGGTGTCCAACACCCCCGACGGGGCCGTGTTCACCGCACGCATGAGCGTCAGCCACCTCGCGGGCACGGTGGCGGAAGGAGCGGCCCCATGACCGCAAGCAGCGACAAGGCGGGCGCGATCGACGTCCTCGTGGTCGACGACGACTTCATGGTGGCCCGGGTCCACCGCACGTTCGTCGAACGCGTCGAGCCGTTCCGCGTCGTCGGCGTGGCCCACACCGGCGGCCAGGCGATCGAGGCCGTGGACGCGCTGCGCCCCGACCTCATCCTGCTCGACCTGTACCTCCCCGACCTCTTCGGCCTCGACGTCATCCCGCGGCTGCGCACCGCCGGGCACGACTGCGACGTCATGGTCATCAGCGCGGCGCAGGAGGCGGAGACGGTACGCGGCGCCGTCCGCCGCGGCGTGGTCGACTACCTCCTGAAACCCTTCGGCTTCGAGGACCTGCGCCCGCGCCTGGAGCGCTACGCCGCCCAGCGGGGCCGGCTGCTCACGACGGTGGTACGAGGTCAGGCGGACGTGGACCGCGTGCTGGCCGGCGCGTTCGTCCCGGCACCGGCACCCACCCTGCCCAAGGGCATGAGCGTGGAGACCGCCGGACTGGTCGAACGGGCCCTGCGCGACGCGGACGGCACCCTGTCCGCCACCGAATGCGCGGCCCTGACCGGCGTCTCCCGGGTGAGCGCCCGCCGTTATCTGGAGTACTTCCACAGCACGGGCAGCGTGGAGGTGTCCCTGCGCTACGGCGCCGCGGGACGGCCCGAACGCCGCTACGGCTGGCGGGCGTGACCCTCACACCTGGAGGCCGGCAGGTACGCGCTGAGGTTCAGCACGCTGGGCGGCGTCATGCCTGAACGTCAGCCGTCTGTGCCTTTCCCGCGAACGCGGTGTGGGGGCCGGTCACTCGGGCGATGCGGACGGCCCCGGATGACCTCCGCCGCGCGGAGCCCGTCCGCGCGCCGCGATTCCGGCCGGCCCCCGGGGCCGTACCGGCGCCGGCACGTCAGCGTCGGGCGAGTTGATCTGCTGACACTCACGGTGCCGAAATCCAGTCGAGTTCCGCACGGGCGGCGCCTACCCTGACGACATGGCCCACGCGAAGACCTCGTACGTCTGTCTGCCCTGCCGGGCCTCGTACAAGCAGCCCTACGACAGGGACAGGCAGCGGATCTGCCCCCGCTGCGCGCAGCCGCTGATCCACGTGGGCTCCGCCTTCGCCGCACCCCGCCGCCGGGACACCGCGGCCTGGCGGACGCTGTCCGTGCTGCTGCACGCAGGCGTCCGCTTCCACAAGAACTGCTGCGGCGGGCCCGGTTACCGCCCCCGCACCCTGAGCGAGGTCCGCGAGCGGATGACGTACGCCCGGCGCAGCGGCGAGCCCTTCGCGAGGTCACTCGTACGGTACGAGGTGCCCTGACCACGACCGTTCGGTTGGCGGGGGGCGGGGGCCTGTTGCTGATTGTGATCAGCAACGGTCGAACGCTGTGCTATTCATGGGCGGGTGACGGATTCCGAGACATCCAGCAGGCCCTTCGACGCGGTGCTGTGCGACCTCGACAACGTGATCCGCTTCTACGACATGGCTCCTCTGGCCGAGTTGGAACGCGCCGTGGGACTGGCCGAGGGCACCACCGCAGAGGTGGCCTACGCACCGGAAGTGGACCTGCCCCTCCTCCTCGGCAAGATCACTAAGGAGGCGTGGGTGGACTCCATCGCGTCGGAGCTGTCCGGCCGGATACCGCTGACGCTTGCCCGGGACCTGGCAATGGCGCTTGCCGATGCTCCGTTCCGGGCCGACGACGTGGTGGTGGCCCTGCTCCACCGGGTGCGGGGACATATGCCCCTGGTCCTGGTGACCAACGCGACCCTGGAGCTCGAGCGTGACCTCGAGACGATGGGGCTGGCGGATCTCGCGGACCACGTCGTCAGCAGTGCCCGAGTCGGAGTGGCCAAGCCTGACCGGGTGATCTACGAGATCGCAGTTGAGCGGGCCGGAGTCGCCACCCACCGGTGCCTGTTCGTGGACGACCGGTGGGAGAACGTCGAGACCGCCGTCTCGCTCGGGATGACCGGTGTGCACTACCAGAGGCCTGCAGACCTCCAGAAGGTGCTGGACTTTCTCCCCGGCAATTGACAAGCCCCTTCTCCCTCGGCGCACCGCTGCGACAAACGCGGCTACGTCTTCCGTCGCTCAGGACGGGCAGCCGGCCCGCGTGGTGGCCGTACCCCAACGGATCATCAGGTAGCCCGACCCACCGATCTCCGCCACGGCGTAGCGAGAGTACGGCCAGGCGCTTCCCGCGCTTTCCCGTTCGCTCACCAGAGCCCGGCATGCCTCGCCTGCGGCCAGGCCCGCCCAGGACTCGGCCTGCTGCTCGTTCCACTGCACGTAGTCCGACCAGACGTACATCACCGAGGCGTCCGGGGCGAAGCCCACCTTGATCTGGGCGTTGCCGAGCACACGATCGGTGCCGAGTGTCTGACGCATCCCGTTGGTTCCCGCGATGATCTTTCTGGCGGCGCCGTCCGCGACCCGGATCTCCGCGCTGTCGGTACTGGGGATCATCGCCTGCCCCAGACCGTCCTCGTCCGGCTGCCAGTCCTGCGAACCCTCCGTGTCCTGCCCGGTGCCGTTGTCGGCGGCCGACTGGCATTCGGTGTTGGTGACGAAGTCGTCCTGCCACGTCACCTGGGGATACCGGCCCTGCTCCTCCTTCACCATGACGTACGTGCGGTACGGCAGGTCCGGGTGCAGGCGGAGAACGACGTCCCGCAGCGTCAGGCACATCGACCTGGCGATCTCCGTCTCCGCGTACATCGTCCCCTGCTCGTCGGAGGTCAGCCGGTACGAGAGGTAGACCTCCCGGCGCGACTCGTGGAACCGCACGGTCTCCGGGGTGAAGTCGGCGCCGTCGCCGAGGTCCTGCGCCTCCACACCCTGGTCGTGCAGGACCGCCCGCGCCACGTCGTGCTCGCCCGCGCCCCGTGCCGCTCGCGCCTGGCTCCAGCTCGCCGCACTCGCCGAACTGCCGCTCCCGGCCTGCTGCTTCGCCGGCTCGTCCTCTTTCGCAGGGCTGGCCGAGGACTGCCCGGATCCGGTCGAGGCCAGCGGTGACGCCGAGGCCGCGGACGAGGGTGTGTGACGGCCGCCCCCGCTGTCGCCGGGCAGCAGTGCCGCCACTCCTCCGGCCAGGCCGCCGATGACGCCCGCCGCGATGACGACGGCACCTGCCAGTCGCTTCCGGGAACGGCTCCGGTCCGAGGGCAGCCGCCAGGCGGTGTCCTCCGCGGCCGGCACTTCCCAGACGGCCGTGATCATGTCCACGGCCGTCGCCGGTACCGCATCGGCACGCGCCACCTGAGTGACCTGAGAGGCCAGCAGCACCACGCACTCCTGGGCGGTCTCGGCGGCGGACGGGCGGTCACCCGGTTCCTGGGCCAGCGCCTTCTCCACAATCCGGCGTAGTGGTGCGGGGACGCCGTCCAGGTCGGCCTCGCCCGACATCACGCGGAAGGCCACCACATCGGGGGCGCCGGCCCCGAACGGCAACCGGCCGGTGGCCGCGTGGGCCACGAGCGCTCCCCACGCGAACATGTCGCCCGCCGGGCCCGGGGTGCCCTGACGGTACTGCTCGGGGCTGATCCAGCCGGGGGTGCCGGTCATGACCCCGGTCCGGGTGACGCTGGTGCCGTCGGCGGCGTGCGCGATGCCGAAGTCCAGCACGCGGGGGCCGGCGGGCGTGAGCAGAATGTTCTGCGGCTTCACGTCGCGGTGCACCACTCCCACGGCGTGAATGGCGGCCAGCGCCTGTGCCGTGGCGGCCGCGAAGGCGTACAGGCTTCCCTCCGAGAGGGGCCCGTGTGCGAGCAGGTGCTGGTTCAGTGTCGGTCCGGGAACGTAGGCGGTGGCCAGCCACGGGGTCTGCGCGTCCGGATCGGCGGCGAGCAGCGGGACCAGGTGCGGTCCGGTGACGCGGGAGGACAGTTCCACCTCGCGCCGGAAACGGGCCCTGAACTCCGGTTCCTGGGCCTGCTCGGGATGAATCACCTTGACCGCCGCGCGCATTCCGTCGGAGGTGACTCCGGCGTGGACGGTGCCCATACCGCCCGCGCCGAGACGGCCGATGATGCGGTAGGGGCCTATGCGGGAGGGGTCGCCGGGACGAGCCGGCTGGACTCTTCCGCCGGAGCCGATTGCGCTCACGAACACTTCCTTGGACAGAGGGGTGGCCTGGGCAGGCCGGGTATGAGAGGTGGTCGGGCGGCAGGGTCTTCCGGTATCCGGGCATGAACCCTCGAAGGCGAAACAGCGGGTTCCACTCCAAGCCGCAAGGGGGTCGGCCGGGGTACGCGTCCGCGACCGTGCGCGATGTCGGTGAACGCCGCGATGCCCACGACCGCCGTGCCGGCACCGCCAGGACCGGAGAGGCCGGTGCGCGGCGGCGAAGCCACACGGGGTCGAGCCCAGCTCAGGTGCGCCGAGGCGGAAGCCGTTACTGGTCGGCGTACTGCCTCGCCAAGGACTTCAGCTCGTTGACCCACAGCTCTGTGTCATCGCCGGGGCGGCGATACGGGGCACGGCGGGCAAGCCGGAAGAAGCCCGCCGACGGCCGACCGGTCTCCTTGAGCACCACGAGAGCCGACAACAGAGGCAGTGATCCGTCAGGGCTCTGCTGAGCGGACGCGTCCTCCAACAGGTAGGGCATCGGACCCTCGCGGGGCGGAACATGATGGCCGAGGCGCTCCAGCTCGGCGCTGAGTTGGCTGTACTGCACGGTTTCCGCCCCTTGGCGCGCCCGGTCCCGCAGAATCCCGACCATGGCGTCCAGCGCCTGCTCGTACTCGGCACTGCCCTTCCGCATCGCGGTCCCCTCCCCGGCCGACGACTTGCGCGAGGAGCCTATGCGCCTTGCGAGCCCATGGACAGTCAAAACGTCGACGCGGGCGGGGAATCATGCGAACTCAGCACATGAACCTCATGTGCCTTACGGTCTCAAGTCCCGCCGCGCCGGATCCGGCGCCGCCACCCCGACGAACCAGTCCGGTACCTCGCAGAGGTTCTCGGCCGCGACGTGCAGCACCTTGCGACGGTCGGTGAGTATCGCGCGGCAGGGAGAGAAGTCCCGCCATTGGGCCTGAGCCATCGCCTGCGCCCGAGCCGCGGACAACCGGCCGAGGGCGTCAACTTCATTTGACGGCATCACTGGTTCGGACGCATAAGAGTGGGCCCGTGCTTAGCCGGTGCATCTCAAGAAAGAATCCCTTCGACAACACGTTGCGAAGGGACCAAATCATGGGCGGTACCCGTGACTTCATGCTCGCCGTCGCCGGTGCGCTGTTCGCAGCAAGCGCCGCCACCGGCACTGCTGCCGCGGCTGAGCCGGGCGAGGTCGTGGTGTTCAGCACGGAATTAACGCCACTGACTGTTTATCACGACCCGAGCGGGTGTCAGAAGCTTCCGCTCGACGCGCATGTGCTGACGAATCGCACCGATCGTCCGGTCACCGTCTACGCCGACCCGTTCTGTCTGACCCCCGGCCTCACCGTGGAGCCCGGACACGGCTCGCACGTGGCGCCCGGCAGCGGCAGTTTCTCCGCCTGACCAGCGCTGTTCCCGTTCACCCCCCCCACACACACAGGAGAACACGCGCACATGGCCGCCGATCTTGTCGTCATCGGGCTGGGGCATGTCGGGCTGCCGCTCTCAAGAGCCGCGGTCTCGGTCGGCTTGGCGACCCTGGGATACGACGTGTCCGGCACGGTGGTGTCCGGACTCGCCGAAGGCCGTTCCCACGTCGGCGGCGTCCTCGACGCGGAGGTCGCGGCCATGCTGCACGCGGGCTTTCACGCCACGACCGACCCAGCCGTCCTGGACGGAGCGCAGACCGTGGTGATCTGTGTGCCGACCGGACTCACACCGGAGGGCTTACCCGACCTGTCCGCGGTCGAGGACGCAGCCCGGGCCGTCGCCGCCCGGCTGCGCCCCGGCATGCTCGTCGTCCTGGAGTCCACCAGCTATCCCGGCACCACGGAGGACATCGTGCGGCCGCTGCTGGAGCACGGCAGCGGGCTGCGGGCCGGCGAGGACTTCCACCTCGCGTATTCGCCGCAACGCATCGACCCCGGCAACGCGACGTGGACCGTCCGCAACACGCCGAAGGTCGTGAGCGGTTGCAGCGCTCTGTGTGTCAAGTACGCCGTCGCGTTCTACTCCCGGTTCGTGGACCATCTCGTCGTCGCCCGCGGCACGCGGGAGGCGGAGATGGCCAAACTCCTCGAAAACACCTACCGCTACGTCAACATGGCCCTGGTCGACGAAGTGGCGCTGTTCTGTCATGAGACCGGCATCGACATCTGGGACGTGCTGCACTGCGCCGCGTCGAAGCCGTTCGGCTTCGCACCGTTCAGGCCCGGGCCCGGCGTCGGCGGTCACTGCATTCCCGTCGACCCCCGCTACCTCGCCGCGCGAGCCGAGTCCCAGGGCTTCACCTTCCGTACGCTGGCAGCCGCCCACGAAGTCCTCGGCCGTATGCCGAACCATGTCGTGGACCGAGCGCTGGCCCTTCTCACCGAGGCCCGGGGCCACCCCGAGGGCGCACGGGCCCTGCTGCTCGGAATCACCTACAAAGCCGATGTGGCCGACATCCGGGAGACACCGGCGCGCCCGGTGGCGGCTGGACTGCTCGCCGCCGGTGCCGAGGTCCACTACCACGACCCGTACATCGCCGAGTTCACTGTCGGCGGCCGGTCATTGCCGCGCGCCGAGAGCCTCCAGGAAGCGATGGCCCAGGCCGATGTGGCGATCCTGTTGCAGGACCACGCCTGCTACGCGAGGGAAGCACTGGGCCAGGCCCGCTGCGCCCTGCTCGACACCCGCGGCAAGGCCGTGGGCAGTCGGGTCACCCTTCTCTGATCCCCGCGCGCCGGTCTGAGCCGGCGTCTCCGCGCGCCGGTCTGAGCCGGTGCCTCCGCGCGCCGGTCTGAGCCGGCGCCTCCTCCTGCCGGCCGTCGCCGGCTCCAGAGCCCGCGCAGCGGTATCGCCCTGCGCGGTCGCGGTCCTGCCCAGGTGCCGCGGTCCGTCATCCATCCGACACCACCCGACACCATCGGACTCCGTCCGAGCAAGGAGAGTCATATGAGCACTGCCGTCGCCAACGACCGCTTGGTGAAGCGCTTCGAGAAGTGGGACACCAACGGCAACGGCGTCCTGGAGGCGAGCGACTTCCAGGGCGAGGCCGCCCGGATCGCCCAGAACCTCGGCAAGAGGGCCGACGCCCCGGAAGTGCAGGAGCTCCGCAGCGCCTTCCAGGGGCTGTACGAGCACCTGGCCCAGAAGGCCGGCGTCCCGGCCGGTGGCGCGATCAGCAGGGAGCAGTTCCTCGACGCCACGGGGGAGATGCTGTTCAAGGAGGGTGAGGCGAGCTTCAACCGCGCGCTCTCTCCCATCGTGAAGGCGCTGATCCGCCTGTGCGACGACAACCACGACGGCGAGATCGACGCCCGTGAGTTCCAGGCCTGGCTGACCGCCGTCGGCGTACCGGTCTCCGAGGCCGGGGAGATGTTCCAGAAGGTGGACAGGAACGGCGACGGACGACTGTCCGAGGACGAACTGCTGCAGGTCCTCCGTGACTTCCACTTCGGCCGGCTGGAGGTCGAGCTGCTCGGCTGACCTGCCGGAGCGGCAGCTGTGACCCGGGTGGGCTGCCACCCGGGTCCCCACGGCACCGGATGACGCCGCCCGTTCAGCGGGCCGGCGCCATCCGGTGCGCGACCGTCTGTACGCGTTGTCGCCCGCTGCTCTCGCGGAAGCGCTGTCCGGAACTCGCCTCTGCGGATGTCTTCTTCCGATTGCGCATCTGCGGATGCCGTGTCACAGAACAGCTGGTGCGGAAGCCTGTCAGGAGCGCGTTGGTGCGGGGACCGTACCGTCGTCCCCGGCCCGGCCCTGGACGAAGGTGACGACAGTCTCCGGCCGCAGGCCCAGGTCCCGGCCGCTGACCGGACGCGCCGCGTGGATCAGGATGTTGTAGTGGTTCGGAAGGTGACAGGCGTCGAAGCCGAGCACCGTGCCGACCGTCGTGTCCCCGATCCGCACCAGGTCACCCCGGTCGATCACACCGCCGCACGACAGCTCGGCGAAGCCCAGGAAACCCACCCGGTCGATCCGGGCGCCGGAGTGCGGGTCCCACTGGTCGGTGGTGACCAGTTCGTGCACTTCGCCCCGGCGTACGCAGCGCGCCGCGTGCTCCTCCAGCCGCATACCGCGGTCCGTGCGGCGGTGCACGAGTACCTTGACCAGTGATCCGCGCACCACGCGCTTCGGGCCGTCCTCCGCCGGATTCACCGGTCCGCCTCCACTGCCGTCGCATCCGGCGCGGGCCGGGCACAGCGATAGGCCGCCTCCACCAGTTCCAGCGCGGGAAGGCCGCCGTGCGCCCCCGGGCCGGCCGGGGCACCGGTACGGACCAGCACGGCGAACTCGGTGAGGACCGCCTCGTACTCGTGCCACAGCGACGCCTTGAAACCGGTGTGTCCGGCCAGCATGTCGGCGTGCAGCACTTCTCCGCGGGCCAGTTCCACCTCGATGTCCTTGCGTTCCCCCGGGTACGACCAGTCCAGTTCGACCGAGGCCGTCGCTCCCCTACGCCCGTGCAGGCGGATCACCGCCTGGCGGTCGACTCCGCAGTCGTCGCGGTGGATCTCGCAGCCGGCGACGGCGAGTTCACCGAGCAGCAGCCGCACCAGGTCGAGGGCGTTGGGACCGTTGTCTGACACACAGCCGCCGCCGCAGCGGGCCGGGTCCAGGTACCAGTCCTCGCCGCCGAGGTGCTCCTCGATGCGCTCCAGATAGCGCACCCGCACGGAGCGGATCTCCCGGCCCGTCGTCCGGCGCACGAGCGTGCGGACGGCGGCGTTGTAACGGCGGTGGAACGCCGTCATCAGCGGGACCCCGCAGCGCCGCGCAAGATCTACCAGCACGGCCCCCTCGGCCGCGGTCAGGGCGAGGGGCTTTTCGACGCAGACCGGGACGCCGGCGGCCAGGGCGTCCCGGCACAGGGGCAGGTGCACGTCGTTGGGCACGGCCACGACCAGGGCGTCCGGTCGCGCCCGCTCCAGCAGCGTGCGGTGGTCGCTGAAGCGCGCCGCCCGGCCGGGGAACCGCTCCAGGGCCTCGGCACGGGCGTCGCACACGGCGGTCAACTGCCACTCGGGCAGCCGTTCCGCGGCGGCCAGGTAGTAGGGGGAGATGGCACCGAGGCCGACGACGCCGAGGCGCAAGGGCCGGGTCATCGTGGGCTCCCGGAGCCGCCGAAAAGACCCAGCGCGGTGAGTTCCGCGTGGAGGTGCGGGGGCAGCGGGATGCCGTGGCGGCGGCGCTCGGCGGCGAGTTCCGCCTCCCGCCAGCCCGGGTAGCGCACCGGCTCGCCGCCGGGCACCGGCGGACAGTCGACGAGCGCGCCGAACAGGGACCGGGTCGCGGTGGCCACGTCCGCGCCGGGTCGCAGCACCTCCGGGGCGATCGCGAGGAGGAAGAAGCCGATGTCGTCATCGCTGCCGTGCGGCCGGCCGTCCCCCTCCAGCGCGGCGGGCGCGGGCCCCACGGCCGCGCCGGACACCACGGCGGCCAGCAGTTCCACGGCGATGCCGAGCCCGTAGCCCTTGTGGACGCCGGTCTCGGCCGTGCCGCCCAGCCAGCGCAGGAAGGCCTCGCCGCGGTCGAAGGCGGACGGGTCGGTCACCGGGTCGCCCGCCCCGTCCTCCAGCCACCCCTCGGGCACGGGGATGCCGCGGCGGGCGGCGACGCGGACCCGTCCGGTGGGCGCGACGGTGGTGCTCATGTCCAGCAGGAACGGGTGTCCGTCGAGGGCCGGCGCGGCGACGCTCAGCGGGTTGGTGCCGAGCATCGCCGACGCGCCGCCCGGGGGTCGTGCGATGCGCTGGCCACCGCAGTTGCTCGCGACCACGCCGATCATCCCGGCGTGCGCGGCGCGCACGGCGTGGAAGCCGGCGCACCCGAAGTGGGTCGCCC
The DNA here is from genome assembly GCF_053592115.1 of Streptomyces sp. NPDC002788. Taxonomy (NCBI): domain Bacteria; kingdom Bacillati; phylum Actinomycetota; class Actinomycetes; order Kitasatosporales; family Streptomycetaceae; genus Streptomyces; species Streptomyces sp. NPDC002788. The sequence continues at coordinate 133,678 of NZ_JBSFVB010000004.1, read as the reverse complement.
CGCGCACCGACACCAGCCCGACCCCGTGCCGGCCGGCCCGTGCCACGGCGTCGTCCATGGCCTCGGCCGCGGCCCACAGGCCCAGGGCGCGGCGGGCGTCGACGACCGCGCAGGCGCCCAGGTCGGTGAGGGCCTGTGGTTCGGCGCGGGGATCGCAACGGCCCGACTCAAGCAACGGCAGGTAGAGCCGGGTGAGGTTGAACACGCCGTGCGAGTCGAGCCCGGTCAGGTCGCCGTGGCACAGCGCCTCAGCGGCGAGCCGGGCCCGCGCAGGAGGGATGCCGTGACCGGTGAACAGGCCGGTGAGCGAGGCATGCAGCTCCGCGTGGTCGACGAGGACGGGGGTGCGCTCGACCGTCGCTCGTGGGGCGGTGGGTGCCGTCATCCGGGATTCCTTACGGGATGGGGGGCGGTTCTCTTCCGGGAGTCGTTCGCTTCGGGGGCGGTTTTCAGGGGCCGATTCCCTTCGGCGAAGAACGTGACGAGCCGGCGGATCACGCCGGCGAACTCCTCCAGGTCGGCGAGGTCGACGAACTCACCAGGCGCGTGGGCGCGGTTGGCGGCGAGACAGCCGGGTCCGAGCACGGTGGTGAAGGCGTCTTCCAGGCCGGCCGCCCAGATGGCGTCGCAGGTGAAGCCGGGGTCGCCGGCCGCCGGCCGGGCTCCCGCGCGGCCCAGGAGCTCCTCGGCCCACGGATCGATGTCATCCAGCGCGGGCAGGCCCTGTTTGTCCCAGCCGAGCCGGGTGATCCGTGCCGCGTCCCGGGTGGTGCGGGCGAACTCCCGGCTGCTGGCGAAGCGTTCGGTGAAGCGGTGCAGGCCGTCGGCGACGTGCCGGATGACCTCGCTCTTCAGGCGGTCGCCGTCGGCGGTGCGGCGGTACGACAGGTTCATCAGCAGGGTTCCGGTGCCGTGGACGCGGTTGTGCGTGCGGCCGGTGTCCATTCCGGCGACGCACACCCGCGTACCGGGTACGGCCCCGTCCAGGCGGACGGCGAGGTGCTGGGCCAGGAATCCCAGCAGTACGGTGGCGTTGTGTCCGGCGTCCGGGTGGTCGTCCACCGCGTCCTCGCCCTCGACGGTGATCCGCGCGGTCATCGCGGCGGTGGCCCGGGGCAGCGCCCGCAGCCCGGTCGGCTCGCAGAACACGTTGAGGCGCCCGTGGTGCCCGGCCTCCAGCAGGGGGCGGGTGCCGTAGGTGCCCAGGGCACCGCCCTCCTCCCCGGCGACGGCCTGGACCAGGACGGTGACGTCCCGTCCGACGGCGGGGTGGGACGCGGCGGCCCGCAGCCCGGCGAGCAGGGCCACGGCGGGTCCCTTGGCATCGACCGCGCCCCGGCCGGTGAACCGCACGCCGTCGAAGGCGGGCGGGGTGTGTCCGGCGACGGTGTCCAGGTGGACGTTGAACATCACGGTGTGCGCACGGGAACGCTCGGGCCCCAGCCGCAGCAGCAGGCTGGGCTGGTCCGTGAGAAAGCGCGGATCGTGGGCGGCGGAGCGGACCGTGGACGGTACGCCGGGACGGTCCAGGCAGTCGGCGGGCGGACTGGCGAGGCGGACGGTGCGGAATCCCGCTTCGGAGGCGGCCGTCGCGTACCGCTGGAGGACCTCGGGCAGCCGCGACGGCGGATCGTCCGGGCCGGCTTCCAGGGGGTTGACGCTCGGCAGGCGCAGCAGGTCCAGCAGCAACTCCCGGTGCCGCCCGGTGAACAGTGCGCTCACGCCGGGCCGTCCAGGGGGCCGGTGGCCGGTTGCTCGGCGCCCAGCAGCCCGGCGAGCGCCTGCCCGGCCCGTACGAACAGGTCGGCGGCGTCCTCACCGGCCCGGGCCAGTCCCTCGTGGGGGCGTACGGCGAGATGCGGTTCGAGGGACAGTGCTCCGGTGTAGCCGTGGGCGGCCAGGAGCTCCAGGCATTCCACCACCCCGGCTTCGCCCTCCCCGGGCAGGGCGTAGGCGGTGCCGCCGTCCGGGGTGCGGACGGCGTCCTTGATGTGGACGTGGACGACGTACGGGGCGAGGTCGCGGAGCATGTCCGGGGCGCGGTAGCCGTACGGGACGCCGTTGCCGGTGTCGAACAGCAGTCGCAGGGCCGGGCTGTCCACGGCGCGCAGCAGTCGTAGCGCGCGATCGGCCCGGTCACCGGCCCAGCCCGCGCAGTTCTCGTGCGTCAGGACCAGGCCCGCCCGCTCCGCGCGGTCCGCGAGGACGGCGGTGCGGGCCAGGACGCGATCGGCCCACTCGGTCTCCGTCAGACCGTCGTTGGGGTACGACATGATCCGCACCAGATGGCAGCCGAGGGCGGCGCAGCGTTCGGCCAGGACGTCGAGCTCGGCCAGGTCCTGGCCGAGGTCGCCGGTGATGGGACGGGACCAGTTGCCGATCCGGGAGGCGACGGCGGTCACGGTGACCCCGGCGTCCGCGAGCCGCCGGGCCAGCGTGCCGAACGCGGCCGGGGAGAGGTCGGCGAGGGCCGTGCCGTCGACCGTGCGCAGTTCGATGGCGTTCCAGCCCAGGCGCCGCAGGGCGGCCAGCTGCCCGTCTGTGCTGGGCGCCGCCTCGTCGCCGATGCCGGCGAGCGGCCCGAACCCCCGGACGCGGGGTCCGGCGGCGCTGTGGCGGCACATGTCAGCGGCTCCCGGCGGGGGCGCGCGGTGTTGCGGCGCAGTGCTCCCGGGCCGCGCACAGCAGCCGGGCGGTCGCGCAGGCGAGCGGGAAATCCCCGACGCCTGCCGCTTTGGAGGCGAAGCCGCGGTAGGTACCGTCCAGGAAGTCGGTCAGGGCGTCGTCCCGGAAGACCTGATGCCTCGCCCCGGGCGCTCCGTCCACGTCGAGGACTCCGGCCGGCGGGTGCGCCGTACCGCGGTCGGAGGGGGCGACGACGAGCTGCGCGTGGTCGTCGTCCTCGCTGAGCGGGAAGTGGGCCGTGGCCGTCCCGCCCTCGAACTCGCAGACGACGCTGCGCTGCCGGACGGGTGCGCCGAGGTCCGAGCGCAGCAGCGTCACCACTCCTGAACGGTGCTCCAGTTCGACGTGCGCGCCGCCCAGGCGGGGCAGTCCGCGGTCCTCGCAGCGCAGGTCCCAGCAGCGCGCGGCGCGGAGTTCGGCCGGGCCGGCCAGATCGAGCGCGAGCGCCAGGGAGTGGGGGATCTCCACGTCCAGGGCGGTGGGATGCCCGTCGGTCGCCAGGGACCGCAGGAAGCGGGGCTTGTGCTGGTCGACGGTGATACGGCGCAGGGAGCCGAGCTGTCCGCCGCCCACCAGCCGGCGCAACCGTCCGGCGAGCCGGGAGGTGATCCAGTGGGCGACGGCCACGAGATCGAGGCCGGCCTCCCGGCGCAGCCGGATCAGGGCGTCGAGCTCGTCCGCGGACGCGGCGAGGGGTTTCTCCACGATCATTCGGCGGAATCCGTGTCCGGCGAGTTCGGCCAGGAGGTCGTATCGCAACCGGGGCGGTGTGCACACGTGGACCACCGCGGTCGCGGGGTCCGCGTACTGCAGGGCCTGTTCCAGCGTGGTGACGGCTGTGACCTCGCCGGGCATGCCCACGGGCCGCAGAGCGCCCGCTCGTGGGTCGCAGCCGACCGCGGGCAGGGCGACGAGCGGATCACCCGTGGCCGCGGTCCGCCGGGCCAGACGGACGAGGGTCCTCAGATGCAGTCCTGATCCGGACCGGCCGAGCCCGACCACGAGGGGCTGCAGCACAGGGCCTCCTGAGAGGGAACGGGAAGGAGACGGGCGCGCTCATTTCGTTGCGCCGCGCACAACTCCGGTGCGCCGCACCACTGTTGCCGCCCTGTGCGGAAATGGTCAAGACGTCCGGAACGCCATTACCCAGAACGTGTGAAGATGATCCTTTCCTTTCTCCGTCGGCCGGAAGCCCGATTAGCGTGGGCGTTCCGCAGAAACGACGGAGACAGGTGAGCAATTGCCTTCCAGCGGACAGATGCCGGCGCGCGCCGGGGGCGCATTATCGACTGCGCCGGGAACGGCCGATCGAATTCCCTTCTTCTCCCAGGCCGCGACTTTCGAACGGCTGTGGCCTTCCATCGAAAAGGCGTTGGACGACGTTTTCCACAGCGGCAAGTTCTCCCACGGAAAACAGGTCGGGCAGCTCGAGGCGGCGCTCGCGGACTACACCGGCGCCCGGCATGTGGTCGGCGTCAACAGCGGCACCGACGCGCTCGTCCTGCTGATGCGCGCCTGCGGAGTCCGTCCCGGCGACGGTGTCCTGGTGCCGGCGTACTCCTTCTTCGCCACCGCGTCAGCCGTCGTACTGGCAGGCGGGACACCGCAGTTCGTCGACATCGACCCGGAGACGTACGCGATGGACCCCGCGGCGCTGGAAGCGGCCGTCACACCGCGGAGCCGGTTCGTGATGCCGGTGCATCTGTTCCACACGATGGCCGACATGGCCGCCGTCACCGCCGTCGCCCGACGGCACGGCCTCACGGTCGTCGAGGACAGCGCTGAGGCGATCGGCATGCGCCGGCACGGTGTGCACGCCGGCCTGCACGGGGCCGGCGGTGTCCTGTCCTTCTTTCCCTCCAAGACGCTCGGCGCGCTGGGCGACGCGGGAGCCGTGCTCACCGACGACCCGGAGGTGGCGGCCACCGTCGCGGCCCTGCGTCACCACGGCAGGACGGGCCGCACGCTCGACAACTTCCCGGCCATCTCCACCGAAAGCGCCCTGCCCGGCGCGAACAGCAAGATGGACGACATCCAGGCGGCCGTCCTGCTCGCCAAGCTGTCCCTCCTGGAGGAGCACATCGCACGCCGGGCGGAACTGGCGGACGCCTACACCGCCCGCCTGCGGGACGCGCCGGGGATCGTCCGCCTGCCGCGGACCACCGCGGGGAAACCGGACGACCGCGACGTGCACTACGTCTACCTGATCGAGACCGAACACCGGGACGCCCTCGTCGCCCACCTCGACCGGCACGGCATCGGCACCGAGGTCTACTACCCGCTGCCCCTGCCCCACCAGCCCGCCTTCGCCCACCTGGGCCACCGGCAGGGTGAGTTCCCCCACGCCGAGACGGCGGCCCGGCACGCCGTGGCCCTGCCCTTCCATCCCGATCTGGGATCGGACGACCTGGACCGCGTCTGCGACACCGTCCGCTCCTGCCTCGCCGGAACGAGGTCGGCCGCATGACCGTATCGCTCCCTCCCGCCGTCCCGTTCTTCCCTCCCGCCCTCTTCGAGGCCGACCGCCCCGCACTGATCGGCCTGGTCCGCGAGGTGGGCCTTGACCCGGAGCAGCGTTTCATCCTGGGCAGACGCACCGCCGCCTTCGAGGACCTGCTCCGCGAGGACCTGGGGGCCGCCGACGTGGTCGCCTGCTCCAGCGGCACCTCCGGGCTCGAGCTTGTGCTGCGGGCCATGGCGGTCGGTCCCGGCGACGAGGTGATCGTGCCCGCGTTCGGCTGTGCGCCCCTGGCCGCCTCGGTGGTCGGCGTCGGGGCCACACCGGTCTTCGCCGACATCCGGACGGACACCATGACCATGGACCCGGATGAGGCGGAGCGACTCGTCACCGAGCGGACCAAGGCGGTGATGCCGGCCCACATGTTCTCCGTCATGGCCGACATGCCACGCTTCGCAGAACTGGCCCGGCGGCACGGACTGCGCCTGCTGGAGGACTCGGCGGTCGCCCAGGGCGGTGTGCTGCGGGGCGTCCCGGCCGGACTGTGGGGCGAGGCAGGCGTCTACTCCTTCGTACAGGTCAAGACCTGCGGCATGCCCGGCGAGGGCGGCGTGGTCGTCACCCGGGATCCGGCACTGGGCGAGAAGGTGCGAATGCTGCGCAACCACGGCCAGTACGGCGGGCGGCGGTTCGTCCACCACGACGTCGGACTCAACAGTCGCTTCGACGAGATCCAGGCCGCCTTCCAGGCACACCGCTACTCCGGTTTCCCGGCGCGGCTGGCGCGGCGGGCGGAGATCGCCGCGTACTACACCGAGCGCTTCACGCCGCTGGCCGCACACGGTGTGGTCCCTCCGCCGCCCGGCCGGGACGGCCGGTGCTTCTACGTGTACACGGTTCTCGCCGAGGACCGGGAGGCCCTCGGCGCCCACCTGGCCGAGTGGGGGGTGGCCACGCACGTCTACTATCCGCGCCCCCTGCCCGCCCACCGTGCCTTCGCTCCCTACGCGCCGCCCGGTGCCCGCTGGCCGCGCGCCGAAGAGGCCGCCCGCCGCCATCTCGCCCTGCCCGTGCACCACATGCTGACCGACGCACAGGTCCGGCACGTCGCCGACCTCGTGTGCGCCTTCGCCACCGAGCACCGCTGACGCGAGACGGCCCGCGTCGAACAGCACTGACGCGCGACCGCCCGCTCGGACACCGCGCTGCCCGGACGAGCGGCACCCCCCTTCGGACGCAGACACCCCCCCAAGAGGTCACCCATGACGGACAGCATCGCGGCCGGCCGTCCCGCCGCCACCGCCCACGGCCACAGCCGACTGCGCGTCTACGCGCGGCTCGGCAAGCTGGACGTGTACGACTACTACCTCGGCATCTTCCTCGCCCTGACCGCCGCGCTGTTCCCGGCCGGCGCCTTCACCGCCCGGCAGGCACTGGTGCTGGCGGTGTTCCTGGCCGGCGAAGTCGCGGTCCTCATGGCGATGGTCGCCCTGGACGACGTCACCGGGTTCCGGGACGGCAGCGACCTCGCCAACTACGGCCCCGACAACCCGCTGCGCAGCAAGGCACGCAAACCCCTGGTCGCCGGGACACTGACGGTGCCTCAGGCGCTGCGCTTCGCCTGGGTCTCGGCGGCGGCCGGTGCGGTGCTGTGGGCGGGCGCCGCCGCTCTCGCGCCGCACCGCCCGCTGTGGGCGCTGGTGGCGGCGGGCGCGCTGCTCGCGGTGTCGCTGCAGTACTCGTACGGCCTGAAGATCAGTTACCACGGTTTCCAGGAAGTGTTCCTCGTCGCCCTCGGCGCCGTGCTGGTGATCGTTCCGTACGGCCTGGTGACGGGGGGCTTCTCCGGTTTCCTGATGGTGCAGGCGGTGCTGTTCGGGTTCGGGCCGCTGATGTTCGGCGTCTACTCCAACACCAACGACGTGGCCGGCGACCGGGCCGTGGGCCGTCCGACCGTGGCCGCCCTGGTCTCCGAGCGGGGCAACGCCGTGTTCATCGGAGTCCTGTCGGCCGTCGAGTTCCTCATCGGCGCGGTCGCCTCGGCCACCGGGGCGGCCCCCTGGTGGTTCGTGCTGCTGATGCTGCCGGCGACCGCGCTGCGGGCCCGCCAGTACCTGACCGGGTTCGTCCGCGGAGACATCATGACCGCCCGCCGGACGGGCTTCGCGGTGCACCGGCTCAGCGTGGTGCTGATGGTCGTGGCCAACGTCCTGGTCGGCACGGGGACCGCCCGATGACGCCCGATCTCGACGTCGCCGTCGTCGGCGCGGGCATCGCAGGCCTGACCGCCGCCCACGAACTGCGCCGCGCCGGGCTGGCCGTGCGGGTGTACGAGCAACTGCCGCAGGTCGGTGGCCGGATGCGCAGCGTCCGCCACGAGGGCTGGACGGTGGACACGGGCGCCGAGCAGGTCCCGTCCCGCGGTTACCGCGCGACCTGGGAGCTGCTGCGCCGGCTGCGCGTCACCGCCGCGGACGTGCCCCGGGTCGGCGGCGCGGTGGCCGTCTGGCGCGGCGGGCGCGCCCACCTGGGCGTCGGCGAGGGCACGGCCGTGGTCACCGGAGCGGGCCTGTCCGCCCGGGCGCGGCTCGACCTGGCCGCCTTCTCCGCCTGGACCGGACGCCGCCGCGCCGAATTCGACGGCGACCGTCCCGCGCACAGTCCGCTGGGCGCCGCCACCGTGCGGGAGGTGGCCGCCCGCTACCACCGCGACCTGCACGACTACCTGTTCCAGCCGGTCGCCGGCTGCTTCTTCGGCTGGGACACCGCCCGGTCGACGGCCGCCCCCATGGTCAGCCTGCTGCTGGAGGCCGGCACCCCGGCCACCTGGCGCACCTACCGCGGCGGCATGGACTTCCTGGCCCGCCGGCTCGCCGCCGATACCGAGGTCGTCACCGGCCGCGCCGTACGCGAGGTCACCGACGCGGGCCGGCACGCCGTACTGCGGTTCGACGACGGACAGGTCACCGCGCGGGCCGCCGTGCTCGCCGTACCGGCGCCCGTCGCGGCGGCGCTCCGCCCGGACGCCCCCGCGGACGAGCAGCCGTTCCTCACCGCCTGCACCTTCACGCCCATGATGAAGGTCAGCTGCCTGCTGGATCGCCCCCTCGCCCCTGCCGCCCGGCGCCCGGTGCACATCCTGCTCACCCCGGCCCGCGAGGAGGACGCGCTCTCCGGCGTCGTCGTCGACCACGCCAAGCACCCCGGCCGTGCCCCCGCCGGCCGGGGCCTGGTCACCCTCGTGGCCGGTCCGCGCCGGGTCCCCGAACTGTTGGACGCCCCTCCCGGCGAGGCAGCCGACCTCCTCGTCCGCGCGGCGGAACGCTATGTCCCGGGCATCGGCGGCGCCTGCCGCCACCGTCTCGTGCACGCCTTCCACCACGGCCTGCCGGAAGCCACCCCTCAGGCCCTGCGGGAACGCGCCGGCTTCCTGTCCCGGCCGGCGCGCGCGGTGGAGTACGCCGGCGACTGGCTCATGCTGCGCCCCGCCTCCGAGGGCGCCGTCCGGGCGGGTGCGCTGGCCGCGTCCCGCGTCCTGAGCAGGCTCGCACGGAACGCTCCGGCCGGCCCCGACCGAGCGGAGGAGATCCGTGCGACCGCATGACATGGGAACCCTGTTCGACGAGGCGGCGGCAGGCGGTGCCCGGACCGTGGTCCACCTGGACCGGCCCTTCGACATCGCCCCGTGGGCCGGCACCCGGTGGACCGTCAGCGAACTCGCCGGCCTGGTCCGCGCCACCGCCGCCCGCCTCGCCGACGCGGGGGTCAGGCCCGGGGACCGCGTGGCGATCGTGAAGGACAACCACTGGGACTACGACCTGCTCGCCTGCGCCGTGGTCCGCCTCGGCGCCGTACCCGCGCAACTGTCCGCCCGGCTCGACGCCGCGGACCTCGCCACCCTGCTGGAGCGGCTGCGTCCGACCGCGCTGGTCACCACCTCCGCGCTGCTGGCCCGCTGCCGGGAGACCGCCGCCGGCGAACCGGCCCGGATCCTGGTCACCGTCGACTCCGCAGCGCCCGGCGCGGTCCACCTGGCGGCGCTGGACGCGTCCCGACCCCGCGTACCGGTGCGGCGCCACGACGACGAACCCCTGGTCATCCACCACACCTCGGGGACGACCGGCGTGCCCAAGCTGGTGGTCCACTCCACCCGGACACTCGTGCACAAACTGGCCCGCTTCGAAGCGGTGCGCTACCCGGGCATCGGCATCCGCCCGGACGACGTCCTGGCCAACGCCAGCGCGTACGGACACGGACGCACCTTCTGCTGGACGGCCGTGGTGGTGTCGCTCGCCCCCGCCGCCATCGTGGTCCTCACGGGCGACGACCCGGAGACCGCGGACCCGCTGCTGCGGTCCCACCCGCCCACCGTCGTCGAGGCCCTGCCCGCCTCCTACATCCGGCTGCGGCCGCTCACCACCCGGCTGGACAACCCCTTCCGGGACGTCCGCCTGTACATCAGCACCTACGACGCCGTGCACCCGCCCGCCCTGCGCGCCTACCTGACCGCCAGCCGCCGCGCCCGCCCGCTGTGGATGCAGGGCTGGGGCCAGACCGAAACCGGGCCGCTCACCTTCCGCTTCCACACACGGCGCTCCGCGCTCGCCCCGGACGCGGAGACCTCGGCGCGCCGGCTCGGCCGTCCCGTGCCGGGCCGGACCCGGCTGCGCGCGGTGGACCCGGACACGCTGCGCCCGGTGCCGCGCGGCCGTCCCGGCCTGCTCCTCGTCCGCACCCCCGCCCTCGCCCTGGGCTACGTCGGCGAACGGGGCCGCTGGGACGCCAAACGCGTCGGCGACTGGTGGTCCACGGGCGACATGGGCGTCCACCACCGTGACGGCAGCGTCAGCCTCCTGGACCGCGCCGCCGACACCCTGCCCGGTATGAGCTGCCTGCGGACCGAGGACGTACTGGAGCAGCGACTGCCGCAGGCCCTGGAATGCGTGGTCCTCGGCGCCCCGGACGGCGATCCGCTGCCCGTCGTGGTGACCGCCGACGGCCGACTGGACCCGGACGCCTGGAAAGGGGCCGCGCACGGACTGCCGGCGCTGCGCGACCCGGCCGTCCTCACCTGGGACGAGGTGCCCCGCACCGGCACCGGCAAGGTCCGCCGCGCGGCCCTGGCACGGCAGCTCACCGGCACCGCACCCGCCGGCAACGGTCGATGGACGTGACCGGGCCGCCGTTCGCCGGGGCCGCGCCGACCGGGCCGCTCCACGGCGAGAGGAGTCCCATCGCCTCACAGCCGACTCCCACCCGGGTACGCGCCCGCCCGCCGGATTCGCGGCGGCATCGACCTCGGCGGTGTCGGCCGCCGGTCCCTGTCCGAGCCGCATTCGAGGACGCCGGGCCTTTCCGGGCCGCGTTCTGACGAGAGGAGCCACACCGTGTCCCAGCCCGCTCCCGCCCGGGAGGGCACCCACGCGGTCTTCGGCAACGGCACCGCGCACAGCCGCGACCAGCACCGCTGCCTGGCCGCCGCCTACGACCCGGTGACCCTGCCCCGCCTGGCCGCCGCCGGTGTCGGCCCGGGCTGGCACTGCCTGGAGGTCGGCGCCGGCGGCGGCAGCATCGCGCGCTGGCTGGCGGGCCGGGTGGCACCGGGCGGCTCGGTGCTCGCCACCGACCTCGACCCCCGCGACCTGGAACCCGGCCCGGGCCTTGAGGTCGCCGCCCTCGACGTGGCCCGCGATCCGCTTCCCGAGGTGGCCTACGACCTGGTGGTGGCCCGCCTGGTCCTGCAGCACCTGCCCAGCCGCGACGCCGTCCTGCGCAAGCTGGTGCGCGCTCTCAGACCCGGCGGCCTGCTGCAGATCGACGAGATCGACGCCTCCTACGAGCCGCCGCTGCTGACCCCGGACGCGGAGGCCGAGGCGCTCTATGCCCGGTTCCTGCGGGCCAAGACGGCCGCGCTGCGCGCCGCGGGCGGCGATCCGCACTGGGGGCGGAAGGCGCCGGAGGCCCTGCGGGCGGCGGGGCTGACCGCCATCGACGTCCACCTCCACATCGGCGTACGGCACGCCCAGGACCCCGGCCTCGGGCTCCAGTTGAACCACACCCGCAACCTCCGGGACCGGCTGACGGAACAGGGCATGACCCAGGAGGACCTGGACAGGGTGGGACGGCTGATGCGGGACCCGTCCTTCCGCGCCGCCTCCAGCGTCCTGTACTCGGTGCAAGGCCGGCGACCAGGCCGGGGGCGGCCGTGACGCCGCGCCTGCGCGCCGCGGCCCGGCCGGCCGTCGCCGCCGCCGCAATCGCCGGCCGGCTGCTGCGACACGCCTTGCCGGACCCGCCCGAGACGACCGGCCCCGGTCGGGACACGGTGCAGTGCATCGTCGACTGGGCGGGCCCGGTCGGTGCGGACCTGCCCGACGAGCGCGCCGTGCAGGCCGCCTGCGGTCTCATGCACGTCCACGGACGGGCGACGGGCGGGCCGCTCCCGCTGGCCGTGGACTACGCCTCGGTGGTGGCGGGGGTTCTCGCCGCCCAGGGCGCCACCGCTCTCCGCGTCGCGCGGGCCCGCGGCGTGGACCTGCGCGAGGTACGGACCTCGGTGGCTCAGGCGGCGCTGCTGACGGTCGGCCAGTACCTCGCCGCCGCGACGGCCCACGACAGCTCCGGTTCGCCCGAGCCGGATGTGCCGCACGCGCCGGTGGCTCCATCCGACGCGCCACGGGCGGGCGGCCTGGCGACCCTGGAGACGGCCGACGACGCCCGCGTGGAGGTCGAGACCCTCGACCCCCTGGTGTGGCGGGAGTTCTGGGCCCGGCTCGGTGTGGCCCCCGCGCTCGCCGGCCGCGGCTGGCTGCCCTTCCAGCAGCGGTTCGCCACCGCCGTCTGCCCGTTGCCCGACGAACTGCGCCAGGCCGCCCGCCGCCGCACGCTGGCGGACCTGCGGGCCGCCGCGCACCAGACCGGTGTCAGCCTCCTCGCCGTCGGCTCCGACCCGGCCCCCGCCGTCCGCCCGGACCCCTGGTGCCTCACTCCTGGACCGGCACCGGTACCCGGCACCCGGGCGCGTCCGGACACCCGCGTGCCCGGCCCACGCCGGGCGGTCCCGGTTTCCGGTGGCGTCCTGCCCCTGACGGGCTTGCGGGTGGTGGAATCAACCCGCAGGGTGCAGGGCCCGCTCGCCGGGCACGCCCTGCGGATGCTCGGTGCCGAGGTGGTCCGGATCGAACCGCCCGGCGGCGACCCGATGCGATGGCTCCACCCGATGGCAGGGAACTGCTCGGCCCGGTTCTCGGCTCTCAACGCGGGTAAGCCGGTGGTGGAGGCCGACCTCACCACCGCGCAGGGCCGGGACACGGTCCGCGCGCTGGCTGCCGGGGCCGACGTCTTCCTGCACAACTGGGCCCCCGGAAAGGCCGCGCGGCTCGGCCTGGACGCGCCCGACCTGCTGCCCGGCCGCCCCGCCCTGGTGTACGCCTGGGCGTCCGGCTTCGGGGACGCCTTCGGCGACCGGCCGCCCCTGGGCACCGACTACCTCGCCCAGGTGCACAGCGGCCTCGCCGCGGCGGTACGGCCGGCCGACCAGCTCCCGGCCCCCTCCCTGATGACTCTCACCGACGTGCTCGGCGGGCTGGTGTGCGCCCAGGGGGTGCTGGCCGCGCTGGCGGCCCGGGAGACGACCGGCCGGGGCAGCCGTGTCGACTCCTCGCTGGTCTCCGCGGCCGCTGCCGTCCCCCGCCCCGCGCACCGCGTCCGCTGGACGGCACTGGACCGGCCGCTGCGCACCGCGGACGGCCATCTGTGCCTCGGCCCCGACGCCCGGGCGCGCCCCGCGGCGCTGCTCCGTGTGCTGGACCGCGCCGGCCCCACGGCCACGGAGGACCTCGCGGCCCGCTTCGCCCGCCGCACCACCGAGGAGTGGACGGCACGGCTGGCCGAGGCCGGTCTGACCGCGACCCCTGTACTCACCGATCTGACGGCTCTGGTCCGCGACCCGGCCTTCCGGGCGGCAGTCGCCCCGCCTGACCCGGTCACCGGCCACGCACGCCCGTACGCGCCCTGGGAGTTCGCATGACAGCCGCCCCCGCGACCCGGCACCGCACCGCCCCGACCGCAAGCCGGGGCGGGCAACCGGTGTGGACCTCACGCGCCGGAGTGCGTTTCCCGGACCTGGTGCCCCGCGCCCAGCGGAGTACCTGGGTGACGGCGGACCTGTGCCCTGCCACCGATCTCTACACACTGTTCACCGCCCGGGTCCGCGAACACCCGGACCGCCAGGCGCTGGTGGACGACGCCGGAGTGCTGTCCTACGCGGCGCTGGACGCCGAGGTGCGCCGTATCGCCGCCCTGTTCGCCCGGGCGGACCTGGGGGGCGGGGAAGTGGTGGCGCTCCTGCTGCCCGACGGACGCGACGCCGTGGCCGCGGAACTCGCCGTCTACGCGATCGGCTCCGTGGCCCTCCCGATCCCCCCGGGCGGTGACGACCGTGACGTCCGGGCGCTGCTCGCCCGCTCACGGGCCCGCGGCACCGTCCTCGCATCGGCCCGCCAGGCAGAGGCCGTCGCGGATCTTCCTCACCTGCGCACCGTGTTCGCTGCCGGCCCGGGCGACGGACGGACGCACGGGCTGCACGCACCGCGCACCCCGGCCCGGCGTCCCTGGCGGCCGCGGCCGGCCGACCCGTACGGACCCGCCCGCATCCTGGTGTCGTCGGGTTCCGAAGCCGAGCCGAAGATGGTCGCCTACAGCCATCACGCCCTGGCCGGCGGCCGTGCGCGGTACGTCCGGAATCTGCATCCCGACACCACGCTGCCGCCCCGCCACCTCGTCCTCGTCCCGCTGGCCTCCTCCTTCGGATCCCTGGGCACACCGGTCACCCTCGCCGCCCTCGGCGGCACCCTGATCGTGCGGTCGACGTTCGACCCGGCGGCGGCGCTGCGGATGATCGCCGAGCATCGTCCCACCCACCTCTTCGCGGTGCCCACCATGCTGCGGCGCATCGCCGACCTACCGGCGCGGCCGGACGAGGACACGTCGTCGTTGCGTGCCGTCGTCTCCAGCGGCGCCGCTCTGCCGGCGGCCACCGCCCAGGCATGCCGCGAACGGTTCGGCCGACCGGTGGTGACCGTCTACGGCTCGTCGGACGGCGTGAACTGCCACACGGCGGGAGAAGACCACCCGCCGGGGGACAGCGTCGGCACCCCGGATCCCGCGGTCGCTCGTATCCGGATCACCGGACCCGACGGCGCGCCGCTGCCCACCGGGCGGACCGGTCAGATCGAGGCCCTGGGCCCCATGACGCCGCTGTGCTACGTCAACGCGCCCGAACTGGACGCGCGTTACCGGACCCCCGACGGCTGGGTTCGCACGGGTGACTTCGGCCGGCTGGACGAGCGCGGAAGGCTGCACGTCCTGGGCCGGCTCAAACGCATCGCCGTGCGCGGCGGTCTCAACATCAGCCTTGCCGAGGTCGAACGTGAACTGGGCACCCATCCGGCGGTGGCCGAGGCGGTCTGCGTCCCGGTGCCCGACCCGGACCTGGGGGAACGACTGTGCGCCTGTGTACGCCCGGCCCCGGGCACAGCCGTTCCCACGCTGTCCGACCTCACGGCCCACCTGGGGGACCGTGGCCTGGCCCGCCGGAAGCACCCCGAACGTCTCCTGGTGGTGGACGAGATGCCCCTCGGCCCCACCGGCAAGTTCTGCTACCGCACCCTGATGTCCCGAGTGACTCGGCGAGTCCTGGACGCTCATCCCCCCGTTCGGGAATGACCCGGAGGAGCGATGCGCGAGCCGCGGCGGGCCCCGTCCTGGCGCCGCACATGGCTGCGCGGGGTTCCTTCATGGACCAGGCCGAGACGGGTCAGAGCGTTGTCGTTCACGGCGACACAGTGGAGGCCGGCCGATCATGCGACTGGCGACCGGCTGGAGCGGCGAACCGGGCAAACTCCCACGGGTCGTGTGCGCTGAAGACGGTGACCTCATCCCCGCGGTCGCGGCGCAGGCCGCGCAGTCGGTCGCGGGTCACGACGCGAGCCGCGACATCGACCTGTGCTCCCTGCTGGACCGGCTCGAGGACGGGGTGGGACAGGGGCGGCGTGTGCTCAAGCTCGCCGTGATACATGTACGCGTCGCCCGCGTGCAACAGCCACCGCCCACTGCCGTCGCGCACGGCGACACCCGCGTGTCCCGCCGAGTGGCCGGGCAGCGGCACCAGCAGCAGCTCGCACGCCAGGCCCTGCGGCCGCGCCACGCCCGGGAAGCCGTACCACTCCGTGCCATCCTCCACGAGGGCGGGTGTCAGCAGTGGGTTGTGCGCCCGGTGTGTCGGCATGAAGCGGTCGACGCTGTGCCGGTGGTGCGCTGCCGCGGAGTCCGTGACGGCCCGGTACTCGTCCGGGTGCACATGCACGCGAGCATGAGGGAAGTCCGGCAGCCCTCCGGTGTGGTCGCGATGCAGGTGGGTGAGCACGATGTGCCGCACGTCCTGGGGCGCGTACCCGAGACGGACCACCTGGCGCAGAGCGCTCTCCTCGAGGTCCAGTGCGGGCTGGGCGTAGGCCACCCAGCCCGCACCCAGCGACCGGTCGGGGCGCTGTAAGTCCGCGGTGCCGAGGCCGGTGTCCACCAGGACCAGCCCGTCCGAGTCCGTCTCGATGAGCAGGCAATGGCAGACAGCGGCCGGCTCGCGGTTCACGACGTCGGCCGTGGGTTCCTCACGGAGCGTCGGAATCTTCCGCAGGGAACCGCAGTTGAGGTGGTGGATACGCATAACGCCTCCTGGAGGCAAGTGGGCGGGCTGTTCGCGACGGACGTTAGGAGGGGCCTTCGTGACTCACCAAACGGTTGGACACACACCGGCGGATGACCAGGGCGACCCGCTGGCGGACTGTCCGGACAGCGCCCTTGTCCCACCAAACCCCGAACCGCGATGTCCTGTCGACATCACCATCGCCACGCTGAGCGGCCGATGGACGCCGCTGGTACTCCGCGAGTTCCTACGCCGCGGCCAGGCCACATACTCCGAGCTGTCCGCCGCACTGCCCGCTCTCTCGGACAAGGTCCTCTCGGACCGGCTAACCCAGTTGACCAGTGCGGGCGTCATCGAACGCCACCGCACTCCCAGCTGGCCTCCCCGCGTCCGCTACGTTCTGACCAGCCAGGGCCGGGCGCTGGAGTCAGTGGTGCACAGCATGTGGGAGTGGGGCACGGCGCAAGGGGAGGCCCCTTAGGGGTCCTTGCACTATGCCCGTCCGGGTCGCGCGGCCCGGCACCGCGCCTCGCCGCGTTGCCGGAGTGCCCAGGTAGCGGAGCTACCTGGGCGCGAGATCCGATGTGCACCGAAACCGTGCACGCCACCCTCCTTCCCGCCACTTCGTGGCTTGCCGTTCCGCCACTGGACCACTGCGGCCGTATGTGAACGAGAGGCCGCCGTTTCGGCAAGCCCGGCTGCCGGCCACGACGTCATGAGAACCGCCGCCGCCGGACCGCTCAGCCTGCTACTGCCAGACGTACCAACGGCGTTGGTACCTACCGGAGTCGTCCCAAAACTGTCTGCTCGTCGAATCGCGCCGGGTGCCACACAGTGAATGTCGTGCCGCATCGAAGTCCTGGTGAGGCGGATGCCGATCGTGATGAGCGCCGGCCGCCGCGCTCCTCCAGGGCCGAGGGCCCGCCTCGTCGGCTGCGGTGTGAACGGTGTCCCAGGACGCCGACCCGACCGGCACTGCCGGAACACGCAGACCACGACGCCGCCCGACGGGGCTGCTCACCCGCAGCAGTCGTCCACGCACCGACCAAGGAGATCCCCCATTGTCGCGCCGCTTTCTCTCGGTCCTCGGCAGCCACCGCAGCAACGGGAACACCGAGTTGCTCGCGCCCCGGGCCGCGGCACAGCTGCACGCCGACATCGAGAGCGGTGCATCTCACTCCCCGAGCATCATCCCCCCGACTTCGACGACCTGCGGCACGGCACGGCGCACCCCACGCGGCCCGAGCAGGGCGACCTCGCGTTGCCGCGCGGCGAAGGCACCGCGCCGGGTGACGTCGAAAGGGCATCGATGCACCGGCGCGCGCGAGGACGTTCTTCGCCCAGGACGCGCCGCCCGCCCGATCCCCGGGCGGCTGCGCACGACCCGAGTGCGACACATGACCCGCCGCATGACCGTCTTGCCGCACCACCACGCCCCCCACCCGCATGTGCGCCGTGATGACTCGCCTCACGCCGATTCGTGCACATGACGGTGGCCGGTACCGCCATCCGCCTTCCGACGACCGAGAGAGTGGTCATGCCCCCCGAGCTCCCCGAGTCACCTGATTCTCCCCCCGAGGGATCGCCCGAGCAGTCTCCGGAGGGATTCGCGTCCGCTCCGTCCCGGCGTACGTTCATCGCGACCACCGCCGCCGGTGGGGCTGCCGTTGCGGGCGGTCTCGTGGCGGGGCCGTCCGTGTTCGGCGCCGAGCCCGCGGACGCGGCCGAAGCGCCACCCGACAGCCGCGTCTCCCTGACCGTCAACGGCAAGCGGCACACCGTCACGGTCGACAACCGGACCTCGCTGCTGGACCTGCTGCGCGAGCACCTGAACCTGACCGGCTCGAAGAAGGGCTGCAACGCCGGTGCCTGCGGCGCCTGCACCGTCCTGGTCGACGGCCGCCGGGTCAACTCCTGCCTGACCCTGGCGATCCGCCTGGAGGGTGCCGAGGTCACCTCCATCGAGGGCCTGGCCGAGGGAGACCGACTGCACCCGCTGCAGCAGGCGTTCATCGACCAGGACGCCTTCCAGTGCGGCTACTGCACCTCCGGCCAGATCATGTCCGGCGTCGGCTGCATCGACGAGGGACACACCGGCTCACCCGAGGAGATCCGGGAGTTCATGAGCGGCAACATCTGCCGCTGCGGCTGTTACGTGAAGATCGTGCGGGCGGTCGAGCAGACCGCCGCCGGCCGGAAGTGAGGCACGGTTCCCATGCATCCCTTCTCCTACACCAGAGCCGCCGGCATGCGGCAGGCCCTCGACGCGGGCCGCGCCGGCGGCCGTTACATCGCCGGCGGCACCACACTGGTCGACCTGATGCGCGAGACCGTAGAACGGCCCCGCGCACTGGTCGACATCAGCGCCCTGCCGCTGCGCGAGATCACGGTCACACGGCGCGGGGGACTGCGCATCGGCGCGCTGGTACGGATGTCCGAGGCCGCCGCCCACCGGGGAGTGCGTGCCCTGTACCCGGTGATCTCCCAGGCGCTGGAGCTGAGCGCGTCCGCCCAGCTGCGCAACATGGCGACCATCGGCGGCAACATCATGCAGCGCACCCGCTGCACGTACTTCCGTGACGTGAGCGCCGACTGCAACAAGCGCGAACCCGGCTCGGGCTGCGCGGCCCTGCACGGCGTCAACCGCGCCCACGCCATCCTCGGCACCTCCGACGACTGCGTGGCCACCCACCCGTCCGATGTCGCGGTGGCCTTCGCCGCCCTGGAAGCGACCGTGCACCTGCAGGGGCCGGCCGGTGGGCGGACCGTGCCCTTCGCCGACTTCCTGCTCAAGCCGGGCAGCACACCGGACCGCGAACAGGCATTGGACAAAGGTGAGTTGATCACTGCAGTCGAGCTTCCGCCCCTGCCTCGCCCGCTGCTCTCGGGCTACCTGAAGGTGCGCGACCGGCAGTCCTACGAGTTCGCGCTCACCTCGGCGGCCGTCGCCCTGCACATCCGTCGCGGGGTCGTCCAGGAAGCGAAGGTGGCCGCCGGAGGCGTGGGAACCGTGCCGTGGAAACTCACCGCCGTCGAGCGTGAGCTCATCGGGGAGCGGCCGTCCGACGCCCTGTGGGCCCAGGCCGCCGAACGGGCCGCCGACGGGGCCCGGCCCCTCCAGCACAACCGCTTCAAAGTCGAGTTGCTCAGACGGACCGTCGAGCGCCAGCTGCGCATCGTGGGAGGTGGCAAGTGAGCAACCAGCCGCAGGCAGCCGTCGGAGCACCGCTGTCCCGGGTCGACGGACGACTGAAGGTCACCGGCCAGGCCAAGTACGCCGCCGACCACGGCCTCGACGGCCTCGTCCACGCCGTCATCATCGACAGCACCATCGGGCGCGGCCGTATCACCGGCATCGACATCCGCGCCGCCCATGCCCAGCGTGGCGTCCTCGGCGTCATCAGCCATCTCGACAAACCCACGCTGGCCTACCGCGACAACCCGGGAAACCGGATTCCGGGCCGGCGGTTGCGCGTCTTCCAGGACGACGCCGTCCGGTTCTTCGGCCAGCCCGTCGCCGTGGTGGTGGCCACCACGCTGGAGGCCGCACAGCACGCCGCCGACCTGGTGAAGGTTTCCTACGACGCCGAGCAGCCGTCGACCGACCTGACCCGCAGCCCGGCCGTGGACGGGCCCGCGCCCTTCGCGCGGCCCTACGCACGGGGCAACGCCCCGGAAGCGCTGGGCTCCGCGGACGTCCGGCTGGAGATGACCTACCGGCTCTCACGCAACCACCACAATCCGATGGAGACGCAAGCCACCGTCGCCCGCTGGGACGGCGACAAGCTCACACTGTGGGACAAGACCCAGCACGTGATCGGCACGCGGAACGAGATCGCGGCCGTGTTCGGCATACCGCAGGAGAACGTGCGCGTCCTCTCGCCGTTCATCGGCGGCGCCTTCGGCAACGCCCTGCGGGCCTGGCCGCACGTCACCATCGCGGCCCTCGCCGCACGCGAGATCGGCCGCCCGGTGAAACTCGCACTGACCCGCAGGCAGATGTACTTCACGGTGGGCTACCGGCCCGCGTACGAGTACAAGCTCAGCCTGGGCAGCACCCGGCGCGGGCGCCTGACCGCGATGACGCACGAGATGAAGTACGAGACCTCCCGCTACGAGCAGTTCTGGGAGGCCAACATGGCGCTCGGGCAGATGCTCTACGCCGTGCCCGACGTCAGCCAGAACGTCCGGATCGTACCGCTCGATGTCAGCACTCCCCAGTGGATGCGCGGCCCCGGCTACGGCAGCGCGGCCTTCGTCATCGAGACCGCGGTGGACGAACTCGCCCACAAGCTCGGCATCGACCCGATCGAGCTGCGGCTGCGCAACGAACCGGGCGAAGACCCGTCCACGCAGAAGCCCTTCTCCACCCGGCGACTGCGTGAGTGCTTCCGTGTCGGGGCCCGTGAGTTCGGCTGGCACCGGCGCGACCCCAGGCCGCGGTCCACGCGTGACCGCGACTGGCTCATCGGCACCGGTGTGGCCACCGGCTGCTACGACGTCTTCCGGGGACAGGCCCAGGCCCACGTCAGGCTCGATGCCGACGGCACGGCGGTGATCGAGTCCGCGACCCACGACACGGGCACGGGCACGTACACCTCCATGACCCAGGTCGCCGCCGACGCCCTGGGCCTGGCCGTACGCGACGTCGAATTCCGGCTCGGCGACTCCGCCATGCCGCCGGCCCCCGCCCAGGGCGCCTCGCAGACCATGCTCAGTGTGGGATCCGCCGTTCAGGACACCTGCGACAAGCTGCGGCAGCAGGCCGTCAAGCTCGCGGTCGAGGACGAGCGCTCACCGCTGCACGGCGTCGAGGCCGACAATGTCGTGGTCCGCGGCGGACGGCTGCACGTCAAGGGCGACGCCGCGCGTGGGGAGACCTATCGGCAGCTCCTCGCCCGCAACAACCGCACCCACCTGGAGGCGCGCGGGTCGTACACCCCGGAGGCGGAGAGCCGGTTCTCGATGTACGGCTACGCCGCGATGTTCGCCGAGGTCGCCGTCGACGCCCGGCTCGGCCTGGTCCGGGTGCGGCGGATGCTCGGTGTGTACGACGCGGGGCGCATCATCAACCCCAAGCTCGCCGAGAGCCAAGCCGTCGGCGGCATGGTGGGCGGCATCGGGCAGGCCCTGCTGGAGCACACGGTCACCGACCACCGCGACGGCCGGATCGTCAACGCCGACCTCGCCGGCTACCTCGTGCCCGTCAATGCCGACATCCCGGACCTCAAGGCCGTCTACCTCGACGGAGAGGACTACAAGGCCGACCCCATCGGCGTGAAGAGCCTCGGAGAACTCGTGCAGATCGGCGTGGCACCCGCCATCGCCAACGCGGTCTTCCACGCCACCGGCCGCCGCGTCCGCGAACTGCCCATCACCGCCGAAGCCCTGCTCTGAACCCCGGACGGCAAGGGCCCTTCCCGCCACCCGGGCGGGTCCTGAGAACCGTCCCACCGACCGGCCCGCCGCCGTGCCTTCCGATCCCCCCTGTCGGCGCGGCGGCGGGCCTTCCAACCTCCCCAGGAGAGCCACTCATGCTGAACATCGCGGACACGCTGTACCGCTGGTGCCGCGAGAACCGCCCCTTCGCCCTCGCGACCGTCATCGAGGTCAGCGGCAGCGCACCCTTGCCACTGGGCACCGCACTGGCCGTGGACACCACCGGTGCGGCGATCGGCAGCATCTCCGGAGGATGCGTGGAAGGCGCCGTCTACGAGCTGTGCCAACAGGTGCTGGAGACGGACGGACCCCCGGTGCGCACCCGTTTCGGCTACTCCGACGACGACGCCTTCGCCGTGGGCCTGACCTGCGGTGGCGAACTGGAGGTCCTGGTCCAGCGGATCGACCCCGCCGGCCGGCCCCACCTCACCACCGCCCTGGAGGACGTGCTGGCCGGCCTGCCCGTCGCCGTGGCACAGGTGGTGCACGGTCCGCAGCGCCTCCTCGGCCGTACCCTGTCCGTTCTCGGGGGCGGCAGCGCGTACGACGGGACACTGGGCGACCGGAAGGAGGACCGTAGAGTGGCCACGCGGGTGCGCACGCTGCTGCGAGCGGGCCGGACCGCCCGCATCGAGATCGGCGGGGACGCCGGCACCTGCCCGGAGAAGGTGACGCTCCTGGTCCACACCCAAGCGCCCCGGCCCCGCATGCTGATCTTCGGCGCCGTCGATTTCGCCGCGGCCCTCAGCCAGGCGGGACGCTTCCTCGGCTACCACGTCACCGTCTGCGACGCCCGCCCCGCCTTCGCCACACCCGAGCGCTTCCCTCACGCCGACGAGGTCGTCGTCGACTGGCCCCATCGCTACCTGGAGCGCACAGAAGTCGATGCCCGTACCGCGATCTGCGTCCTCACCCATGACGCCAAGTTCGACATCCCCCTGCTGCGCCTGGCCCTCGGTCTCCCGGTCGGCTACATCGGCGCGATGGGCTCCCGGCGTACCCACGAACACCGCCTCGAGCGTCTGCGCGAGGCCGACGTGCCCGAAGAGCACTTCGCGTTCCTGCACTCGCCGATCGGACTCGACCTCGGCGCCCACACCCCCGAGGAGACAGCGATCTCCATCACCGCCGAGATCATCGCCCACGTCAACAGCGGCACCGGTCTGCCCCTGTCCCGCGTCCCCGGCCCCATCCACGGTTCCGTCCCGGTGGCCCCGGTGTCACCGGCCTCGGCGCCGGCCGCGTGACGGCCCGCGCCGAGGCGCTGCCCGCTCGCCGACGAGCCGCGAGAATCGAAAGGCGCTGAGGAGAGGGCCCGGCCCGACCTGCTCACCGACGACGAGCGGGTCGGCGCCCAGCGGCGTCACCCTGGCCGGACCCATGTCTCAGGCCTGCCGCTCCATCTCCCAACTGGCCAGCATCCGCAGGGCTTCCTCCGACCGGGAGCCCGGCTCCGCGTGGTAGGTGTTCAGCCGCATGGGTGCGCCCCCGGGCAGCGCCATGGGCTCGTGCACGAGGTCGAACTCTCCCACCAGCGGGTGCCGTATGCGCACGGAGTCGCCGACAGACCCGCAACTCACCTCATGCCGCTCCCACAATCGCCGGAAGTCCTCGCTCTTCTGCGACAACTCGCGGATCAGCGAGGAGAGATGTGCGTCCTCGGGACTCTTGCCGGCGTTCATCCGCAGAGCGCCGACGACTTTCGCAGCCGTGCGGTCCGGTTCGGCGAACCGGTCGCGCGCCTCGGGCGAGAGGAAGATCAGCCGGGCCACGTTCCGCTCCTGAAGCGGAAGTTGGGCCCAGTCCCCGAAGACGGCGGTGGCGAGCCGGTTCCATCCGAGGATGTCCAGGCGCCGGCTGACGACGTAGGCGGGTACGCCGAGCGCGTCGAGGAGGTGCTGGACGGTGGGCCGCAGCCGCTGCGGCGGGGGCGGGGCCTGCGGTGCGCGGTTGCGGCCGGGCTGGGCCAGCCGGATCAGATGCTCCCGTTCCTCCTCGGTCAGGCGCAGGGCGTGGGCCACGGCGTCCAGCACCTCTGCCGACATGGTTTCGCCGTAACCCTGTTCCAGGCGCGCGTAGTACGCGTATGACACTCCCGCCAGCTGCGCCAGCTCCTCGCGTCGCAGACCGGGTACCCGCCGCCGCTCGTACGAGGGCAGGCCGATGTCCTCGGGCTTGAGCCGGGCCCTGCGAGAACGCAGGAACTCCCTGAGCTCGGCGCGGCGGTCAAGTCCGGCAGTCACCTGGTCACCGGGCGCCACATGTGAAGACATCGCTGTCCTCCGTTTGTCAAACATGCTCGCAGATGGGCAGCAGCGTAGCTTCTCCGGCTGGTTGGCGCGCAGCTTGACGAGATCGGGCACCGCGTGGCACCGCCTCCACCCGGCCGGACTGCGCGCCCACGGGTACGTACCCGTCGCCGGGTCTCCAGTACTCCAGTGCGGTTTCGTGATCCGTCCAGCGGGTTCGTCGACGGATCGTCGTCTGTAGCGGCTGCGGGGGCTTTTGCCCGGTGGCGTCTGCGCCAGTTGGATTCGTGCGGCGGTCCGGCCGCGGAGGTGGCTGGTGGGCAAACGCGACGGGGAGCAGGTGGCGGACCTCCGGGACGGTCCGCGTGATCGGATCACTGCTTCGGGTGGGGCGGTGCGGATCGGCGGGCTGGTCCGCAGCCGCCCCGGCGGCGCCGGCGGCCAGGAAGGCCAGGGCGAGCTCGGCTGGTGTGATCCGGTCCGGTCACGTGCGTGCGTCCGGGTACCTCCAGGCCGACCGGGGCTGTCCCGGCCGGCCTGGGGTGCTGTTCCTTCCCGTGTGCCGGCGGGTGCCGTCAGCGCACGTAGATGTCGGGCTGTGGCGGGCGGGTCATGCCGGCGCCGAGGAAGTAGCTGGGGTGGGGCGGCTGGTTGTAGGCGGTGTTCTGCCAGGCCAGGGCGGTGCGGTACTGGGCGTCGTGGGCCAGGGTGTGCAGTTTGGTGGTCGTGGGCGTGGACGTGGCGTAGATGCGCAGGGCGTTGTTGCCGGAGTGGCGCCAGATGACTTCCTCGCGCCAGTCGCCGAAGAGGTCGCCCGAGAGCACCGGGGTGGACTTGGTGCCGTTGCTGGAGGCCACGCCGCTGCCGGTGAGCAGCCGGGTGTCGCCGCCGGTGCCGTACTTGTCGATCTGGGTGCCGTTCAGCAGTTCGCGCACCGGGTCGGCGTCCCACCAGGCGAGGAAGTTCGCCGAGGACGGGTTGCGGCCGACGTTGCCGCCGGAGGAGTTGCGCAGGTTGCTCATGTTCGGTCCGGAGCCCCAGAACTCGGCGCCCGCGTTGCCGGCGTGGATGTCACCGGCCACGCCGCGGCCCGGTCCCTCGTCGGAGCCACTGGTGGGGGTGCGGTGGATGACCTGTCCGGTGCGGGCGTCGTGCAGGTCGGAGCCGGGCTGGTTGCTCGCCTCGTGGATGGAGAAGACCTCCAGGCCGGTCCGGTTGGGCACGAAGTCGCCGACGTGCAGGGCGTCGCCGTGGCCGAAGCCCGTGGCATACATCAGGCGGCCGTTGTCGTCGATGGTCGCGGAGCCGTAGACGATTTCCTGGCGGCCGTCGGCGTCGACGTCGGCGACGGACAGCTGGTGGTTGCCCTGACCGTACGCGGCGCCGTTGCCGGAGGAGTTGGAGTCGAACGTCCAGCGCTTGACGAGCTGCCCGTTGCGGAAGTCCCAGGCGGCGATGACCGCGCGGGTGTAGTAGCCGCGGGCCATGATCAGGGACGGCCGCTGTCCGTCGAGGTAGGCGGTGCCGGCCAGGAAGCGGTCCGCTCGGTTGCCGTAGTTGTCGCCCCAGGAGGAGAGGTTGCCGCGCGGCGGGTCGTAGGGGACGGTGGACATCGCGGCGCCGGTCAGACCGTCGAACATGGTCAGGTACTCGGGCCCGGCCAGGATGTAGCCGCTGGAGTTGCGGTGGTCGGCGCTCGCGTTGCCGATGACCGTGCCCCGGCCGTCGCGTGTGGCGTCCGCCGTCTTCATGGCCACTTCGGCCCGGCCGTCACCGTCGTAGTCGTACACCTGGAACTGCGTGTAGTGCGCCCCGGCCCGGATGTTGCGGCCGAGATCGATGCGCCACAGCCGCTGGCCGCCCAGCCGGTAGGCGTCGATGTAGACGTTGCCGGTCACGCCGGACTGCGAGTTGTCCTTCGCGTTGTTCGGGTCCCACTTGACGATCAGCTCGTACTGCCCGTCGCCGTCCACGTCACCCGGGCTCGCCTCCACCGGTGTGTAACCCGAGCCGGGCGAAGAGAGTGGCACGTCGAGGTAGTTGCCGCCGGTGAAACGCAGCGAGGACTCCGAAGCCGGCTGCTCCGCGCCGTTCACCACCGCGCGCACGGTGTACGAGGCATCCGAAGGGGCGCCGTTGTCCAGGTAGTTGGTGGAGTCGGTGACCGGCGAACCGTTCACCTTCGTACCGTTGCGGTAGACGTTGAACGCCGTGTCGTAGCCCTCGGTGCCCAGCAGCCGCCAGGACACCAAGTTGTTCGAACCCGAACGCACCGAGACCAGGCCCCGGTTCAGGTCCTCCATCTGCATGGCCTCACCGGCCGGCGGATCGGGATCCGGGGCTGCGCCGCCGACCTTGACCAGCCGCCACTGCTGATTGAAGCCGTCGACGTCGTCGTACTGCGAGATCCGGGCACCGTCGTCCATCGACTGCTCCCAGACGTCCAGGGCCTTGCCGCTGTTGCGGTTGATCAGCTGCACATACTGGCTGTCGATGTCGACCACGCTGAACTGCTGATTGACGGCGTTGTTGTCCGTCCACTGCAGCAGGTTCGCGCCGTTGGCCGTGGACCAGCCCTCGACGTCGAGCACCTTGCCACTGTGCCGAGCCTTGATCCGGTAGTGCCCGTTGCCCGAATCGACGAACTGGAACTGCTGGTTGGCGGCGGTTCCAGGGGCCCGCTGGACGACCTTGGCGCCGTCGGCGGTGGAGCCTTCCGAGATGTCGATGGCCTTGCCGCTGTGGCGTGAGACCAGTTGGTAGTAGGCGGACGTGTCGATCACGGCCGCGCTCGCGCTGGACGCGGGCAGAGCGACCAGCGAGACGGCGGCCAGCAACACCGCCAGCACGAACGGGACCGGCCCGCGGGTTCTTCGCAGACTTCGGACGGACATGTGCGGCTCCTTCACGTGGGCGGGTAGGGGCTCGCGTGGTCCCCGACACCGTGAATGAAACGATTCACCCACTCCGTGCACGAGGGAGGGGTCTTGTTCTGGAGGGTGGGAGCGCTCCCAGTGAGGCTAGAAGGGGCCTTCAAGGGCGGCAAGACCTCTGCACGGGCTGAATGTGACAATCTGTTTGATCAAGTGGGTTCCCTGACGCGGGTCACGGTTGGCCGTCTCCGGCATGCGACCGATTCACGCCAGTCCGTCGACTGATCCCAACCTGGGAGTAGGGGGCGGTCGTTGCCTGATCAGCGCTGGTTTCCGCCCTGCGGCGAGACTCGGGAACCTGGCGGGCTGATGCCTTGCCGTATGCCTGGTGCCTCAGTACCGTCCTCAATTGTCAACAGAATCGGAAGAACATCAACGGATTCTCCCGGCGTCGCGACGACGAGCCGCACGCGTCGCGACGAACCCGCCCGGGCCGGACGGCGTGCCGGTCTCGTAACTCGCCGAATCCACCCCTGCGATGGCGTGCTTCTGGAGTCCCGCACAGAGGCCCCGCTTTTGTCATGGGCGCGTCCTCCTGGGTGCTCGTCCCTTGTCACGGCGGGCCGCGGACACGCCCTACACGAGGAGGAAAAAGTGCGATCACGAACCACCAAAAGCGCACCGTCCGGGAGAACCGGCTCCGGACCCCGGCGGAGAACGCCCCTGGCCTCGCTCGTGGTCGCCGTGATCAGCCTGATCAGCACCCTGGTCGCGATGCCGGCGGCGTCGGCCCAGGACAGCCCCTACCAGCGAGGTCCGGACCCCACGGTGAGCAGCGTCGCCGCCCAGAGGGGAACGTTCGCCACCGCGGAGGTCAGTGTGCCGCCCGGCAACGGCTTCAACGGCGGGAGGATCTACTACCCCACGGACACCAGCCTGGGCACCTGGGGTGCGGTCGCGGTCGTGCCCGGCTACACAGCCACCTGGAACGCCGAAGGCGCTTGGATGGGCCACTGGATCGCGTCCTTCGGCTTCGTCGTCATCGGCATCGACACCAACAGTCCCACCGACTGGGACACGGCCCGCGGTACCCAGCTCCTGGCCGCATTGGACTACCTCACCCAGCGCAGCCCGGTGCGCGACCGGGTTGATCCCCGGCGGCTCGGTGTGATGGGTCATTCCATGGGTGGCGGCGGCGCGATCAGCGCGGCCCAGCGGCGGCCGTCACTGAAGGCGGCCGTCCCGTTCGCGCCCGCCTCGTTCTCGCAGGACCTGTCCAAGGTCCAGGTGCCGACGGTGGTCATGGGCGCCCGGGACGACGGCACCATCACCCCGTCCTCCCTCGACACCCTCTACGCCACCCTGCCCGCCGGCACCGAGGGCGCCTTCGTCGAGCTTTCCAGCGGCGGCCACGGATTCCCCACATGGGGCAACTCGAACGTGACGCGACGCGTGATCCCCTGGCTCAAGATCTTCATCGACCATGACACCCGCTACACCCGGTTCCTGTGCTCGACGTTGGCGGACCCCACCGGCGTCTCCCGGTACCGGAACACATGCCCGTACCTGCCCGGCGGGCCGACGCCCCCGCCGACGGACGAGGGCCCGATCGTCGGCGCCCGGTCCGGCCGCTGCGTGGACGTGACGAACGACTCGCCGACCAACGGGACGCAGGTGCAGCTGCGGGACTGCTCGGGCCGGCCCAACCAGCAGTGGACACTCACCGGCGCCGGGGAGCTGCGGGCGTACGGAAACAAGTGCCTGGACGCCGAGGCCTCAGGTACCTCCGCCGGCACGCGGGTCATCATCTGGGACTGCCACGGCGGCTCGAACCAGCAATGGGCAGTCAACGCAAACGGCACGATCACCAGCGCCCGGTCCGGCCTGTGCCTGGACGCGTACCGGGCCGGAACCGTGAACGGCACCCAACTGGTCCTGTGGACCTGCAACGGCGGGTCCAACCAGCGGTGGGCTCACGGATGAAACGGGCGGGCCCCGCGGCCCGAAGCCGGCTCAAGCCGGAGTGCGGGGCGGCACGTCCGGCACTCCGGCCGACGCCCGGGTCTGCTCCGGGCCCGATGCGGGGCACACCGGACAGGGCCCGTTGGAGCCGCGCTCCTTTGCCGTGCCCTGTGCCCGCCTGTTCAGCCCCCGGCTCGGCCCTGCCCCCGCTCCAGTGCGGCCTGGCCCACGTCACGCCCTGCTGCTTGAGCGGGTGCTCGCCGGGCCGGCCTGGGCCGAGCGGCTGGGTGTGCTGTCCTGCAGATCTCGCCGGGCTCGCTCCGCCGGCTACGGCGCCTCGCTGCGTTGCCGAATCGCCCGGGTACGGACAAGTGCGACTGGCGATCCGGCGCCCTGCGCAGCACATCCTTCAGGCCCGGTGGGGTCTGGGGGAGACGCGAGCCGCTCCGGCATGAGCGACAGGACAAGACCCGGAAGGCTCGCTGGAACACAGTCGTGCTCCTGTTCGGGGGTGCGGAGATGAGGAGTAGGCAATGACGCGAAGACACCCTGTCCGCACGGCACTCAGCATCACGACCGCGGTCGTTCTGGCGTGCGGCGCAGCGGCATTCGGGCCGGCTGCCCCGGCCTCCGCACAGTTCGGCAAGGCCGAGATCTCGCCGATCGAGAGCGACATCAGCGCGAAATCCTGGGCGAGTGTCGACGTCAGCAGCGGGGCGTCCACCGCTGACCTGGCGATCGACCAGGACGACAAGACCGCGTGGACGGCGGATGGCACGTCCGCGAACCAGTGGCTCACTCTCGATCTGGGCGGCGCCTACGACAACGTCAGGAAGGTCGAGGTCGTCTTCCCGGGCACCGGGGCCGCCTACCAGTACGTGGTCGAGTCGTCCGCGGACGGCGACAGGTGGAACGTCATCGCCGACCACTCGGCCAACCACCAGCCCTCCCGCGGATCGGTCGACCTCTTCACCCGGCCGGGGACCAGATTCGTGCGGGTGACGTTCACGGGAGCCTCGCCCGGCGCAACCTTGGGAATCAGTGAGCTCAGCGTCTACAACTATCTGCGCGACGACCTGATCCTCGGCGCCGATGCCTCCTGGGTGGACAACGACGTCGCCGAAGGACGCAAGTATTGGGTGAGTCCGACCGAGGAGGACCAAGGCGCGGGTCCCCACCTGCTCGACGTGCTCCAGGACCGCGGCGTCGACTACGTCCGGCTGCGGGTCTTCAACGAGCCTCGCAGCGAATCCTCGGGCGACGTACTGGCCGTCCCGTACCAAGGCCCCGAGCGGTCACTCGAGGTGTCCAAGTGGATCAAGGCCGAACGGGACATGGGCCTGGGGATCGACCTCCACTACGCGGACTCGTGGGCCGACCCGGCCAAGCAGCCGAAGCCGCGGGCGTGGGCCCGGCTGGAGTTCGACGACCTGACCCAGGCGGTGTACGACTACACCTACGACTACGTCGGGCAGTTGATCGAGCAGGGCACGACGCCGGACAAGGTCGCCATCGGCAACGAGATCGTCAATGGCTTCATGTACGGCAGTGAGGCGGCGTTGATCGGCACCACAGATCCGGCGTACTTCCGCAACCAGCCGGAGATCTACCGGTCGAAGCCCGGCGGTGGCCTGCTCTGGAAGTACTGGGGCTCCGACGACCCGAAGGAGCAGCGGCTCTACGAGGAGGCGTGGGACCGGTTCACGACGCTGTCCGCGGCGGGGATCCGCGCGGTCCGCGACGTGTCGTCCGACCACGGCGAGGACATCGACGTCGAGACGCACATCATCATCGGCAAGGACCGGCGCGCCAAGACGCTCGAGTTCTGGGATCAATACCTGACCCGGGTCAAGGCCAAGGGCGCCGACCCGGATGTTCTCGCCCATTCGTACTACCCGGAGTGGCACGGTTCGCCGGACCACTACGAGTCCAACCTCAACGCGGTGGCGGCGGCGCACCCGGGGTACGAGATCGAGATCGCCGAGACCTCGTACCCGGCGTCGGGCGGCGGCGGGGCCCCCATGCCCAACTCGACGTACCCGCGCACCGTTCAGGGCCAGGCGGACGCTCTCCAGCGCGTGTTCCAGATCGCCAACGACATCCCGAACAACCAGGGCCTCGGCGTGCTGGCGTGGGAGCCGGCGAGATGGCAGTCCATGTTCACCGCCGTACCGGGCATGACGCGCACCTGGGAGCCGAACGCGTCGATCGACATCTTCACCAAGAGTCGCGCGTCCCACGTGGTGGAGGACACCGTGTACGCGTCCGCACTGGTCGGCGACGAGGTGGCGCTGCCGGATTCGGTGCGGGCGCTGACCATGGCCGATGGCTCGACCGAGCCGGTCCCGGTGGAATGGGACCCGGTACCGGACGGCGCCACCGACAAGGCCGGCCGGCTCACGGTCCGCGGCTCGACCGAATACGGTCCGGTGACGGCGATGCTCGACGTGGTCGAAACGTATGCCGGCCTCGACTGTGACCGGGTGATCAACGGCCTGCATGCCGGGCCGTTGACGGTGACCGAGGGCGTGACCTGCCTGGACGGAGCGACGGTGTCGGGCCCGGTGTCGGTGCGTGCCGGTGCCTCGCTCCAGGCGGACGGTGCGGTGATCGCCGGCCCGGTGCGGGCCGACGGCGCGGCGGGGGTGGTGATCTGCGACAGCCGGATCTCCGGCCCGGTGACGTTGGCCGGGACCTCCTCGGTGACGATCGGCAACCCGGTGCTGGCTTGTGCTCCGAACACGATCAGCGGCCCGGTGACGGTGACGCGGACGCACGGGTGGAACGTGATCGCCGGGAACACGATCAACGGCCCGTTGACGTGCGGGGGAAACGCTCGGCCACCGGTGAACAACGGATCTGCCAACAAGGTGAGTGGTCCGAAGTCGGAGCAATGCCGCGACCTGTAGCGATCTGACGTCCGGCTGTTTCGGGGCGCTGCCGGGCCGGGAGGCCGGGCCCGGCAGCGCGCTCACGGACCCCGCGACACCGCCGGCTGTCTCGGCGCGTTGTCGGCTCCGAGGGTTTTCAGCACACCGATGGCGAGGTGCAAAGGGTCGCCAGGGCCCGTGGTGCGGTCCCCGCGTGGACGGTGGACGCGTCCTCGGCGAAGGTCACGTCCCTGATGATCAGGGTCCGGACTCCGAGTCGGGAAAGTGCCTCATGAGGCAGAGCCTGGGGGACGGAGCACGTCCGTCACGGGGCGGTTACGCGCCCTGCTCGGCGAACCGGACCCGGCGGACGAGGACCTCCCGCGACTCGGCCCACACACCTACCGAGCGCCCGGTGAACCCGCCCGCCACTTCGGTGGAGAGATAGCGTCCGTCCAGGCGGGCGAGGACATCGGTGCCGGTTTCGTGACCGACCCCCAGTTCGATGTCGTCCGGTCCGTTCCAGGTCGGCTGCGTGGATCGGATGCGGAGGGTGACAGGGGAGCCGGGCAGCGGGCGGGAGCCGAGAACCGTTTGGACCTGTCCGATCCGTGCGACGGCAGTGACTTCGCCGTCGGCGACACGCAGCCCGTACCAATGAGCACCATCGAGCCGCAGCGCGACGGTGAACGCACCCTCTCCCGGATCGATGAGGAAGTCGGTCTCCCAGTGGTCTGCGCCGACCCGGGTGAACAGGCCCGAGGGCTCCCCGGTCTCGCTCGGTGCGTGTCCCACGACCACCCCTCCCGGCACGCTGCGGACGAACCGGTCGGGACGCTCTCCTGGCGAGACCCACCTGAGATGGAGTCCGGACGCGGAGAAGTCGTCCTCGAAGTCCCGCTGTCCGGTGGGGACGCGCAGGTTCGCCGGCTCGAAGTGTGGCCAGTCCTGCGCCCAGGAGACCTCGGCGAGGAACGTCTCACGCCCGTTGACGTGGAAGCGCGGGCTGCGGCCTCGCGGCCGTGTGCCGAGATACACCGCTGCCCACGTCCCGTCGGGGCGCTCGACCAGATCGGCATGACCGACGTTCTGGACGGGATGAGCCGTGCTGCGGTGGCTGAAGACCGGATTGTGCGGGGCGGCCTCGAACGGCCCCCGGGGACCGCGTGAGCGGGCGACCGACACCACGTGGCCCCGGTCGGTGCCGCCTTCGGCGATGACCAGGTACCACCAGTCGCCGCGCCGGTACAGGTGCGGCCCCTCGGAATGGGCCAGGCCGGTGCCGTGCCAGATCCACCGCGGCTGTTCGAGGAGCACGCCCTGCTCCGGATCGACCGCGACCTGCCTGATGCCGATCTCGGTCTCCGACCACGAGCAGTAGGTGACCAGGCAGGTTCCCTCGTCGTCCCAGGCCAGGTCCGGGTCGATGCCGTCGAGTCCGGTCAGGCACAACGCCGTTGACCACGGCCCGGCCGGGTCGGTCGCGTGGTAGATCTGATGACCACCGCGAGCATCGTCGATGTTCGTGGTGATCAGCCAGAACCGTCCCTCTCGGTGGCGCAGCGTCGGGGCGTAGATGCCGCGGCTCGACGGCGACCGGCCCGCGGGGAACTGGTCGTCCCTCGTCAGGGCGTTGCCGATCTGACACCAGGTCACCAGGTCCCGGGAATGCCAGATCGGGATGCCGGGGCTGTACTCGAACGACGAATTCGCCAGGAAGTAGTCCTCGCCGACCCGGCACACCGATGGATCGGGATACATCCCGGACAAGATCGGGGTGGTCGCCGCGTCGGCGCTCGTACCGTTTTCCGGCAGCATCGAACTCATGCGAAACACTTTTTCCTTGGCTCGAGCCCGGGCAGATCAGCAGCCGTCGGGCACGTTCGGATGGTGGGGCGTCACTGAGGTTCGGCCGATGCGCCGGCCCGGCGGGCCGGGTCGTAGGCGCGCAGGAAACCGCACATGCCCAGGGTCTGCCGGGGCGGTCGGGCGATACGTGAGACGGTCGCCTCGTACAGGTGGTTGAGGTCGCCGTCGCGCAGCGAACTGATCTGCCGCAGCGCCGCCTGTGCGGCGGCCAGCGCACCGTCGTCGACCGTCTTCTCCCAGACGTCCAGGCGTGGCTGGACCAGTCGCACGGCCGCCGCGCAGAAGTCCTCGTAGGCAGAGCGGTTGCCGCGCCGCCACTGCCGCGTCAGCTCCCTGAACCCCTCGACGGCCAGGTCCCTGCGTGCCCGGGCACGCTCGGGGTCGGGGGTCCCGTCGGCGTCGAGGAGCGAGGCCGCGCCCGGATAGGTCTCGGGGGAGAGGTACGCGGGCGGGAAGGTCATGACCGCGTCGCCCGCCTCAGGAAGGCCGCTGTTCTGCATGACGACGATCACCCGCAGGTCCTCGTCGTTGATGGCGCGGTGGATCGTGCCCGGCGTGAACCAGACCGTGTCTCCGGGGTGCAGCTCGGTCGTCGTGTGGCCCTTGTGGTTGAGGGTCTCCAGCCGGCCGCGGCCGCTGACGACGACGTAGCACTCCGAGCAGACGAGGTGCATGTGGGGCGAGCCGCCGTGTTCGTCGTCCGCCGTGGGCCAGGGGTACACCTCGAGCCGGCTCAGTCCCACGGCTCCGGGGAAGTCGGGGAGGGCGGTCACGGCGCGAACCTCTGGGCGATGGGCTCCAGTTCACGGCGGTCCACCACGCGGTCGATGAACACGAAGCGGTGGCTCAGGGACAGGGTCTCACCGGGCTCGAGCTTGATCTCGGTGTCGAAGGCGGGCGACGGGTTGAGGCAGGCGAAGGCACTGCTGCGGGCGAACCACTTCAGGGGGACGGTGGCCGTGGTGGTGCCGGCGTAGGCGAGGACCGTGGCCCCGCCGTCGATCTCGTCGTGCTCGCCCGTGATGGCCGCCCAGGCCCCCTGGGTGCCCATGACGGCGTCGCCTTGATGCCCCCCGTCGGCGATGACGTCCGCGCCGGTCCAGGCCCGGGGCCCGCGCCAGAACAGCCCGGTGTAGCCGGCGTTGGGGCGGCCGTGTGTGGTCGGGCTGCCCAGTTCCAGGGGCTCGTGGTGAACGTTGGTCAGGGCGGTGGTGAAGTCCAGCGCCCAGACACCGTCGTCGGTGTCGGCGCTGTGGAAGCTCAGGACGCGGGTCTCGTCGATCCACACCTCGTCGCTGGAGGCGACCCACTCCAGGGTTTCGGCGACCGACACCTCGCTGCCGCTGTCGTCCTGCCGGTCGAAGCCGCGGTGCACCTGCCGGCCGTGGTTCTCGCGCCAGACGTAGCCGTGGCCGGGCGCGCCCTGTTCGAAGGTGGGACCGCCCCAGAAGTTGTCGCCGGACAGGTGCGACCAGGTCATCTGCAGGCCCTTGTGCCAGCGGTGGTCCCAGGGCCGATAGACGCCCACGGGCGCACCGGAGAGGGTCTTCAACGGGTACAGATACGGCTTGGGGGATTCCTCGACAGGACTGTCCGGCCGGTAGACGTACGTGGCGAGGTCCGTGCCCGCGGCCGACACCACGAACTCGGTTCCGGCCTCGTCGTGCTCGATCCGGAAGTGAGTGTCAGACACCGGTCTTCTCCTTGTCGGCATTGTCCTGGGCGGCGCGGAGGCGGCCGTTCATGGAGTGGTAGAAGGGGTTGTCCGGGGTGATCATGTCCGGGGTGACGGGTCGTCCGGTCGTCGCCGACTCGTACAGGGCGGCGATGAAGGCCAGGACGCGGCGGCCGTCGTCGCCGCTGGCCTCGGGGCGTTGTCCGGCGCGCAGGGACCGCAGGAGCACGCGCAGTTGCGCGGCGTGCGAACTGGCCTCGTCGTCGAGCGGTGCCCCGAGCTCGGCAGCCGTGGCCTCGGCCCGGTGGGGTGCGGGGGTCCACGTCCAATGGGAGTTGTCGTAGCCGTAGAGGTGGGACAGCTCGACCGTGGCCTCGGGGAAGTCGAAGCGCAGGTAGCTGGTCTCGCGGGGGGAGAGCAGGCTGTTGACCATGGACACCAGGGCGCCGTTGGCGAAGCGGACCATCGCCATGGAGACGTCCTCGGTCTCCACGTTCCGCGCCAACGTGCCCATGGCGGCGCGGACTTCGGTCCATTCCCCCATCAGGGCCAGCATGAGGTCCATCTGGTGGATGCCGTGGCCCATGGTGGGACCGCCGCCCTCGGTCTCCCACTTGCCGCGCCAGGGGACGTCGAAGTAGGCGTCGTCCCGGTACCACAGGGTGTGGCAGACGCCGACCAGGGGCGCGCCGAGCC
Source organism: Streptomyces sp. NPDC002788 (assembly GCF_053592115.1). Taxonomy (NCBI): domain Bacteria; kingdom Bacillati; phylum Actinomycetota; class Actinomycetes; order Kitasatosporales; family Streptomycetaceae; genus Streptomyces; species Streptomyces sp. NPDC002788. The sequence goes on along the minus strand of NZ_JBSFVB010000004.1, from coordinate 98,197 downwards.
TGCCGGTGCGGATGTGCTCCCGCAGGGCTCGGGCGGCGGACCCGAACCGGTGCTGGAAGACGTAGGAGACGTACGGGCCGCCCTCGCCCTCGTGGGCGCCGATGACGTCGTACTCGGCCACCGAAAGCGTGGGGGGCTTCTCGCACCACACCCACACACCGGCGTCCAGGCAGGCGGTGACGGCCTCGCGGTGGGCGACCGGGGGCGTGCAGACGATGACGAGATCGGGGCGCTCCTCCCGAAGCATCTGCCGGAGGTCGTCATAGGCGGCGGGGATGTCCCACCGGGCGGCGAAGGCCTGGGCGCGTTCCTGGTCGACGTCGACGACCGCGATGACGGTGGCTTCGCCGTTCTGGGCCTGGACGGCGGGCATGTGGCAGCCACCGGCAATGTTTCCGGCGCCGACCATCGCCACCCTCACGGGCTGTCTGTCCTCAGTCATGTGGCTCTCTCGTAGAAGCTCGGGTGCTGCGGTGGGCGCGGCACCGGGTCCCGGCCTCGGCGCGCCATGTCTCCCTCTCCGACACGTCGATGTGCCACCAGGGGCATTCACCGGGGTGCGGTCGACCAGAACGACAGCACGTGGATGAAGCCGGCGCTCGCCGACACGACGTGGCAGCAGCAAGAACGTAGTGATCGGTCACGTTTGGGGTCAAGAGTTACGCAGTGATCGATCACATTTTGCTTTGAAAGTCTCGCCCCGCCGACTCATGGCCGGTGCGCCTCGAAGGTGAAGGCCAGGCCGGATGCCAGGCGGGGGCGAGCCCTACCGGTGGGCCGGGCCGCTCGAATCTCGCGGAACGATCCGGAACAGGTCGTCGACGTCAGCCACGGGCGCGGGCTCGCCGCGCAGGAGGGCGAGCAGCGACAGCATCGCCCGGCGGCCGACCTCCTCCTTGTTGATGTGCACCGTCGAGATGGTCGGCGAGAAGTACCGGGTGAACTCCTCGTCGTCCCAGCCGAACACGCTGACATCCTCCGGGACGCGCCATCCGCGGTCCTGGAAGCCGCGGATCACGCCCATGGCGACGTAGTCGTTGGCGGCCAGCACGGCTGTCACGCCGGAATCGGACGGCAGGTCCTGAGCGGCTTCGTATCCGGAGCGCATCGACCAGTCCCCGTCGACGACGCCGTAGGACTCCAGGCCCAGTCGCTCGATCGCCTCCACGTACACCGCACGCCGGTTGCGCGCCGAGGCCCACTCCCGCGAGCCGGCGACGTGGAGGAACCGGCGGTGTCCCTGGTCCGCGAGGTGACGCAGGATCTGCTCGGCGGGCCGCCCGTCGGCCAGTCGTCCCCGGGAGTGCAGATTGTCGTCGTACTCGCCCAGCACCACGACGGGCCGTTGGCCGGCGTCGGCGCCGTCGGGCATGTCCGCCAACGGCACGAGCGACAGCACGCCGTCCGCCTGCCGGGTGTCCAGCAGGGACATCACAGTCTGCGCTCGCCGTGACTTCCCGCCCTCCAGCCCGATGACGTCCGTCAGGTACCCGGCGTCGTGCGCGGCGGCCGACGCGCCCCTCAACAAGGGGATCGGAACGAAGCTGCTCAGTTCGGGCAGCACGATGGTGATCCGGTTGGACCGCTGGGTGCGCATGGACCGCGCTATGAGGTTGGGCCGGTACTTCAGCTCGGCGACGGCACGCTCGATCCTCGCCCGCGTCGCCGGCCTCATGCCGCCGTCGTTCTTGAGATACCGGGAGACGGTCTGGTGCGACACCCCGGCCCTGCGGGCCACCTCCCAGATGGTCGCCCGCTTCTTCTCCGGTCCGGTTCCCTCCCCGGCGGCCCGCTCGGTCTTCCCCACGAGCAGGGGACGTCCCGCCTGCTCGCACAGGGATTCCAGCAACTGCGCACCGGACGCCTGTGCGGGCAGGCCGTAGGCACCGGTGAAGGACCCGACCCGCGCCGCCAGGTCGTCGACATTCACCAGGCCGCGGGAAGCGGCTTCGGCGACGACCGCGCCGACACGGGCGGCGTCGGCACGGACGCGCAGCAGGTCGACGACGGTCCGCTGCACCGTGGTGACGGGCAGGCCGTCGACGACGGTGATGTCGTCGGCATCGGTCCGCGCGCAGTGCAGCACCACGCTCTCGTCACGGGTGGTACGGCGTACCGGAACAGTCAGCTCCACGCGATCGGTGGGCCGGTCGCCCAGTCCGTGCACCGCGCAGGCGGAGGCGTGCGAGACGATGCCCGACTTGGGGCCCTCGGCGCCGCGGTGCCGCAGCGGCGTTCTGGGATCCAGCCGCAGCCACGCGACCTTGATCCTGAGGTGCTCCGGCGGAGGAGAGGCGACCATGCGGTACACCCCGTGGCCGACGCTCTCCAGCAGCCCGGCGCGTTCCAGCCTCAGGAGCTGAACACCCTGCACCCCGTCCAGCTTCGCCTGGGCGGTGGTCACCAGCCCCCACTGGTCGGCGGCCCTTTCCTTCAGCGCCTTCAGCACATCACCCTGCCCCATTCGGCAATCATTACACAGACATACGTTCGAATATCCGAGTGGAGGGACACTTCGGTGATCGGTGCCCGCCATGTACCGATGCACAGGCGGGTGTGCGGAGACGGCACAAGGGTGTCCGTCTCCGCGACGCGGGGTGCCGCCTACTTCGGTTCAAACACCCAGACCGTGCTCGAGTCCTGCGTTCCCGTGTTCCACTTCACCTCGCCCGCGGAGGTCCTGTACAGGTATGCCCTGCCCGTCTGGTCGTTCTTCACGCGGAGTCCCCCTGCCGCAACCCCTTCCACGGTCCACAGTGAGCTGTCCGAGATGGTGCCGGAATTCCAGATCACGCTGTTGTCGGTGGATTGGGTCTCCAGGTAGAAGCGCCCCGACCTGGCGTTCTTGATGGTCCAGGATCCGGAGGAGTCCTGGGCGACGATCCAGTCCTGGTCGTCGTAGACGGTCTTGGCCGCCAGCATGACCGCACCGTTCAGGTCGGTGTCGAGGTACAGGCCCGAGGAGGAGTGCCTGAGCTTGTAGGTCGCGCCGCTGACCAGGTAGAGGACCCGCACGCATTCGCCGGCCGCAAGGTCGACGACGATGTTCCCCGAGGCCGTGCCGTACGTCTTGGTGCCGTCCTTCACCCAGTTGTCGTTTCCGTCGTAGCGTCCGGCCTCGACGGACCGGACGACGCCGGTGGCGCCCGGCAGTGTGAACGTGGCCTGGGTCGTGGTGGTGAAAGCGAACTCGGCCGCACCGCGCCTGACACCGAATGCCTGCGCACCGCTCGACGTGGTGAACGTGACGTTGACGCCGCCCACGGGCTTGGTGGTGGTGACGCCGGCGGCCGCGCTCCGGTTGAACGTCTGCAGGTTGGTTCCGCCGCGTTCCACCGGAAGCCTGCTGGCGAGGTCCCGGTGGATCTTGTTCAGCACGTGGTTGAGTCGGGCGACCTTGTCCGAGACGGCCTTGCGGGTGACGACCTTGGTGGTGGGGTTGAAGTCGTACAGGCCGTGGTTGCTGCTGCCCGTGCTGGAGTCCGGGTCCAGGGCGGCGTACAGATTGAAGGCGGTGTTGCCGGCGATGGCGTTGAACTTCTCGACGTCCGCCGCCGGGGTTCCTCCGAAGTTTTCCATGATCATGGGGAAGTTCTTCCCCTGGGCCCAGACGGCGTCCCTCCCGTAGTTGTAGAGCGTGTCGAGGCCCGTGGTGTACGGGTCCTTCCCGAAGAAGTCGATGGTCGACGTCCCCTGGGCCCTGAGGACCTCGTTCTCGGCGACCGGCACCGTGTCCCCGCTGCCGGCGATATTGGTCCGGGTGTACACCGAGTGATTCGACTGCTTGATCACCTGCCCCAACTGGGTCAGGTAGTCCAGTAGCACGTCCTTGCGGAACTTCGTCGCGTCGGTGTACCCGCCGCTGTTCCAGCGGTCGGTGCTGTAGGTGCTGTAGCTCCGGTCGATGGACGATCCGCCCTGCTGTTTCGCCACGTTCGGTTCGTTCAGCACCTGGACGCCGATGAGGGTGTGAGCGGTGTCGACGGCCGCGATATGAGCCATGAGCCGGCCGAGTACGTACTTCTCCCTGGCGAGCATGTTCGGATCGGTCTTGTCCAGGAGAGGGTTGCCGTTCAGGGTCAGCTTGGTGCCGTCGGACCTCACCACGCACTGGTAGTCGTTCATCACGTAGGCCGGCATCCGGGCCGCCAGGGAGGAGCCGGTCGATTCGTGGCTGAACCACAGGATTTCCAGCTTGAGACCGTACTCCCCGCACCAGGCAAGGTATCGGTCGATGTCGGTCCAGTCGAAGACGTCCTTCGAGGTCTCCACCTGCGACCACCAGATCGGGATGTTCACCACGGTGAATCCGTCGTCGCGGATCATCTGGAGCACGGGCTTAAGCTGGGCGTCCGTCCAGCCGAACGTGTACTTGTGCTTCTCGTACCGGAACTGGACCCCACTGTGATAGAAGGGCTTGCCGTCAACCATCAGTACGAGCTTGTCGTATGTGGACTTCGAGGTGTCGACGTAGGAAACCACGCTGGCCGCCGAGGCCTGCGGGAGGTTTCCGGCGAGATTGAGGGCGAAACCCCCCAGGGTCGCTGCTCCGGTCGTCGTGAGGAATCTGCGGCGCGACCACAGATCGCTGTTCGACTTCATTGGACTACCTCCGTGTGACGGCGATCAGCCGCCGCCTGATGAAACTGCTGGTGTCGTCAGTCATGCTTTTGCGCGTGGACTCCACCCCGGGGGGAGAGCACTGGAAGGATTCCGCTCAATAAGGCGGGCGGGTGGTCAGGCTCCGCGCTGGAACTGCTGGTGGGCGCCGGTGCCGCAGGTGAACTGGACCAGCTTGGCGCCGTCGGTGGTGGACGCGGCGCTGACCTCCAGGCACTTGCCGCTGAGCCGGGAGACGAGGCGGACGTAGCCGTCGCCGGCGTCCTGGAGCTGCCACTGCTGGTTGGAGCCGGTGGAGCAGGGCCATTGGATGATCTTGTTGCCGTCGGCGGTGGAGTTGTCGGCCACGTCCATGCACTTGCCGCTGTGCTTGGCCATGAGCTGGACGTATCCGTTGCCGAGGTCCTTGAACCACCAGGCCTGGTTTGTACCGCCGTTGCAGGTGTACTGGGTGAGCTGGATCCCGTTGTCCACGGACTTGCTCGGTACGTCGACGCACTTGCCGCTGTGGCGGGCGGCGAGGGTCTCCCACGGTCCGCCGACGCCGTCGACCTTGCCGGTGGCGGTGTCGATGGAGAGCTGCGGGAACCAGTCCATGGTCATGGTGGTGTCGGTGGGGAACTCCAGCGGCAGCCAGACGTACCTGGAGGCGTTGACGTTCTGGGCGAAGGAGTTGCCCCAGCGGTCGCCCATGTAGAGGTACTCGGTGCCCGACGTGCCCTGCACGGGCAGCACATAGGCGGTCTGCGAGCCGTACGCGGTGGAGTCGCCGATGTTCTGCGGCTCGCTCCAGGTGCCGGTGACGCTGGAGGCGGTGGCGTACTTCTGCTGGTTGGGGTTCCAGCCGGTGGCGCCGGAGGTGAGCAGGAAGTACACGCCGTTGCGCTTGAACATCGCCGGCGCCTCGCGCAGCTGACCCGGCCACAGCAGCTGTACCCGGCTCTCGGCGGTCAGGTAGTCGGCGCTGAGGCGGTAGACGTGCAGGTCGCGGTTGTTGTTCGCGGCCGAGACCATGTAGCCGGTGCCGTCGTCGTCCCTGAACAGGGTGATGTCACGGGACATGTAGCCGAGCGGGCGGAAGCTGCCCTGCCAGGTGTAGTCACCGTCGACGGTGTCGGAGACCGCCACCGCCGCACGGGCCTGGTTGTAGTCGCTGCCGTTCTCCTTGTGCATCCACATCACGAACTTGCCGGTGGTGCTGTTGTAGATCACCTTCGGGCGTTCGATGTTGGCCACGGCCAGTTCGGGGTCGGTCGCCTGGGTCAGGACATGGCGTCTGAACTCCCACCTCTTCAGGTCGGTCGAGCGGTACGCGGAGACGTACCGGAAGGTGTTGTCCTCGTTGCGGTTCTCACCGAACCAGTAGTAGTACGTGCCGACCTTGATCACCCCGCCGCCGTGGGCGTGGACCACGGCGCCCGTGGTGTCGGTGAACTGGGTTCCGTTGGCGATGGTGACGGTCGCGGCGTGTGCGGTGCCCGCCAGGAGCGTCTGCGGCAGCAGGGCGAGGAGCACGGCAAGGGTGAGTAGCCAGGCGCGGCGCATGGGATGTGCCTCCACTTCGGCTGCCGCTTGCAGATCAAGGCAACACGGCAGGACAGGAGCGATCAGAGGTTGGCCCGAGATGGCAGAGCGCAACCGATCAGAAGTTGACTGAAACGAACGCTGTCGCACATGAGACTGGCGGGACCGTTGGTGTGTCAATGGTGTTAACGAGGTGGATTCACCGCGGCTCGCGGCTACGCGGCCCAGCCGGCGGCCGCTGAGCGGTCGTGATGAGCCCGTGGAGGCCCTCCTCGTGAGGTGGCCGCGGTGCGGCGATGTGAACGATCACGCGCAGACATCTTGACCCCTGGGGTGATCGATCACTACGTTTCCTGCGCAGTCGTCGGACGGCACGTCCTTGCCGGTGGTTCTCCCTGCTGATCAGGTGCCCCGGGCGAGCACGGTCGTGCCGCTGCCACGAGAGAGGTCGGCTCCAGCACATGCCGTCACTGCGGTGTACCCGCGCTGCCTCGCGAGGGTTCGGGACGGTGGGCGTCGGTGTCGTGCCCGGGTCGTTAGGTGTGGCCTGAGTCCGGACGGCGGCGAGCGCTCCGGCGCGGGGCTGATCGTGAAGAAGCCGGCTTGGTCACAACAAGCCGCAAAACCGGGCGAAGCGCCCTTTCTGTTGATGCCTGGCCGGGAATCCCTCTCCCCGCCGGGCACCGGTCGACACCACCGGAGATCAAGGGAGATCAATGTGTATACCGCCACAGGTGGACTGGGTTCCCGGTCCCGAAGATGGGCCGGCCCCCTCGTCGCCGGGGCCTTGTTCCTGTCCGCCCTTCTCACTCCACACGCCGCCTCGGCCGCCGAGACCTCCGGTGCCACGCTGGTCAACGAGACTTTCGACGCGCAGACCGATCCTCCGAACTTCGGCTTCCCCGTCGGAGCCGGCATCAGCGGCGGCGTTCTGAACGTCACGCAGGGCATGGGCAACTACACGACGTCGGTACGTCCGTTCGCGTCGTCCATCGTGCAGGAGAAGACGCTCGATCTGCGCTTCGACTGGAAGACGGACATCGCCAGCAGCGGGATGAAGACCGGTCTGGAACTGCGTGACGACGGCGGGCGTCTCGTCTTCGCGATCGCGGCGACAGGCACCGAACTCCGCTACGCCGTGACCGGGCCCGTCTCGAACTCCACCTCTGCCCCGGACTCGCTCAACCCCACCTGGATCAAGACGAGTTTCGACCGGAGCAAGTGGTACACGGTCGATCTGCACATGGACTTCACCCTCGGCAAGGTCCAGTACTCGATCATCAGCAAGGAGGCCGCGCCGGTAGTGAGGGCTTCCGCCACCGGGTCCATCACCGGGACGAACCTCGCGAAGTTCGTCGCCTGCAACTACTACGGGACCGGCAAGCAGTCGATCGACAACTTCCGGCTGGTCCGGCCCGCGAACTCCGCCTATGGTTCCCTCGCCGGCACATCCGTCTACGCCTTCGGCGACAGCATCGTCTACGGGCACCAGTACTCACGCAGCTTCTTGAACTTCGTCGCCGAGCGGGAAGGAATGACGCTGACGAAGTACGCCAGGAACGGCGCGACCGTGGGCCCGGCGCCCAACGCCAGCGGTGGGCAGATCATCACTCAGGTGCGGTCGGCCAGCTCACAGGCGCCCGATTTCGTCGTCTTCGACGGTGGCACGAACGACGCGATCGAGGTCCACGACAATCACACGTACGCGATCGGCACCATCAGCGGCTCCAAGGATCCCGCCACGTTCAACACGGGCACCTACGCCGGTGCGCTGGAGAACACCATCCACACGATGCGGCAGAAGTGGCCGACCGCCCAACTCGTGTACGTGGCCGCACACAAGATGGGCTCGCGTGACTGGGACACGCAGCTCGCCCTGCGCCAGATCAACCTGCAGGCCGCCCAGAAGTGGGGCGTTGCGGTCGCCGACGTCTTCGCGAACACGACGCTGGACACCCGTGTCGACGCCCAACGAGTGGCGTACACCTTCGACGGCCTCGTCAACGGCTACCCGGGCAGTGGCGGCAGCGGCACCCACCCCAACGTGCTGGGCATCACCGACTTCTATGTGCCGGAGCTGACCGCCCAGCTGTCCCAGCTCATTCCGACGACGTGACGTGGTGTTCTGAGCCCGGCCATGCCACGGGCAACCGGGCTCGGAGGCCTGCTTGTCCGTGGGCAGTTGCGCCCTCCGCTCGGCCGGCGAGGCGAGGAGCCAGCGGTGCCGAGGGAGAAGTCCGGGGCGCGGGCGCAGTCAACCGGCAGGGTCGGCCGAGGCGTACCGATGAGACGGACGAGAGTCACGGCGCACACGGCCGCCAGAGCCTCGGCAGTAAGGTACCGACGGCCGTGCGGGGCGGAGAGAGGCGGCGGGGAAGCACTGTGGACGCGGACGCGAGACCGGAGCGATCGGAGCGGAATGTGGAGAGACCGAAGAATCCCCGCAAGAAGCGTCCCACCATCCTCGACGTCGCGGCGCACGCGGGGGTGTCCCATCAGACCGTCTCCCGCTTCCTGCGGGGAAACGGAGGTCTGAAACCGCAGACTGTGGTCCGCATCGAACAGGCCGTGGCTCACCTGGACTACCGCCCCAACCTGGTGGCGCGGTCGATGCGTACCCGCAAGTCGCACCGCATCACCGTGGTCCTGCCGTCCATGACGACCTTCGTGCCCTCTCAGATCCTGCGGGGAGCCTCCGCGGAAGCACAGACAGCCGGATACATGCTGGACATCGTCGGCCTGGAAGGCGACGAGAGGGTTCGAGGGGGCCGGGTCCGTGATCTGCTCGACTCGGGTCAGGCCGATGGAGTGCTCACCTTCACCCCCATCGGCGACATCGAACAGCTCGGACTCGAGCAGACCCCGACCGTGGTCGTCGGCGAGTACGACGACCAGATGCGGGCCCATGGCATCACGGCAGACGGCGAGCCGGCCGCCAAAATCATCGACCACCTCGCCTCCATAGGCCATCGCCGGTTCATCCATGTCGCCGGCAGCACGGACTGGATGTCGGCACGTAAACGACGCGAGGTCTATCTGCGGGCGATCGCCGAGCGCGGCCTGGAGAACTACGCCGTCATCGACGGCGACTGGTCGGTGCGGTCCGGATACGACGCGGCTCAGAGCCTGTCGGCCGATTCCGGCGTCACCGCGGTGCTCGCCGCGAACGACGACGTCGCCATGGGCGTCATCCGCGGGTTCCAGGACCGCGGATGGCGGGTCCCGCAGGACGTGAGCGTCTTCGGCTGGGACAACCAGGAGTTCACCGCGTACTTCAACCCCTCCATCTCGACCGTGGACCTCGACCGCGAGGCCATGGGTCGGCAGGCCATGAAAGCTTTGCTCGCCCGCATTCACCAGGAGGCGGAGCCGGAACTCCACCTGGACCTCAACTCACGCCTCGTGCTGCGCGAGTCGGCCGGCCCGGCAAGGACCGGCGACGTCATGCGCTAGAGCTCGATCGATCCCTCACCGCAATCCCAGGGGCCCCGCTCGCGGCACCCTGCGTTCCCCTCCCCACCAGCCCGGACGCGGCCGTCCGGGCGCGTTCCCACGCCCCCGCCGCCTTCCGGAACGTGCCGGGGCGTTGAACTTCCACTGACGTCACAAGCGTTGTCGTCCAGAGCCTTGACCGGAATGTGGTCCGTCATTACGCTCGCCGCGTGAACGTTCACTATTACTGACGTCACACGGACCTCAACCCGGTGCGGTGCTCGCGGTCGATCCGGCCCAGCGGCTCAGTACGCCGAGGACAAGGTTCAAGCACACGTTCACACCCACACTGGTCAGAGCCGTCGCAATCCGCCCGAGAGTTCGACAAGCCGGGGCGGGCAACCATCCGCACGGACCGCAGGAAGACCTGTCTTCGCGGGCCGAAGCACCCGAGCTGTGCAGCCCCGCCACCGCGCGGCGATACGGCCGGTGCCGGGAACCGGCTTCCTGACACGACGTATCCCCGGTCGGGCGCACAGCCCGGGTAATCCAGCAGAGGAGCCCTCATCATGACCAACCCTTCCCGCCTCACCAGACGCACCCGACTGCGTGCCGTCGGGCTGACCTGTTCGGTCTTCGCCCTGGTCCTGTCCGCGGGCTGCGCGGGAGGCTCCTCCGGGAGCGAAAGCGGCAAGACCGTCATCCGGTTCAACTGGTGGGGCTACGACGCCCGGCACGAGATGACCAAGCAGATGATCGCGGTGTTCGAGAAGGAGCACCCGAACATCGACGTCCAGCCCGAGTACTCCAACTGGGACGACTACTGGAAGAAGCTGTCGACCGGTGCCGCCGCCGGTGACATGCCCGACGTCCTGCAGATCACCGACCCGTTCATGTTCTCCTACATCGACAACGGGCAGCTGCTGGACCTGAAGAAGTACAAGGACCTGTTGCACACCGACAAGCTGACCCAGAACTCGATGGCGATGACGACCGTGAAGGGCGGTCTCTACGGCCTCCCGGCCGGCGACAGCGCGTTCGGTGTGGCCGTGGATCCGGCGGCGTTCAAGAAGGCCGGCGTGCCCGTGCCGGACGACACCAAGTGGTCGTGGGACGACTACGTGAAGACCGCCACCGCCCTCTCCAAGGCGGAGCCCGGTCTGGTCGGCAGTGTGATGGAGCTCTACCCCAACATGCTGGGCGTCTGGCTCCGGCAGCACGGCGAGGACTTCTGGAACGAGGACGGCAGCGACATCGGTTTCACCGAGGAGAACCTGGCCGACTACTGGAAGTGGGTCCTCAAGCTGCGTGACAGCGGTGGCACGACCAGCCCGGAGTCCGCGGTCGAGGCACAGGCGGCCGGAGCCGGCATCGAGCAGAACCTGGTCGCCACCCACAAGGCGGCCATGACCGAGATGTCGGTCACCCAGCTCGGTGCGCTCGAGACGGCCAGCCAGCGCGAGACCAAGCTGCTCCTCTTCCCCGGCGAGGACGGAGCCGCCCAGGTCGGCGCCTACACCAAGCCCGGCATCTGGTACGGCGCCTCCGCACGTACCGAGCACCCCGAGGAGGCCGCCGAGCTGATCGACTTCCTGGTCAACTCGCCCGAGGCGAACAAGATCCAGAAGTTCGACCGCGGAGTGCCCGTCAACCCCGACGTGATCAAGGCGATCAGGCCGGTGTTGTCACCTGCCGAGAAGCGGATCGCGGACTACCTGGCCCGTATCAACGCCCTGAAGCCGACCGCGGTGCACATGTCCAACGCGAAGGCCGGCCCCGCGCTTCCCGACACCTTCAAGCGCCTCAACGAGGACGTGCTGTTCGACCGTCTGTCGCCGAAGGAGGCGGCCAGGAAGTTCATCTCCGAGATCAAGTCCCAGATGTGAGAAACCACGTGCAGTAGCGCTTTCCGGAAGGGAACCCCCGCTGTGCCCGATCCGCGCATGAACGACCCGCGCATGACCACCTTTCGCCGTCGACTGCCGGGAGTCGTCTACGGCGGGGACTACAACCCGGAACAGTGGCCGAGGGAGGTGTGGCAGGAGGACGTCCGGCTCATGCGAGCCGCAGGCGTGCGGCTCGTGAGCCTGGGCGTCTTCTCCTGGTCCATGCTGGAGCCGGCCGACGGCCGGTTCGACTTCTCATGGCTCGACGAGATCATGGACCTGCTGTGGTCGAACGGCATCCACGTCAACCTCGCGACGCCGAACGCCGCACCACCGCCGTGGCTGGCCACGGACTTCCCCGAGACACTGTCGGCCGACCGGCAGGGAGTGCGGCACGGCATCGGCAGCCGAGGGCACTTCTGCCCTTCCTCTCCGGTCTACCGTGACCGCAGCCTGCGCATGGCCACCGAACTGGCCGGGCGGTACGGAAAGCATCCCGCACTGGCCATGTGGCACATCGGCAACGAGTACCACTCCGACTGCTACTGCGACCTGTGCGACGACCGCTTCCGCGGCTGGCTGCGGCAGCGGTACGGCACGCTGGACGAACTCAACCACCGGTGGGGCACGGCGCTCTGGAGCCAGCGCTACAGCGACTGGTCCCAGGTGCACCTGCCCGGGCCCGTGCGCGGCTGGGCCAACCCCTCCCGTGAGCTGGACTTCTCCCGCTTCACCTCCGACCTCCTGCTGGAACTCGTCACGCGGGAGCGCGACCTGCTCCACGGGATCACGCCGGACGTGCCGGCGACCACCAACTTCTTCCAGTGCCGGCTGACCGACAGCCACCGCTGGGCCAAGGAACTCGACGTCGTCGCCTTCGACTGCTACCCCGACCCGGCAATGCCCCACTCGCTGGTCACCGCTGCCTTCCAGTACGACCTGATGCGCTCCCTGCGCGGCGGGCAGCCCTGGATGCTGATGGAGCAGGCGGCCGGCGCGGTCAGCCAGTGGAAGATTAACCAGGTCAAACAGCCGGGCCGGATGCGCCTGGGTTCCTACCAGGCCGTCGCGCACGGCTCCGACGCGGTGATGTTCTTCCAGTGGCGGGCCTCACGCCAGGGGCAGGAGAAGTTCCACTCGGCGATGCTCCCGCACGGCGGTGAGAAGACCCGGACGTGGCAGGAGGTCAAGGCGCTCGGCAACGAGCTGCGGTCCATCGACGAGGTCGCCACGGCGCGGACCGGCGCGCAGGTGGCGATCGTGTGGGACTGGCAGAACTGGTGGGCCGTGGAAGGCTGCGCCCACCCGGACAACACCTTCGACTACCGGGAGACCGTGGCCCGGCACTACCGGGCCCTGTGGAACAGCCAGGTCGCCGTCGACGTCGTCACCCTCGACGACGACCTGTCTCCCTACCGCGTCCTGGTCATCCCCAACCAGTACCTGATGACCAGTCAACACAGCCCGGCACTGCGGACGTTCGTGGAGGACGGCGGCCATCTCGTCGTCTCGTACTTCTCCGGGATCGTCGACGAGGACGACCGGATCGTCGAAGGCGGGTATCCGGGGGCCCTGCGCGAGGTGATCGGCGCGCACGTCCAGGAGTTCTCTCCACTGTCCGCCGAGGCAACGGTGCCGGTCCAGGCGGCAGCCGAGCAGACCGCACTGAACGGCTTCCTCGCGACCGCCACCGTGTGGCAGGACGACCTCGAAACGGAGACCGCCCGACCGCTCGCCGTCTACCGCACGGGCCATCTCGCCGGCAAAGCAGCGGTGACCGAGCGCGAACTCGGCCAGGGCCGTGCCGTGTACGTCGGCACACGTCTGGACGACGACGCCCTCGAAGCCCTGGTGCGTCACGTCCTGGACCGTGCCGGGGTTCGACCGGCGCACGCCGCACCGCGGGGCGTCGAGGTCACCGAGCGACGGACCGGCACAAGCGCGTACCTGTTCCTGCTGAACCACCGGCAGGACAAGGCGACCGTCACTCTCGAACGCTCCGGCACCGACCTGATCACCGGACGCCGCCTGGACGTGGGGGAGACGCTCGTCCTCGACGCGGCGGACGTCGCCGTCGTGCGCAGTCCCCTGGCCACGTCGCAGCAGGCCGAGCCGTCGTCGAGCGGCTCCTGAATCCCGCACCTGATCCAAGAACCCGAGGACGATGACTGTGCTCCGCAGACCCCTCAGCCAGGCGGCCAGAAAAGAAGAACGGACCGCGTGGGTCTTCCTTCTGCCGTGGTTCATCGGCATGGCCGGCATCACGCTCGGTCCGATGATCGCCTCGCTGTACTTCTCGATGACGGACTACAACCTGCTGAGCTCTCCCGAGTGGGTCGGATTCGCGAACTACAGCAAGATGCTCGACGACCCCCGGTTGCTCAAGTCCCTGAGCGTGACCTTCGTCTACGTCGCCCTCAGCGTGCCGTTGCTGCTGGCGGTCGCCCTCGCCCTGGCGATGGTCCTCAACCGGGGCATCAGGGGACTCGCGTTCTACCGCTCCGTCTACTACCTGCCCTCGCTGCTCGGTGCCTCGGTCGCGGTGGGCGTCCTGTGGCGACAGGTCTTCGGCACCGAGGGCCTGGTGAACAAGTTCCTCGCACTGTTCGGGATCCACGGGCCCGGCTGGATCTCCAACCCCGAGACCGCGCTGTACAGCCTCATCGTCCTGCACGTGTGGACCTTCGGCTCCTCGATGGTGATCTTCCTGGCCGGCCTGCGGCAGATCCCCGAGCAGTACTACGAAGCGGCCGCCCTCGACGGCGCCGGCCGCTGGCACCAGTTCCTGCACGTCACCGTGCCCCTGCTGACCCCGATCATCTTCTTCAACCTCGTGCTGCAGGTGATCAATTCCTTCCAGTCGTTCACCCAGGCGTTCATCGTCAGCGGGGGGACAGGAGGTCCCTCGGACTCCACTCTCTTCTACTCCCTGTACCTGTACGAGGAAGGCTTCGGCCAACTCCGCATGGGATACGCCTCGGCCATGGCGTGGCTGCTCGTGGTGATCGTCGGCGCCCTCACCGCAATCAACTTCTACTTCAGCAAGAGATGGGTCTTCTACAGTGACGGTAAGTGAGATGACACTCCTGAAGGCCGATGACGCTTCTTCGCCGGCCCCTGCCCCCGCGCCCGCCCCGCACCGCCGCAGGCGGGTGGTTCGCATGCGGGCGCTCCTCAAGCACGCCGTTCTGATCGCCGCCGGGCTGGTGATGCTCTACCCGCTGCTGTGGATGATCGCCAGCTCGATCAAACCCGATGCCCTGATCTTCCGTGAGCCTTCACTGCTGCCCACGAAGACCGACTTCAGCCACTACGCCGACGGCTGGAACGCACTGTCGTACCCGTTCGGGGTGTACCTCATGAACTCGGCGGTCGTCGTCCTGGGTGCACTGCTGGGCAACCTGGTCAGCTGCTCCATGGCGGCCTACGCCTTCGCGAGGCTCAAGTTCCGCGGACGGGCGTTCCTCTTCGGCATGATGATGCTGACCCTCATGGTGCCGATCTACGTACTCATCATTCCGCAGTACGTGATGTTCTCCAAGATCGAATGGGTGAACACGTTCCTTCCGCTGATCGTCCCCAAGTTCCTGGCCACAGACGCCTTCTTCATCTTCCTGATGATCCAGTTCTTCCGGAGTCTCCCCACCGAGCTGGACGAGGCGGCCAAGATCGACGGAGCCGGGTACTGGCGTATCTACTTCCGCATCCTGCTGCCGATCTCGTTGCCGGCCCTGGCCACCACCGCGATCTTCACCTTCATCTGGACCTGGAACGACTTCCTGGGCCAGCTGATCTACCTGACCAAGCCGGAACTGCAGACGGCGCCCGTGGCCCTGCGCAACTACGTGGACGCCACCAGCGGAGCCTCATGGGGCTCGCTGTTCGCGATGTCCGTCGTCACGCTGATCCCCGTCTTCATCGTCTTCCTCGTCGGCCAGCGCTATCTCGTCAAGGGAATCGCCACCACGGGAATGAAGTAGACCCTGGCATGGAGTACTCAGCGAACAGCGTCGCTGTCGCAGGGTCCCCGCACTGCGGAGCTGTCCGCGCCCACGCCCAGGCCGGTTCCGGCCGCGCGCCGGTCCGAGATTCCGGACCTGCTGGGACCGACGCTGCCTTGGGGTCAGGGCGCTCGCCTGACCTCCCAGGCTTCCGCCGCCGGCTACTTCGTCTTGCGGTTCGCGGAGAAGGCAGGCTCTTTCCCCAGCGCTTCGATCGTCTCTTCCATTTCGCGGACCTTACGGCGCAGTTGCACCAGTTCCTCGCGCTCGGCCATGGTCAGCGCGCCCGCCGGCCCTTGGCCTCGCTCCGCCGCCAGCTCCTCCGCGATCGCCGCCGCGAACGCGTCCACGTCGCCCTCGGTGGTGTCGAAGGAGGTCATCCAGCGGACCTCGCCGGCCTGCTCGTCCCAGGTGTAGAAGCGGAAACGCTTCTGGAGACGCTCGGTGACGGCCGGCGGCAGGACGGCGAAGATCTGGTTGGCCTGCACCGGGCGGGGGATCTCCAGGCCCGGCAGGTGGCGCACCGCCTCGTACAGCCGCTGGGTCATCGCGTTGGAGCGGGCCGCCGAGCGCAGCCAGAGGTCGCCGCCCAGCAGCGCCTCGAACTGCACCGACACGAAACGCATCTTGGAGCCCAGCTGCATGCTCGTCTTGCGCAGGTGAGCCATGCCGCGCACCGCGTCCTCGTTGAGCACGATCACCGCCTCGCCGAAGAGCAGCCCGTTCTTGGTGCCGCCGAGCGAGAGGACGTCCACGCCGGCGTCGGTGGTCATCTCACGCAGGGACACGCCGAGGGTGGCGGCGGCGTTGGCGAGCCGGGCGCCGTCCAGGTAGACGAGCATGCCGAGGCCGTGCGCGTGGTCGCAGATCGCACGGATCTCGTCCGGCGTGTAGCAGGTGCCGAGCTCGGTGGACTGGGCGATCGAGACGACCTTGGGCCGGGCCCGGTGCTCGTCCTCGAAGCCCCATGCCTGACGGTCGATCAGCTCAGGGGTGAGCTTGCCGTCCCATGCGGGCACCGTCAGGAGTTTGATCCCGGCGACCTTCTCGGGCGCCCCGCCCTCGTCGACGTTGATGTGGGCCGACTCGGCGCAGACCACGGCGTCCCAGCGGTCGAGCATGGTCTGCAGCGCGACCACGTTCGCGCCGGTGCCGTTGAAGACCGGGTACGTGTGCGCGGTGGGGCCGAAGTGGCCGCGCACCACTTCCTGGAGGCGCTCGGTGTAGACGTCGGCGCCGTAGCTGACCTGGTGGCCGCCGTTGGCCAGGGCGATCGCCGCAAGGATCTCGGGGTGCGCCCCCGCGTAGTTGTCGCTGGCGAAGCCGCGCTCGTCCGGGTCGTGTCGTCGCTGTACGGTCATGGTGCTCGCCTACTTGTTTCGGTCGGACGGGTGTGACACATGTGGTCCGGACGGGCGCCGGCCGGTCCGCTCAGGCCAACGTCGGCTCCGTCCGCGCGCGGGCCTTCTCCAGGCCGCGCACCAACGGCGGCGCGGCGAGCCCGAGCACGGTGAAGAGCGCCGCGAGGACCAGCCAGCCGGTCGCCGCCGCGCCGACGACCAGGGAGGTCATCAGCCACGGCCCGACGAACTGCTGGAGCCCGCGCCCCAGGGAGAACACCGCCTGGTACTCCCCCTGCCGGCCCGCCGGGGCGAGCCCGAAGGACAGGCCCCAGCTCGCCGACGCCTGGTACAGCTCGCCGAGGACGAGCACCAGCGCACCGCCCAGCAGGGCCGCGCTGTCCAGGAGCACGCCGTGCCCCCCGCTCACCGCGAAGACCAGGCAGGACGCCCCCAGCGCCCACCCCGCCCCGCGCAGCATACGCGCCGCTCCCGCCGGGGTACGCGCGCCCCTGCTGACCGCGACCTGGAACAGCAGCACCAGGACGGTGTCCAGGATGAGCAGCCCCGACACCAGCAGCGCGGGCGCGTCGGTGCCGGTGACGATCCACAGCGGCAGACCGACCGTCAGCAGCGGGTGGTACAACTCCAGAGCGCCGCACACCAGCGCGACCGCCACATAGCGCACGTCCCGCAGCGCGGCGCTGCGCAGCACCCCGCCCGGCGCCTCGGCGGCGGCCCGGGGCCCGGCGTCCGCGGGCAGCCGCATCCCGAGCAGCACGGCGACGGAGACCAACTGGAGGGCGGCGTTGGCCAGGACCGCGGCGTACAGGGCGGTCGAGGTGCCGGCCGCGA
Organism: Streptomyces sp. NPDC002788; assembly: GCF_053592115.1. Taxonomy (NCBI): domain Bacteria; kingdom Bacillati; phylum Actinomycetota; class Actinomycetes; order Kitasatosporales; family Streptomycetaceae; genus Streptomyces; species Streptomyces sp. NPDC002788. The sequence goes on along the minus strand of NZ_JBSFVB010000004.1, from coordinate 80,539 downwards.
TGGCGGCTCCGGCCAGCGCGGCGCCGCCGAGGAAGCCCAGGTTGAACAGGCTGCGCATCTGCGCGCTCACCCTGACCCGCTCCGCCTCGCCCACCAGCGCGTCGGTGAGCGACGCAAGGAGCGCGCCCGCCGAGGTCTCCAGGACCGCGATGGCGCAGGCGACCGCGAGGAACGCGGCGAAGCCGTCCACCAGGCAGTATGCGGTGAAGCCGGCGGCCGCGAGCAGGAAGTTGACGGCGAGCACCCGGCCCGCGCCGAGCCGGTCCGCGAGTCGGCCGATGGGCACGGTGCAGACCAGACCGCAGAGCCCGGCGACCGACAGGGCGAGGCCCACGCGCTGGGCGGGGATGCCGAGGGTCCGGGTGAAGAACACGGCGCTGGAGGTGAGGAACACCCCGAGCCCCAGGGACTGGATGAGCGTGAGGACGCCGAGTCTGCGCGCGTTCCCGGCTGCCGGAAGGGTCTCCCGGAACCAGGCGCGCAGCACGGCGGCGTACCGGCGTGCCTCAGCCATGCGGCTCAGCTCCCTCGGCCCGCTCGGTCCGCAGCCCGTACACCTCCATCGCGGCGTGCACGGCGGCGCGCACCGCGGCGGCGCTCCGCCCCCGGAACCGGAAGATCCCGCAGCCCTCGTCATAACTGCCGGGCCCGGTCATGATCTGGCCGATCGCGGGCAGTTCCTCGTGGTAGACCTCGGGGACGGCCGACCTGGGCGAGGTGCGCGCGACGACCCGTCCGGGCAGCTCGCGCGGAGCGGGGTAGATGAGCCAGCCGCCGGCCCGGTGCCCGACCGGTTCGGAGGGCTGCCACAGCGGGGGCAGGCCCAGGGCCGCCCGGAACGCCTCGGCGAACAGGTCGATGCCGTAAAGGTCGACGTGCAGGAACGGCACCTGCGCGCCGCCCGGCCGCAGCCCGACCTCCAGGAACACCAGCTCGCCCCCCGGACGTCGGATCGCCTCCAGGTGGAACGCGCCGTCGCGCAGCCCGAGCGCCCGCAGACAGCGGTCGGCGAACGTGGTGAGCTCGTCGCGCTCGGGGCCCGGGTCGAGCAGGACCGAGCCGAGCGGGCGGCCGTGTGCGTAGTCCAGGCAGGTGTGGACGTACTGCGAAGCGGTCACGAAGTGGAGGCGGCCGGAGCGACGGACGCCGTCGACGTGGAGAATGTCCCCGTCGACGTACTCCTCGCACTCGTAAGCCTCGAGGTCGACGCCCTTGAGCGCGTCGCGCAGTTCGTCGGTGCTGTGGACGACCGTGACTCCCTGGGAGCCCGCCGCGGCGCGCGGCTTGAGCACCAGGGGAAGACCGCCGAGGGCGTCTACGACCGTCTCCGCGGTGGGCGCGTCGTCGAGGCGACGGAACCGGGGAACCCGCAGTCCGGCCGCGCCCACCGCGCTCTTCATGGCGGGCTTGTCCTTGAACCGTACGACGAGGTCGAGACCGTAGCCGCCGGGGACGCCGAGTGCGGCCGAGAGCCGGGCGGCCGTCAGGATGTCGTACTCGGACTGGCCGAAGACGGCCTCGGGCGTGCCGTGCCGGTCCGCGATCTCCCGTACGAGGGGCAGCAGGTCGTCGTGGGCGAGGCTGTCGCGCACGTGGACCTCGGTCGCCCCGTCCTGGTCGAGCGCGGGCAGCCCACCGGGCGTGGTGAGGTACACCGTCCGGCACGGACGGCCGTCGAGGAAACGGTGGTATTCGCCGAACTCGTCGCCGGAGCGGTTGAGGACGACGTACAGCGGGGTGGTCCGGTCGGTCACGCGTCCGCTCCCGGTCGAAGGGTGTCGGGCAGGCAGGCGTCCAGATCGGCGGCGCTCACCCGGCCGAAGCCGGGCGCGGCCCGGTCCCGGAGGGCCGGGGTCCTGGCGAGGAAGGCCGCCGCGCGAGGCTCTCCGGTGCCGCCGAGGCGCTGCCAGACGAGCTCGGCGAGGTCCGGCATCACCGGGAACGCCAGCAGGGACAGGCCCTTGAGCCACCAGTAGGCGCCGTCCTCAGCCGCGTGGGCGACCACGTCGTCGGCGCACCAGCGGTCGAGCGCCGCGACCGCGCGCCGGGTCGAGACACGGGCGCCGTCGAGCGACGCGGACTGCTCGGCGAGCAGGGACTCCAGGAGGTCGGCGGCGGCCGGGGCGGGGGCCTGCGGCGGCCCCTCGGGGAGCCGGCTCCAGGCGGCGTCGATCCGCTTGCCGAGGCCGTCGGCGAGCGTGGCGTTCGCGGTCTGAAGGAAGTCCGCCGTCTCGAAGCTCGCCGCCCCTGACTCCAGATCGGCCCCGGCGAGGTAGTACCGGACGGTGTCCACGCCGATGGCGGGCGACGCGGCGATGTCCGCCGCCCAGATGGCGTGCTGGGCGCTGGTGGAGAACTTCCGCCCGGCCAGCCGGTAGAAGTTGTTGATCAGGCACCGGTCGTACGGCTTCATGTCGCCGTGCAGCAGGCTGGTGCCGACGATCGAGACCAGGGTAGGGATCACGTTGTCGATTCCCAGGGTGGTGATGGTGGTGACCCCGGAGTCCGGGTCGAAGGCGTTCACGCCGGTGCCGGAGAGCCGGCCGTGGACGGCGCCGGCGAGGCGGGCGAACATGAAGATCCCGGCGTACGGGAAGAGGGCGCGCGGCACGTCCGGCTCGGGTCCGGGCAGCGGAACCCCCCATGTCTGCGGGGCGCTCAGCCGTACGGTCAGGCCGTCGCGCTCCAGGAAGCGCGCCACGGTCGCCCGGTAGCGGTCGGCGACGCCCAGGTCCACGAGCGTGGTGTCCAGGAGGTCGTGGTCGGGCAGCCGCAGGAAGAGGCTGGAGATCTCCCGCCAGGTCAGCGGCCCCTCGTCCAGCAGGGGGCGCGGCTCGACGACCGACTCGGGCAGGAAGTGCGCACTGCACTCCTCGCAGAAGTAACTGGCGATGCCCGCACCGCACTCGGGGCAGCGGCCCTGGAGCCAGCCGCCCACCACCCAGCGGTCCGACGCCGTGCAGTGGGGCACGCGCTCGGTGCGCGTCAGCACCGCGCCCCGGGCCGTCAGCCGCTCGATCGAGGCGGCGACCTCCTGCTCGAACTGCTCTCGCCAGGGCTGCTGATCGGGGACGATGAACGCGTCGACGCCGATGCGCAGCGCGGCCAAGTCGTCCTGGATGCGCCGTCCGTAGTGGGCGGCGACCTCGCCGGGTGTGGAGTCCTCGGCGTGCGCCTTGAGCGTCACGTACGACTCGTACACATCGCTGCCGGTGATCACCAACGGCAGGTCGCCCCGGACCCGCAGATGCCGCGCGATCATGTCCGACCACAGGAAGGGGCCACCGATGTGGCCGAGGTGCAGGGGGCCGTTGGGCGTGGTTTCGGGCGGCACCAGGAGGTAGTGCCGGGGGGTGTGCGTGTCCCCGGTCAGCAGGCTCATGCTCGCGCTCTCCCGTCGAGCAGGTTCAGTGCGTCCTCGGCCATGGCCGGGGCGAGTCGATAGCCGGAGCCGGAGCCGCCGATGGCCATGACCACGTCGTCGCCGCCGACCGTGTCCACGACCGGCAGATGGCCGGGGGTGAAGCAGTCACTGAAGACCCGGCCGCCGAGCAGGTGCGGCAGGAATCCCGGTACGTGCCGGGCGAGCAGGGCTCGGGCGAGTTCCCGGTCACGGGCGTCGATGGCGAGCGGTTCGTCGGGGCCGCGATCCCAGTCGGGCGAGGTGATGCTGAAGATCCAGTGGCCGCCGGGGCGGTGGGGCAGCAGGAAGGCGTCGGCGTCCTCCAGGACGAGTGCCGGGGCGCCCGGCGGGGGCGGCGTCATGATGTGGAACGCCACCACCTTCTTGACCCGGGCCCCGCGCTCGCGGGCCGCCGCCGCCACCGGGCCGTCGAGGGCCCACGGGCCCGGCGCGAGGACCGCCTTGGCGGCGGTGATCCGGCTGCCGTCGGCGGCGACCAGTTCGACGCGCCTGCCCGTACGGCGTACTTCGGTGACCCGGAAGCCCTCCAGGAGGGTGTTGTCCGGGCGGCCGAGGACCTCGTCGAGAAGCCGGTCGGTGAGCCATTGGGGCTGACCCGCCGTCATGGGGGCGGAGGCGAGCAGGACTTGATCGTCGTCGTGGGCGAGGCCGGGGAACGTCCGGTCGAGCAGGGCCCGCTGCTCCCCGGTGACCGGGCGGGTGCGGCCGCCGTCGGCCATGGTCGCGTCGAGCGCGGCCGTGTTCTCGCGCGCCACCAGCCAGCGAACGTCGACCGGCGCGCGTCCGGCGTCGCCGAGCCCGGCGGCGAGCTCGTCGAAGAGCGCGGTGCTGCGGGCGGCCAGGGCGCGCTGGGCCGGGTTGTGCCCCGTGGGTGTGTCGAACCCGGCCGAGAGACGGGTCGCGCCCGTCCCCCGTCCGGCATGCGTGATCACGGCGGCGCGGCGGCCCGGGTCCCGGCGCACGGCGTAGTACGCGGCGAGGGCGCCGACCGCGCCCGCGCCGACGACGGCGAGGTCGTAGTGGGGCGCCTCACTGGTCCCGGTGGTGCGCTCACTCATCGGGCGCCGACCACCAGAAGGAGTAGATGACCAGTTCCTCGCCCTGGTCGGCGAAGATCTCGTGGACGGCCTGCGAGGCGAAGCCCACCAGGGAGCCGGGCCCGACGAGCGACCGTTCGCCGTCCACATCCAGGGTGCCGGATCCGGCGTGGACCACCCAGATCTCCTGGACCGCGTGCTGGTCGGGCGAGCTGGTCCCGCCCGGCGGCACGGTGAAGCGGGCCGCCTCGAACGGCACGCGGGGGAAGACCGAACGGGCGAAGTCCGCCTCGGCGACGGTCACTCCGTCGGGTTCCACCTCGGTCGGAGCGAACGGGACCAGGACGCCGACCGCCTCGGCCTGGAACTGCGAGACCTGACGAGCGGTCATACCGGATACCTCCTCTCACCCAGCATGCTGTTGAGGATGACCGCGCTGCGCCAGGCGAGCAGGCTGAGATTGGGATCGGCGACGCCCCAGGAGTGCCGGGCGCCGTTCTGGAGGTAGATCCGGTTCTCCGCAGGCCCGTCCCATGCGACCGAGAAGTCGTCGCCGACGACGAGCATCCCGCCGTCCCGCCGCAGTCGCGCGTCCAGCGGAGCCATGAAGTCCGGCAACGCGTAGGCGTATCCGGTGCTCAGGATCACGATATCGGCGGCGAGCACGGCGGGTGCGTCCGGGCCCGAGGACTCGACGACGAGCTTCCATTCGTCGGGGTCGCCCTCGATCGCGGTGACCGCGCAGTCCGCCAGGAAGCGCAGCCTGCCGGGGTTGTTCTCGATGAACTCGTCGCGGTAGCTCAACCGGTAGATGTCCTGGAGGACTTGGAGGTCGATGCCGTCGCTGGTGTACTTCTGCTGCTCCAGGAGTCGGGCCTTGTGGTCGGCGGGCAGCGCGTGGAAGCGGCGTACGTAGTCGGGCGTGTAGAGGTCGTTGGCGAACGGCGAGTCGTCCATCGGCAGGAACGACGAGCGCCGGCTGACCCAGGTGATGCTCTCGGGGGCCGCGCCGGCCGCCAGGTGGCGCACGATCTCCGCGCCGCTCTGGCCGCCGCCGACCACGACGACCTGCCGTCCGGCCACCTCGGGGACCCGCTGCAGGAACTCCCCGGAGTGGAAGACGGTGGGGCCGAGGAAGGGACGGAACGGCTCGGGGACGGACGGGGTGAGCCCAGTGCCGAGCACGAGATGACGTGCCGTCACTTCGTCTGTGTCGGTGCGGAGGTGGAAGGCCCCGTCGTGGAAGTCCACGCTGTGTATGTCCGCCCCGAACGTCAGGCTCGGCAGCCGCGCGGCGACCCACTGGAGGTACTGGTTGAACTCGGCGCGCAGGACGGCCGGGAAGTCCGCGGCCAGGAACCGGTAGAGCCGGCCCTCACTCGCGAGGAACGACAGGAACGAGAAGGGACTGGTCGGATCGACCAGTGTCACCAGGTCCTTGAGCAGCGAGACCTGGAGGGTGGCCTCGGGCAGCAGCAGTCCGGGGTGCCAGGAGAAGCTCTCACGGCGTTCCAGGTGGGCGCCGCGCAGCCCTTCGACCGGATGGGCGAGCGCGGCGAGGCTCATGTTCGCGGGGCCGATGCCGACGGCCGCGTAGTCGAGTATGTGTGCGTTCATGGGGGGAACCGCCGGGTCAGGCCGGGACGACGAGGTCGCCGAGAGCCTGCCAGCGGTCCAGGGCGCCCTGCGGCGAGTCGGCGGTGAACAGGGCGTGGCCGAGGCGCGAGCGGCAGTCCTCGACGCCTGGGATGGTCTCGCCCGGTGCGAAGTACACGGCGGTCTCGGTGACTTCCGGCAGTGCCTCCAGCTCCGGCCACCCGGTGAGCTCCCGGTACGAGGAGCGGCCCGCGGCGGAGAAGAAGCGGATGCCGGCGCTCTCGGCCTGCGGCCGCGCGAAGGCGCCGGCCGCCTCCGGGCCGACGCCGAGTGCGGTGGCGACGGCCACCCTGGGCAGGCTGACGCCGGTCACGAGCCGCAGCAGCTCCACGATCCGGTCGCCCGGCAGCCGGGCGCCGATCTCGATGAGCACCGGACCGTCGGCGGTCAGGCGCAGTTCGCAGTGGAAGGGGCCGCTGGTGATGCCCACGGCGCGGACGACGTCGCCGACGTACGCCTCGACGTTCTTCAGGGTGGCGTCGTCGACGAGCGCCGGGGTGAGGTGGCCCAGCTCCACGAAGTCGGGCTCGGGGCCGAGCAGCGTGCGGCTGAGGGCGACGACGGTGACCTCGCCGCTCTCCAGGACGTAGCCGTCGGCGCTGAACTCGGGGCCCTGGACGTACTCTTCGACGAGCACCCGGTGCTCGTGCAGCTTGCCCATGTCGGGCTCCGGGTCGGTCACGAGCCGCTGGAACGCGGCGGTGAGCTGGTCGAGGTCGTCGGCGCGGCTGACGTGGATGCTGCCGGAGCAGGCGACCGGCTTCAGCACGCAGGGGAAGCCGACCCGTTCGGCCGCGGCGCGCAGTTCGGCGTCGGTGGTCGCCTGGGCGAAGCGCGGGGTGCGCAGCCCGGCCTCCGCCACGGCGGCTCGCATGACGCTCTTGTCCCGGACCCGGTCGACGGTCGCCACGGGCAGGCCGGGCAGGTCCAGTGCCGCGGCGACACGCGCGGTCGCCGTCACATAGATGTCGGAGCCCGGCAGCACCGCCTCGAACGGCTCGGCCCGGTGCAGTTCGAGCACGGCCGCTTCGAGGGCGGCCTGGTCGTTGGTCTCCACCGTCAGCACCGAGTCGGCCGCCGCGCGCACAGCGTCGGAGAGCCGGCGGTCGCCGGAGTCGGCGGTGGCGACGACGACCCGCAGTCCCATCTCGGCCGCGACGCCGATCAGGGTGGCGCCTCCGGAGGAGGCGGGTTCGACCACGAGGACGCGGGCAGGACGAAGTGCATCTGTGTGCGGCAAAGCGAAATCCCCCGGGGCGCAGCTGTATGGACCGGACCCGCGATCGCGATCCTGGTCGTGATCTTTCTATCCGGGCGCCTTGGCCCCGGTCAATGGATCACCGCAAAATTATCTGCGAGAGCGGACATGAGCCGCACATTTTCCGGAAAGGGAGCCCCGTCAGCGGCTGTTCGACTCCCGGAAGCGACCGAACGCCTTCGTGAAGGCTCTCAGCGGCGAGACGTCCCCCTCGGCCGGCGGGCACGGGTGGACGGGGCATGCCGTCGCCGCCGGTCGCCTCGGCGAGGGCGGCCAGCGCCGGCTCCGCCGCCTCCCGGTACAGGTCGCAGGATCGCGTCATGACTTCCAGCGCCGTGGCGTACCGGCGCCCCTGGCCCGCCCGTGGACCAGTTCCTCGTCCGGGGTGAGACGGTGCCGGCCCACCTTCTGGCGCAATCCAGGCCTCTGCCCGAAGACCGCGCGCACCGCGTCGACCACCTCGTCCGCATGCTGGTCGTCGGCCGCGTAGACGACGGTCTTGGTCAGCGACACGCCCCCGGTACCGGGCCTCGCCCGCCCGGGGAACGTCGACGGCAGCCCCTCCTCGAAGGCCGTCAGCCCGGCGTGGAGCGACCATCCATGCCGGGGGTTTGCGGGTGCGCGAAGCCGCGCCCCGGTGTGGGTCTCGTGAACCGTCGGTGGGGCGGGGCGGCCGAACTCAGTCGGCGGTGGTCCGGGTGCGGCGGGCGTAGGCGCGGGCGGCGCGGGCGCGGTCGCCGCAGCGGGTGGAGCACCAGTGCCGGCGGCCGTGGCGGAGCAGGTAGCGGTTGCAGGGTGGGGAGCCGCAGGCGGTGAGGCGTTCGGCGTCGGGGGATGTGAGGAGGTCGGCGGCGTCGGCGGCGAGGGTTGCCAGGGCGTGGTCGACGATCTGGGTGGTGGGGTGGGGGGTGGTGCGGTAGGGGCCGCTCTTGTCGTCCCACTGCAGCAGCGGGGCTGTAGGGACGCGGGTCATGGCGTCATTGATGGCCGTGACGGCGGCAGGGAGGGCGGGGAGCCCTGCGACGCGGGCGGCGAACAGCGACCTGATCTGTTCGCGCAGCGAGCGCAGCTGTGACGCACACATTTCCTGCATGCCGGCGTCGACGGGCGCAAGACCGCGCTCCGTCAGCCACCCGTTGGTCTGCGCAGGAGTCCCCAAGCGGTCGACCGTGTGCCCGCCGGGCAGGGTCATCGCACTGTTGGCGAGGGCGAGAGAAAGGTGCTCTTCCTCCCCTTGTGCGGGCGGCAGGGCGAACTCTTCGATCACGGACTCCTCCATGACTCTCATGGTACGGCTTGCGTGCTTCCGTGAGAAACCGCTACGGTCGTCTCACGGTTCAAGCGATAACTATCCGTGAGGTGTTCTCTTCGTGTCTTCGTCCTCCGCGGTCACCGACCAGTTCGCGGTCCGCGTCTTCGGCGGCCCGACCGCGCTCTTCGAGTACGGCGGTCTGCGTTTCCTGACCGACCCGACCTTCGACGGTCCCGGTGACTTTCAGGCGCCCGCCGTGGTCCTGACCAAGACCGCCCCTTCTGCCGTTGACCCCGCCGACCTCGGCCCCATCGACGTGGTGCTCCTCTCGCACGACGAGCACGCCGATAACCTCGACACCTCCGGCCGGGCCCTGCTCGCCGATGTTCCCCTCACCCTCACCACGCCCAGTGGCGGACAGCGCCTCGGCGAGAAGGCCACGGGCCTGGCCGATTGGGAATCCATTGAGCTCGGCCGCCCCGACGGCGGCACGGTCACCGTCACCGGCGTGCCCGCCGTCCACGGCCCCGGCCCGCGCGAGGAGGTCGAGCCGATCTGCGGCGAGGTCGTCGGATTCATCCTGACCGGGGAGGGCCTGCCCTCCGTGTACGTCAGTGGCGACAACGCCTCCCTCGACGCAGTCAAGGAGATCGCCGAGCGCTTCGCCCCGGTGGACACCGCCATCCTGTTCGCCGGCGCGCCGCGCTTTGCCGAGGTTTTCGACGGGAAGGTGATCGTCCTGGACAGTGCCATGGCGGCCGAAGCTGCCCAGCTCCTCGGCGCCCGCCGCGTGGTGCCCGTCCACTTCGACAGCTGGGCCCACTTCACCGAGGGCCGCACGGAGCTGGCAGCCGCATTCGCCTCCGCCGGCCTGGCCGACCGTTTGGACTGGGGCCGGCGCCCCTGAGCCGGATGACAGAGACCATCACGGCGCTCACGGCACGCTTCCCGCAGGCCGGGCCTTCGCGGGCAGGGGAGCAGCCGTCAGTGCTCAGCGCATGGTCTTGAACGCTTAGCGGGTCCCGGCGTGATGCCGGGGCCCGCTCGATCCCGCTGCCGGCAATCCGCGGTGCGGGAGCCACCGGCTGCTCTGGTGCGCCCGCAGGGCGGTGGTCGACGGCGGTACGGTGATCGCGAAGTGCTGGCTGCGATCGTGTTCGTGGCCACGACGGGCTGTACCTGGCGGCAACTGCCGCCGGTCTTCGGTCCGTCCGGACCGACCGCACACCGTCGGTTCACCGAGTGGAGCCGGGCCAGGGTGTGGGGCAAGCTCCACCGCATGGTCCTGGACGAACTCGGTGCCCGCGGGGAGTTGGACCGGTCGCGGTGCGCGATCGACTCGGTGAACATGCGGGCCCTCAAAGGGGGGACCTGACGGGTCCGAATCCCGTAGATCGCGGCAAGAAGGGATCAAAGATCCACTTGATCACCGAGCGGTCCGGTCTGCCCCTCTCGATCGGAATCTCCGCCGCGAACACTCATGACAGCCAGGGCCTCGAACCCCTCGTGCGCGGCATCCCGCCGATCCGCTCCCGCCTCGAACCGCGTCGACGACGCCCCGCCAAACTCCATGGCGACAAGGGGTACGACTACGACCAAGTGCGGCGGTGGCTGCGCTCCCGGAACATCACCCCGCGCATCGCCCGCAAGGGCATCGAGCCCTCCCAGCGCCTGGGCCGCCACCGCTGGACTGTGGAACGGACAGTGGCCTGGCTTGCCGGGTGCCGCCGTTTGCACCGGCGCTACGAGCGCAAGGCCGAACACTTCCTCGCCTTCGCCGGCATCGCCGCCACCCTCATCTGCTACCGGCGTCTGGGCGGGTGAGGCTGGTCATGCGACTCCGAGGAACCCCGGATCGGCGCCGTCGAACTGAAGGCACGAGTTGCGGCTCAGGCTCAGGAGTTCCGCCATTGGCACCGCACGACGGCTGGTCGCCGGCAGATCCTGGCGGGCCTCGGCCGACCGCAACGGCGGGAAGAACGACAGTCCCTGTCGGCAATTCAGCACCGAGACTTCCTCGCGCCAGCCGTCCCACCGCAGGCCCTCATAGAACTCCTGGAGCCCTCCGGAGAGAATCCAGGACAGCCATGCCGAGTGGCTGGCACCCAGGGCCTCCCAGCCAAGGGCATCGGGGGCGAAGTAGAGGATCTCGCCCGGCTCGCCGGGCCGCCCAGCCTCAGGGGGGTTGCCTCCGTTGAGGGTGAAGACCCTGCCCAGCACATCGTGCGCGACCACGAGACCTGCGCCGGACGGCCATGCGGGATCGAACGTCGCGGGCATCGCGTTGATCTCGGCCAGGCCGGGCAACCCTTCGACGTCGGCACCACTCGGGCTTCCGAAGATCCGCAATCACCCGCTGTCCACGAGCAGACCGCCGCAGTTCAGTACGATGCCGCCCAAAGTCGATCGAGCGGAGACCTGTAGTTGCAGCAGGGAGGCGCGGCCCATCTCGGCATCGCCGGGCAGCACCTCAACCGGTACGTCGGTGGCGGCCAGCTCCTGAAGGAGGAGCGGCCAGGCTGGATCGTCGACGTTGATCAGCTCATTGACCTCGCGCATCCACGCATCGTCGCACCAGCACCCAGTCGCTCAGTCCGCCGGGTCACCGGCACTTCCATCCGCCAATCAAGATGACCTCAAAAGTGGACTCCCGGGCCGAGAGGATGCTCCTCACGCAGCGCTCGCTGCACAAGCAGTCCCAGTAACTGGAGGCCCTCACCTATCTGACGATGCATCAGGGAAGTCGGCATCCAATCGGCATCAGTCCGAGACAGCCTTCCGTGCGTGCCTGCTCGACGGCTTCGCGGCAGCATGATTTGCGCAGATCGCGCAGGTGAAAACCCTGCTCGCCACGGCGCACGATGTTGTGGGTCTTCGAGTCGAAGGCATGCCGATGTAAAGTGAACGACGCCCCTGACCTGCAAAAAGCCGGCAGGGAGCCGTCTTCCAGGAGTCCAAAGTGCTGCGTACTCTCTTCAAGTCCAAGATCCACCGAGCCACCGTCACCCAGGCCGACCTGCACTACGTGGGATCGGTGACCATCGACGCCGATCTGCTCGACGCCGCCGATCTGCTGCCCGGTGAGCTCGTGCACATCGTCGACGTCACCAACGGCGCCCGGCTGGAGACGTACGTCATCGAGGGCGAGCGCGGATCCGGTGTGATCGGGATCAACGGGGCCGCCGCCCATCTCGTCCACCCCGGCGACCTCGTGATCATCATCAGTTACGCGCAGGTGACGGACGCCGAGGCGCGGGCACTCACCCCCCGGGTCGTGCACGTGGACCGTGACAACCGGATCGTGGCCCTGGGGGCCGACCCGTCCGAGCCGGTTCCGGGCTCGGACCAGCAGCGCAGCCCGCAGGCCGTCAGCGCCTGACCGACTTCGAAGAAGGAGCGTGTGCATGAGCGACCCGGAGATCCGTGACGACCGGGCGGCGGGCCGGCTGGAGGCGGTGGCCGGCGGTGAAGTCGTCGGCCGTATCGAGTACTTCGTGCTCGAGAGCCCCGAGCGCGCGCTCGTCCCCGTCCACACGATCGTCGAGCCGGCCCACGAGGGCAAGGGCATAGCGGGCTCCCTGGCCCGCGAGCTCTACGCCATCGCCGCCCGCGAGGACAGCGCGGTCGCCCCGCTCTGCCCCTATGTAGTCAAGTGGGCCGAACGCCACCCCGAGGCGGCTTTGCCGGTGGGCGAGGACCTGCTCACGGCGGCGAAGGAGTGGCTGAGCGCCCATCCCGGCCGTTTCTGAGGGCCGTTCCCGCCGCCCCGGCTCCGTTGCCTCCGGCCCCCCACCCCGTTACCCCCACCTGGTCGCCTCCCCGTCCTGCGGGGGAGTGACTGTGGAGGCGGGGGCCGGGTAGGCGGGGGAGTAGTCCAGAGCCGGAGTCGACCCACTGGCTGGAGGACCCGATGACCAATCCGTATCCCGACCCCGTGCCGCCGGCACCGACACCGGGCCCGGATCCTCAGCAACCTGAGCCGCCGCGCCCCGATCCGGTGCCGAACCCGCAGCCCCCGCCCGGCCCGGAGCCGACGCCGCCTCCGCCGTCGCCCACCCCGCCGCCGGGCCCGACCCCGCCGGCGCCCCCGGGCCCCGACCCCGTGCCGGGCCCCGACCCGTCCCCGATCCCTCCGGGGCCGGAACCCGTACCGAACCCCGAACCCGGCCCGCCGCTGTCCTGACCACGGCATGAGTACGGGGCCGGTGCACCGCCCTGCCAGGCGTCCACCGGCCTCGTACGTCCTCGGCGCGGAGCGCCTACGCGGTGATCTCCGACCGGTCCCCGCCCCACAGCGTGTGGAACGACCCGTCCCGGTCCACCCTGCGGTACGTGTGCGCACCGAAGTAGTCCCGCTGCCCCTGCGTCAGCGCCGCCGGCAGCCGCTCCGCGCGCAGGGCGTCGTAGTAGGCGAGGGCCGCCGCGAAACCGGGCGTCGGCACACCCTGGCGGGTCGCGGCGACCAGCACCTCGCGCCAGTCGTCCTGGGCGTCCGCGATCTCCTGGGCGAACGTCGCGTCCGACAGCAGGCTCGGCAGATCCGGCCGGGCGTCGTACGCCGCGCGGATCCGGTCCAGGAAGGCGGCGCGGATGATGCAGCCGCCCCGCCACAGCGCGGACACCGCACCGAGGTCGATGTCCCAGCCGTACTCGCCGCGCGCCGCGTCGATCTCGTGGAAACCCTGCGTGTACGACACGATCTTCGACGCGTACAGTGCCTGCTCCACCCGGTCGGCGAACGCCCGGGCCTCCGCCTCGCCCATCGGCTGCGCCTTCGGGCCGGCCAGCCCGCGTGAGGCCTCCCGCAGCGCCGCGTGACCCGAGAGTGAACGGGCGAAGACCGCCTCGGCGATCCCGGACACCGGCACCCCCAGGTCCAGCGCGATCTGCACGGTCCAGCGGCCGGTGCCCTTCTGCTCGGCCTGGTCCACCACGACGTCCACGAACGGCTTGCCCGTCTGCGCGTCCACGTGCGACAGCACCTCGGCCGTGATCTCGATCAGGTACGAGTCGAGACGCCCCTGGTTCCAGGTCCGGAAGATCTCCGCGATCTCGGCGGGGGAGTACCCGGCGACGTCCCGCAGCAGCTGGTACGCCTCACCGATGAGCTGCATGTCCGCGTACTCGATGCCGTTGTGCACCATCTTCACGAAGTGCCCGGCACCGTCCGGTCCCACATGGGAGACGCACGGCGCGCCGTCGGCCGCCTTGGCCGAGATCTTCTCCAGCATCGGGCCCAGCGAGTCGTAGGACTCCTTCGGGCCGCCCGGCATGATGCTCGGTCCGTTCAGCGCGCCCTCCTCACCGCCGGAGACACCCATGCCGACGAAGTGGATGCCCTGCTCGCGCAGTTCGCGCTCCCGGCGCCGGGTGTCCGCGAAGTGCGCGTTGCCCCCGTCGATGATCATGTCGCCGGGCTCCAGCAGCGGCGCGAACTCCTGGATCACCGCGTCCGTCGGCTCACCGGCCTTCACCATCACGACCAGCCGACGGGGCCGCTCCAGCGCAGCCACGAAGTCCTTCGCGGACTCGCACGCGACGAACTCCCCCTCACCGCCGAACTCCTCCACCAAGGCGTGGGTGCGCGACGGCGTCCGGTTGTGCACCGCGACCGTGTAGCCGTTGCGGGCGAAGTTGCGGGCGAGGTTGCGGCCCATGACCGCGAGACCCGTGACGCCGATCTGCGCTGTACTGCTCATTCGGTTCGCTCCTGAAACCTCGGTATCGGTGCCGTCGGGCGGGCCCGCCGGCATGGTCCGTCCGACCATCCTGACGCGCCGCCCATCCGCTCGCACGCGCGGGTCGTGCGACGCCGCGCAGGCAGATACGCACGAAGGGCCCCGCGGTACTCAGCCGGCGTACGCGCGCCCGCGCGCGCCGCATCAGCGCACCGCGTGGCGTACGCGGTGCACCGCCGAGGCGCACGTCGCGCAACAAGGGCCTCATACCGGCCATTCGGGCCCCCGGGCGGCCGATAGCCGTCTTGTTCCGGCCGGTTCGCAGCGCTTACTTTTGCCCCTCCTGACGCATGTCTAGGGGGGCAATCGATGGCCGTACGCGGCCGGCACCGCCGGTATCAGCCGAACAGGATCAACCGCGCCTCACTCACCGTCACGGCGGGCGGCGCGGGCATGGCGCTGCCGTTCATGGGCACCGGCGCCGCTCAGGCGGCGGACGTGGACACCTGGAACAAGGTCGCCGCCTGTGAGTCCAGCAACAACTGGAACATCAACACCGGCAACGGCTTCTACGGCGGGCTGCAGTTCACCCAGTCCACGTGGGAGTCCTACGGCGGCCGGGCCTACGCGGCGCGGGCGGACCTGGCCACCAAGGACCAGCAGATCGCGGTCGCGGAGAAGGTGCTCGACGGGCAGGGCCCGGGCGCCTGGCCGACGTGCTCGGTGCGGGCCGGACTGACGCGGGGCGGAGGCGAGCCGGACATCCGGCCGGCCACCGAGCGCACGAAGCAGAAGGACGACAAGAAGAAGACCTCCATCGAGGACGTGCGGCCGCAGTCCACGCCGCAGTCCCGCGCCGGCAGCGCCGAGATGTACATCGTCGTCCACGGAGACACGCTCTCCGCCATCGCTTCCGAGCAGGAGGTCCGGGGCGGCTGGCGGGGCCTGTACGCCGCCAACCGCTCGACCATAGGGGGCGACCCCGACCTGATCGTGCCCGGCCAGCGGCTCGCGCTGCGCGGCGAGGGCGCGACGAAGACGCGTCCCGAGCCGTCCGAGACGGCCAAGCCGACGCCGAGGAAGCCGTCATCGCAGAAGCCCTCCCCGGACCGCTCGAAGGAACGTGCCGAGGACCGGTCAGGGCAGAGGTCGAAGGAGGAGCGCAAGGAACGCGCCGCCCGGTCCACCGCCACCCGGCAGGGCCTCGTCGCTCCCGTCAGCGCCTCCCTGGGAACGCCCTACCGCAAGGCGGGTTCCGCCTGGTCGAAGGGCTACCACACCGGGGTCGACTTCCCCGTGCCCACGGGCACGTCCGTCAAGTCGGTCGCGGCGGGCAGCGTCGTCAGTGCCGGATGGGGCGGCTCCTACGGCTATCAGGTCGTCATCCGGCACGGTGACGGCCGCTACAGCCAGTACGCCCACCTGTCGGCGATCTCCGTACGGGACGGGCAGACGGTGACCGCCGGCCAGCGCATCGGCCGCTCCGGCTCCACGGGCAACAGCTCGGGCCCGCATCTGCACTTCGAGGTGCGGACGGGGCCCGGTTTCGGCTCGGACGTCGACCCGGTGGCGTACCTGAGGGCCGGCGGCGTCAGGATCTGACACGCATGCGGTGCCGGTGGGCCGTGGGTAACGGCACGTACGGGATGCCGTCGAAGGGCACGTAGGAGAGCGGGCGTTCGTCGTCGGAGGACACCGACGGCTCCCCGCTCTCGTACGCCACCTCCGGGACGGGAGACGCCCGGGAGACCCGCGGCCCCGGCACGAGCAGATCCTCGACGAGCGACCACCCACCGGCGGGCACGGCTTCCGCCTCGACTCCGCCGGGACTCTCGGGCACCGCACCCACGCTCTCGGGCCGCCGCCGGACCGGCTCGTGCACTCGGCCCACGCTCCGGGGCGGAGCGCCGACCGGCTCGTGCACTCGGCCTCGGCCGTCGGGCAGGCCGCGTCCGACCACGGACACGGCACCCACCGGCTCCGGGGTTGCGCGCAGGTCGTCCGGGACAGCACCCACCGGCTCGGGCACCGCCTCCACAGTCTCGTGCAAGCTCCCTCCGGCCCCGGGCGCGCCGCCCGCGACCCCGGGCAAGCTCCCTCCGGCCCATGGCACGCCGCCCACCGGCTCCGGCAGGTTCCGGACGCTCCCGAGCGCTTCCTTCGCCGGGGCGGGCACCGCACCCGTCACCCCGAGCCCCGCGTCCGCAGGAAGCAGCCCCGTCCCCGCGACCTCCGGCTCGGCGCCCTCGCGCTCGGGCTGTTCGTGCGTGAGGCGCTCCGTCGTCAGTAGGATCAGGCCACCGGCCGCCACCACGCCGCAGCTCAGGGCGAGCGCCGTACCGGTCGTGCCGTAGCGGAAGGTCTCGCCGAACATCGTGATGCCGACCGCGGCCGCCACCACCGGGTTCACCACCGTCAGCGTGGCCAGCGGGGCCGCGAGGCCGGCACCCCGGTAGGCGGCCTGCGACAGCAGCATGCCGGCCGTGGCGAGGACACCGATCACCGCGAGGGACGGCACGTCGGCCGCGGACACGCCACCGGTCCAGTCGACCGCGACCGTCTTGGTGAACACCGAGGACATGCCGAACGCGATACCCGAGGCGGTCGCCAGCAGCATGCTGCGGACCGCCGGGTGCCGGTGCGCGGCCCGGCCGGCGATCATCAGCGCCACGACCACCCCACCGGTGACGAGGGCGACGGCCACCCGCTCCGCCGTGGTCAGCGACTGCGCGTCGGACGCGGCGACCAGGGACAGCAGACCGGCGAGGCCCACCGTCGCCATGATCGCGCCCCGCCAGGCCGTGGCACCCGCCTTGCGGCCGACGAACAGCGCCGCCATCGGCAGGGCCACCACGATGGTCAGCGCACCCAGCGGCTGCACCAGGCTCAGCGGACCGTAGGCCAGCGCCACCACGTGCAGCAGACCGCCGAGACCGTTCAGCGCGACCGCCGCCCACCAGCCCGGCCGGCGCAGCGGCGCGTACTGCTCGTCCGGCGAGGACTCCGCCACCCGCTCCTGCACGATCGCCCCGCCCGCGTAGGCGAACGCGGACACGAGCGACAGCAGGACGGACAACGCGAGGGCGCTCATCGGCTGTTCCTCTGCGTCAGGCGGGGGCGATCGGCCCGGCGCGGCGAAAGGTCGGCTTTCATGACCAACACCCTGCCGTGTCCAGGTCTTCCCGTCGTCGTCCCTGAGCACTCATTGGGTCCTACTGCCGATGGAGTACGAGGGGAACCCCGTCATCCCCAGGGTGGGCGGCGCCGGTCGGGGGCCACCGGGTCGCATCCCTTAGGGGCCTTGGTATTACTGCTCTCCGTGGACCTCGACCCCGACCTTGCCGCGCTCCGCCCGCTCGGCGGCTTCTTCGTGCTGCGCACCGAAGGAGCGCCGGCCCGGTCCTTTCCCACTCTCGCACAGGCCTATGCCGCCGCGTCACCGCATATGTCTGGAAATCCCCTGATTTTTCGCGTACGGAAGGTGGCGAGCACCCTGCGCGTCCCGGAGCTGCGCGTCGCCGCCTCCGTGACCCACCAGGGGCTCGCCGCCCGGCTCTGGTCCGTCACGCTGGCCTGCGCCGCTCTCCACGGCAGCGTCCCCGACCTCGACGCCCGGCACCTGTACTGGGACCCCGACGGCAGTGCCCCCGACGACCTGTGGCTCACGGACGTACGGCCGCTCCCCGCGGACACGGCGACCGTCGCGGACGTCGTCCTGCGCGGCCACCTCGAACCACTGGCGAGGGCCCTGCGCACCCACCACCGCCTGGCCCCGGGCCTGCTGCGGGGCAACGCCGCCTCCGCCCTGGCCGGCGCCGCCCGCGAGCTCGACCGCTGGGCGCACCGGCACGGCCGTACGGAGATCGGCGCCCGGGCCCGCTCCCTGGCCGCGGAACTCCTCGCCCACCCTGCGCTCGCCGGCGCCGGAACCCTTGCCGGCACGGCCTTCCGGCGCCGCAGCTGCTGCCTTTACTACCGGGTGCCCGGCGGGGGCGTGTGTGGCGACTGCTGCTTCCCCCGGCCGCCGCGCTCTTCCCCGCACGCCCCTTCTGGGTGACCATGAAAAGGGGACGGCCGCTGAGAGCAGGGAGTTGCGGGTGCGAGTGGGACTGCTGACCCGGGAGTACCCGCCGGATGTGTACGGCGGGGCGGGTGTCCATGTGGAGTTCCTCGCCCGGGAACTCGGACCGCTCGTCGATCTCGACGTGCACTGCTGGGGCGAGGGCCGCGCCGACGGCGTGCGGCGCCACCGGCCCTGGTCCGCGCTCGACGGCGCCAACGACGCGCTGCGCACGTTCTCCGTCGACCTCGCCATGGCCGCCGCCCTCGAAGGCCGCGAACTGGTCCACTCCCACACCTGGTACGCCAACCTCGGCGGTCACCTCGCCAAGCTTCTGTACGGCATCCCGCACGTGATGACCGCGCACTCACTGGAGCCCCTGCGCCCCTGGAAGGCCGAGCAGCTCGGCGGCGGCTACGAGCTGTCCAGCTGGGCGGAGCGCACCGCGATCGAGGCGGCCGACGCGGTGATCGCGGTCTCCGGAGCCATGCGCGAGGACATCCTCGGCTGCTACCCGACGCTGGACCCGGAGAAGGTCCACGTCGTGCACAACGGCATCGACACGAGCCTGTACCGACCCGACCGCGGCACCGACGCCCTGGACCGCGTCGGCCTCGACCGCTCCCGCCCGTACGTGCTGTTCGTCGGCCGCATCACCCGCCAGAAGGGCGTGCCCCACCTGCTGCGCGCGGTGCGGGACATCGACCCGGCCGCGCAGGTCGTGCTGTGCGCGGGCGCTCCCGACACCCCGGAGATCGACCAGGAGTTCCGCGAGCTGTTCGCGGAGCTGAGCGGGGTGCGCGACGGCGTGTTCTGGATCCCGAAGATGCTGCCGCGCCCGGAGGTGATCCAGCTCCTGACGCATGCCGCGCTGTTCGTCTGCCCCTCGGTGTACGAGCCGCTCGGCATCGTGAACCTGGAGGCGATGGCCTGCGGCACGCCCGTGGTGGCCTCGGCGGTCGGCGGCATCCCGGAGGTCGTGGACGACGGCAGGACCGGTCTGCTCGTCCCGGCCGGTGACGGCTTCGAGGCGGGGCTCGCCCGGGCCATGGACACCGTCCTGGGCGATCCGGAGGCCGCCCGGCGGATGGGCGAGGCCGGGCGGGAGCGCGCGGTCGGCGACTTCGGCTGGGACGCGGTGGCCCGCCGCACGGTCCGTCTGTACGAGGAGATCCTCAAAGAGGCTTAGCTCGTCCTGGTCAGGGGCAGGCATCGGGAAATCGGCGTGAGGGGAGCGGCCATGCGTGGTGGTGGTCCTTCGGTTCTGGGGATCGTGCTGGCGGGCGGTGAGGGCAAGCGGCTGATGCCCCTGACCGCGGACCGCGCCAAACCCGCGGTGACCTTCGGCGGCACGTACCGCCTGGTCGACTTCGTCCTGTCCAACCTCGTCAACGCCGACGTCCTGCGCATCTGCGTCCTGACGCAGTACAAGTCGCACTCGCTGGACCGGCACATCACCACGACCTGGCGGATGTCCAACCTGCTCGGCAACTACGTCACGCCGGTGCCCGCGCAGCAGCGCCTCGGCCCCCACTGGTACCTGGGCAGCGCCGACGCGATCCTGCAGTCGCTGAACCTGATCTACGACGAGCGCCCCGAGTACGTCGCCGTCTTCGGCGCCGACCACGTCTACCGCATGGACCCCCGCCAGATGCTCGCCCAGCACATCGACAGCGGCGCGGGCGTGACGGTGGCCGGGATCCGGGTGCCGCGCACCGAGTCCTCGTCCTTCGGCGTGATCACTCCGGGCTCGGACGGCCAGACGGTGGAGCGCTTCCTGGAGAAGCCCGCCGACCCGCCGGGCCTCGCCGACGACCCCGACTGCGTGTTCGCCTCCATGGGCAACTACATCTTCACCACCAAGGCCCTCATCGAGGCGCTCCGGCGGGACGCGGAGGACGAGTCCTCCGTGCACGACATGGGCGGCTCGATCCTGCCCCAGCTCACCGACCGCGGCGATGCCGCGCTGTACGACTTCAGCGCCAACCACGTGCCGGGCGAGACCACCCGCGACCAGGGCTACTGGCGGGACGTCGGCACGCTGGACGCCTACTACGAAGCCCATATGGACCTGATCGCCGAGCGCCCCGCCTTCAACCTGTACAACCGCAGCTGGCCCATCTACACGCACTCGTACCAGCTCTCGCCGGCCCGCTTCAACGCGGGCGGCATCGCCAGCGAGTCCATCATCAGCGCGGGCTGCCTGATCCGCGGGCAGGTCACGCGGTCCGTGCTGTCGCCGGGCGTGGTGGTCGACCCGGGGGCGGTGGTGCAGGGCTCGGTGCTGCACGACAACGTGCACATCGGCCGGGGTGCGGTGGTGCGCGGCGCCGTCCTGGACAAGAACGTCGAGGTGCCGCCGGGCGCGACCATCGGCGTCAACCCGGAGCGGGACGCGGAGCTGTACACGGTCTCCCAGGGCGGGGTCATCGCCCTCGGGAAGGGCCAGCTGGTCACTTGAGGCGGACTCCGCCCGCCTGGTCGAGGGCCTGCCCGGAACGAACCTCGGCGCCGACAGCGGTACCGGCGACATCATGGACGAGCACGACAAGGGTGCGGTGTACACGCACATCGCGGACGTCGAGGGTGAGCCGAAGGGCTTCCCCGCCCACGACCGCGCGGTGATGAAACCGGAGGGGCCCGGCTGAAGGCCGCACGCGAGGCGCTGATCCATGACGCCTCCCGGGTGACTCCCACGGAGTGCCCGGCGCCGCAACCTGTGCTGGACTGACCGCACATGCACCATAAGTCCCGCCCCTCTTGCCGGGGCGGGACTTTATGTGCTGTTAACTGTACGTAGCCTGATCGTACTTGACCGTAATCGGCCGGGGGCGATTGACTGCTCGCCCACCCGTCGTCGACGCGAGGCAAGCCCTTGACTGCTGACCTGCTCGCTCCTCTCGACCTGGCTTTCTGGAACATCGAGTCCGCCGCACACCCCATGCACCTCGGCGCGCTCGGGATCTTCTCGGCGCATTCGCCCGCCGCGGGCGCCCACGCGGCGGACCTGCTCGCGGCCCGCGCCGCCGGTGTCCCCGGACTGCGGATGCGGATCCGCGACGTATGGCAGCCGCTGCCCTCCGCCCTGCGCCGGCCGCACGCCTTCGGCGGCGCGGCCCGCGAACCGGACCCGGACTTCGACCCCCTGCACCACGTCCGGCTCCACTCGCCCACCGCCGACTTCCACGCGGCGGCGGGCCGCCTCATGGAGCGCCCGCTGGAGCGCGGCCGACCGCCCTGGGAGGCCCACGTGCTGCCGGGCGAGGACGGGGTCTGCTTCGCGGTGCTGTTCAAGTTCCACCATGCCCTCGCCGACGGACTGCGGGCCCTGACCCTCGCCGCGGGCGTCATGGACCCGATGGACATGCCCGCACCCAGGCCCCGCCCCGCCGAGCCCCCGCGCGCCCTGCTCCCGGACGTGCGCGACCTGCCCGGACTCATGCGCGGCGCCCTCTCCGACATGAGCCGCGCCCTGGACATCGGCGCCGCCGTCGCCCGCTCGTCCCTCGACGTGCGCTCCACCCCCGCGCTCAGCTGTGAGCCCAGCGGCACCCGCCGCACCGCCGGAGTGGTGCTCGACCTCGACGACGTGCACCGGGTCCGCAAGACCGTCGGCGGCACCGTCAACGACGTCCTCATCGCCGTCGTCGCGGGCGCCCTGCGCCGCTGGCTCGACGAACGCGGCGACGGCAGCGAGGGCGTCGCCCCCCGCGCCCTGATCCCCGTCTCCAAGCGCCGCCCGCGCACCGCGCACCCCCAGGGCAACCGGCTCTCCGGTTACCTGATACGGCTTCCGGTGGACGACCCGGACCCGCTGGCCCGCCTCGCCTCGGTCCGGGACGCCATGGACCGCAACAAGGACGCCGGCCCCAACCGGGGCGCGGGCGCCGTCGCCCTGCTCGCCGACCATGTCCCCGCCCTGGCCCACCGGCTCGGCGGACCCCTGGTCGGCCAGGCGGCCCGCCTCTGGTTCGACATCCTCGTGACCAGCGTGCCCCTGCCCAGCCTCGGGCTGAAGCTCGGCGGCCACCCGCTCACCGCCGTCTTCCCCCTCGCCCCCCTGGCCCCCGGCCACTCCCTGGCGGTCGCCGTCTCGACCTACCGGGGGAGCGTCCACTACGGCCTCGTCGCCGACGGCGAGGCGGTCCCCGACCTGGACCTGTTCGCCGCGGCGGTCTCCCAGGAGGTGGCGGCGCTGATCAAGGCCTGCCGGTCGTGATCGGCGCGGGTTTGGCGGTGCGGCCCGGCGCTCCGTAAAATTCGCCGTTCGAAAGCGGGCGCGACCGGCGCACCGCGACGGCAGAGCAGGGAACGACAGCGGCGATGACGGTGACAGAAGACGGCCCGCAGGCCACGGACGAGGCGACCGGGCTCTCGTACGGACCCGGTATCGACCCGGAGCGCCTGGCCGTCTGCCTCAGCGTGCTCGAGGAACTCGACAAGCTGGAGGTCGACCACCCGGACGCCATCGCCGTGCGCCGGGCCACCGCGGGCGTCTACCGCACGGTCAAGCAGCGCCGCCGCCAGGAGCGCCGGGCCGCCAAGACCGCCCACGACAAGGCGGTCACGGAGGCCACGGCGACCGGCTCCGCCCAGCGCATCGACGACGAGACCGAGGGCCTGCTGCCGCAGTCGAACACCGAGGAGGGCAGGATCGCGGGGATACTCCAGCGCCCGCGCTCCTGCTACACCTGCAAGGCCCGGTACGTGGAAGTCGACTACTTCTACCACCAGCTCTGCCCGGACTGCGCCCGTACGAACCGGTCCAAGCGCGACGCCCGGGCCGACCTCACCGGCAAGCGCGCGCTGCTCACCGGCGGGCGCGCCAAGATCGGCATGTACATCGCGCTGAGGCTGCTGCGCGACGGGGCGCACACCACGATCACCACGCGCTTCCCCAAGGACGCCATCCGCCGCTTCAAGGCGATGGACGACTCCGCGGACTGGATGCACCGTCTGGAGGTCGTCGGCATCGACCTGCGCGACCCGGCGCAGGCCGTGGCCCTCGCCGACCAGGTCGCCGAGGCGGGCCCGCTCGACATCCTCGTCAACAACGCGACCCAGACCGTACGCCGCCTGCCGTCGGCCTACGCCGCCCTGGTCGAGGGCGAGAGCGCCCCGCTGCCCGCCGGGGAGCTGCCCGCCCACCACGTCATCGGCGCGTTCAACTCCGGCGCGGTCGACGGCCTGGCCGCGTTGCCCCTCGGCACCAGCGGCCTCGACGCGCAGCAGGTCGCCGACCTGGCCCTGGTCGCGGGCAACGCCAGCGTCGAACGGCACCTCGACGGCACGGCGATCGACGCGGGCGGGCTGGTCCCCGACGTGGTCGACAGCAACACCTGGGTGCAGACCATCGAGCAGATCTCCCCGGTGGAGCTGCTGGAGACCCAGCTGTGCAACTACACGGCGCCGTTCATCCTGATCAGCAAGTTGCGGCCGGCGATGGCCGAGGCCGCGAGGAAGGCGGCGAGCAGGCGCGCGTACGTCGTCAACGTGTCGGCGATGGAGGGCGTCTTCGGCCGCGGCTACAAGGGCGCGGGCCACCCCAACACGAACGCCGCCAAGGCCGCGATGAACATGGTCACGCGGACCAGCGCCCAGGAGATGTTCCAGACCGACGGCATCCTGATGACCTCCGTCGACACGGGCTGGATCACGGACGAGCGGCCGCACTACGACAAACTGCGGCTCGCCGAGGCCGGGTTCCACGCGCCGCTCGATCTCGTCGACGGTGCGGCGCGTGTGTACGACCCGATCGTGCGGGGCGAGGCGGGGGAGGACCTGTACGGGGTCTTCATGAAGGACTACGCGCCCGGGAAGTGGTAGGGCCTTCGCTCGTGACCGGCGGCGGGGCGTCAGTCGACAGCCCCCAAGGGGGAGTTCCGGGCCGCCAGCAGTTCCAGCACCGTGCGCCAGTCCTCCAGGACCCCGGCGTCGAAGCCGGCCGTGCGGGCCTCCTCCGTCGCCTGGCGCAGGGTGAGGAGGTCGTCCTCGGCCCGGGTGTCGCGACCGGGGCAGCGGCATACGAGGCGGGCAACGCGCTCGCCGAGCAGCGCGCGCACGGCGTCGGCCGTGTGGGCGGCGCGTCCGGCCGGGTCGCCGGGCCGCAGCAGTCCGCCGACCGGCTGGACCAGGCCCGCCACTTGGAGCTCTTTGTCGGCCGGGCGCGCGCGGCGCAGCAGGGCCGCCGTACGCAGCGCGTGGTCGTGCAGGTCGACCGGCGGGCGGTCAGGGTCCGGGACGTCCCGGGTGCCCCGGCAGGCGTACAGCAGATCCATCAGCTCCTCGGCGCTGCGCAGCTCCATGCGCCCGTCCTCTCGCGAGACAGCCGTTGCGTGCGGCAGCAGAGCATGGCGAGCTTTCGACTCGGCCAACGGCATCTGAACTGAGCGGCCGTCTCGAAAGCGACCCTCGCCGACCTACGCCGAACGGGTGATTTGTAAAACGCCTATTGAGTGACAAACCGGTTTGGAAACGTGAGTCGAACGGGAGATGACGCGTGATTGTTACCGCTTGTTTTCAGCCCCATCGAGCGGGTGTCCGCTCATTTGGTTAGTCTGATGCGGACGGACAGCAGCACGGGTCCTACCCACACCCACGGTCCGTCGTGGGACAAGCCGGTTCACCACGGCCTGCTCTCTCGTGAGTCGACCGGCGCCACCGCGTCTGAACTGCACATGACACATGAGCCCGAGCGGGCGTCAGGCGCAGCAGGACCGGCGCGTACGTCCCGAGGGTGACCGACACATAAGGAGTGCGCGGTGACACCGGAGAAGACGAAGCGCGATCAGCGCCCCAAGGAACCCGGCGAGCGAGTCGGCCGTAGGGCCGACGAGCTCGGCAGCCTGGACGTGTGGGCCAGGTCGGCCCCGATCCGCCTGGCGGGCTACGAGGAGGACCTCGCTGAGCCCCACATCCTGCCCAGCGTCGACTGACCACGGGCTGCCCCCACCGCGACCTCCGAGGGCATGGGCGTGCCAGACTCGCACCCATGCTGATCAGGGAAGCAACGGCTGACGACTGGCCTCGCATCTGGCCGTTCTGGCACCGCATCGTCGCCGCGGGCGAGACCTACGCATGGGACCCGGGAACCTCCGAGGAGGAGGCCCGGGTCCTGTGGATGAACCCCGCGAAGCGCGTCTACGCAGTCGAGGACGACAGCGGCACCGTCGTCGCCTCGGCCTACCTCACCCCCAACTACGGCGGCCCCGCCGCCCGTATCGCCAACGCCGGCTTCATGGTCGACCCCGATCAGGGCGGCCGGGGCTACGGCCGGGCCCTCGCCGAGCACCTCCTGACCGAGGCGAGGACGATGGGTTACCGGGGCATGGTGTTCAACGCCGTCGTCGAGACCAACCCGGCCGTGAAACTGTGGACGTCCCTCGGCTTCACGATCCTCGGCACGGTCCCGGACGCCTTCGACCATCCCCGGCACGGCCGGGTGGGACTGCACATCATGCACCGGGCGCTGTAGAGCAACGGAGGAGCCGTGACCGGCCTTCGCGTGAAACCTCTGGTAGCGGCCACCTGGCCGGACTTCGCCGGTCTGGTCGAGCGGCACAAGGGCGTGAGGGGCGGCTGCTGGTGCATGGCCTTCCCTCCCGAGGGCGCCGGCCGCACCAAGACCCCGGGACAGAACCGCTTCGAGAAGGGGAGCCGGGTCCGCGAGGGCGGCGCGCACGCCGCGCTCGCACCGGCACGGTGACGCTGTTCGAGGGGCAGGGCTTCGAGCGGATCCGGCGTCTCGGCAAGCACCACTGGGTGGTGTCCCGGACGGTGCCTGGGTGACCGTCAGGGCCGGGCGTACGGCCGGGTCATGATCTCCATGTTGTGGCCGTCCGGGTCGTCGAAGTAGGCGCCGCGACCGCCGAAGAGGCCGTTGACCCGGCCCGGCTCGGTGTGGCTCGGGTCGGCGTAGTAGGTGACTCCGATCGCCTCCAGCCGGGCGATCATGGTGTCGAACTGCTCGTCGGGCACCAGGAACGCGTAGTGCTGCGGCTGGATGGGCTCGTCTCGCTTCTCGTAGTAGTCGAGCGTCACGCCGTTGCCCAGGTCGACCGGCAGGAACGGCCCGAAGGGGGCGCCGACCGCCAGGCCCAGGACGGCCGCCAGGAACTCGGCCGACAACCGGCGGTCGTAGGCGTAGACGGCGGTGTGATCGAGGTGGGCGACGGTGGCCGGCAGTTCGGGGGCGGGCTGGGTGTGGGACATGGGTGGGTTCGTCTCCGGGTTAGGGAATCCGTGGTGAAGCGCCGCTGAGGCGCGAGGGGATGGGGACACGGAGACGATAGGCGGGGCGCGTGCCCTCTCCGGCTCTCGGACGGGCCCGGGCGGGGTCACCCCCGCCGCGCTCACGCCGAGGCCGGGCGCCTCACTCGTGCATGGCCTACGGCCGACCCGGCAGTCACCCGGCCGACTTTAGTTCATCGGCGCCGTACGCCGCCACGGCTTTCGTTCCTCCAGCTGCCCGGCCACGTCGAGGAGTTGGGACTCCGAGCCGGGGCGTCCCACCAGCTGCACGGCGCAGGGAGCGCCGGAGGGGAGGGTTCCGCAGGGGACCGTCATGGCGGGCCAGCCGGTCAGGTTCCACGGGGGCGTCAGGGGCGAGCAGGTGGTGTTGACCAGCAGATTGCTCAGCCATCCGCGCTCGTGCCAGGGCCCGGCCTCGGGGGAGCGGCGGGCCAGCGCGGGTGTCAGCAGCACGTCGTACTCGTCGAAGAACGGCTCCAGGCGTCGGCGCAGCCGCTCGCGGCTCGCCCCGGAGCTGACGGTGCGGACGAAGGGGCGGCCCAGTCGCGCGTGCACGCGGGTGCGTCGCGTCAGCAGGCGCGGGTCGAGGGACTGGGCGTCCGCGGCCGGGCCAGCCGTCCAGTGGGCCAGGGCGGTCGTGGCGAGCGACATCGGGTAGGGCGGGTCGGCGCGCCGGACCTGGTGTCCCGCCCGCATCAGCAGTCCGGCCGCGTCCCGGGCGGCCGCCGCGTAGGGGCGGCTGATGGTGACGCCGGCCAGCGGGCTGCGCAGCGACACGGCGATCCGGAGCGTGCCGGACCCGGAGCGGGGTTCGGGCGGGGTGCCGGTGAGGACGGAGAGCATCAGGCGGGCGTCCTCGACGGTCGTGGCGAGCGGGCCGTTCTCCGACATGCCGAACCAGGTGCTGTCGCCGGCACCCGTCGGGACCACTCCCCGGCCCGGCTTGATCGTGACCAGACCGCAGTTGGCGGCCGGAATGCGCAGGGAGCCCATGCCGTCGTTGCCGAGGGCGACCGGCACCATGCCGGCGGCGACGGCGGCCGCGCTGCCGCCCGACGAACCGCCCGCCGAGCGCGCTGGATCCCAGGGGTTGCGGGAAATGCCCAGCACGCCGTCCGTCGTGCCGAAGACGCACAGTTCGGGCACGTTCGTCAGCCCCACGACCACCGCGCCCGCCGCCCGCAGCCGGGCCACCGTCACATGGTCCTCGGCGGCAGGCGTGTCCGGCGTGGCCGCCGAGCCGATACGGGTGGACTCACCGCGCACCGCGAGGTTGTCCTTGACGGCCACGGGCACCCCGGCCAGCGGCAGTTCGGGCAGGTCGGCGCGGGCGGCCACCTCGTCGGCCTCGGCCGGCGCCGCCTCGGCACGCACGGTGCGGAACGCGCCCACGCGGCCGTCGAGCCGCTCGATCCGGGCGAGGTGCTCGGCGACCACCTCGCGGGGCGTGACCCGCTTCTCGCGGACGGCGGCGGAGATCTCTGCGGCGGTGCGGCCGGCCCAGGTGGTCACAGCGGCTCCTCGGAGGGGAATGGCGTGGACTTGCTGATGAGTACGCAGGGAGAACTGTGCACGGACCAGGGGCGTGCGTCGAGGTCGCCGGTCACGTGGACGCGCCCGGGCCCGCCTTGCCCGCCCGCGGGAGCCGCCGGTCAACGGCTCGCCTGCCGGCCGGGCGGGCCTCGTTGACAGGGGGCGATGCGGGATCGACGCGGTCGGCCGGGTCCTGGTGTCACGGGCTCAGCGCAGGTGGCGTGCGAAGAAGGCCTCGGTGACGTCCATCTCGGCTGCCCACCGCGGCCCGAAGGTGTGGCCCTCGCCGGCGACCGTGCGGAGCTCGACATCCTTGCCCGCCCTCTCGAACGCGGCGGCGGCCTCCCGTGACCAGGGGAGGGGGCAGGTGCCGTCCGCGGTGCCGTGCTGGATCAGCAGCGGCTCGGTCATGCGGTCGGCGTAGGTGAGGGGCGAGACGCCGCGCCAGAACGCCGGGTTCTCCTCGGGTGTGCCGTGCTTCTCCTCGATCTCGGCGACGAGCGGGTCGCCGTCGGGCCGCTGGAAGTGGTCGATGTTCTCCTGCGGCCGTGCGCTCACCGGGGCGTACGCGACCGCCGCGTCGAACAGACCGGGCGCCACGACCAGCGTGTTGTACACGACTCCGCCGCCCATGGACCGGCCGAACAGTCCGATGCGGTCGCCGTCGACCTCCGGCCGCCCGGAATCGCGCAGGGCCAGGGCGGCGCCGATGACGTCCTCGGTGTAGCCGAGGCGCAGGTCGACGTCGTTGTCCGGGTCGTCGTCGGAGCGGGCGTGGTTGCGGTAGTCGGTGTGCAGGACGACGTAGCCGTCGCGGGCCAGGCGGTCCTGCTCGCGTGGCATGCCCTGGCCGCTGAAGTAGACGTCCGGGTCGATGTACCCGTGCGCCAGCACCAGCGCCGGGAAGGGGCCCTTGCCCTCCGGGATGTTCATGATCCCCGAGATGGTGAGGCCGTTCGCCTCGTAGGTGACGGCGTAGCGGGTGTAGGCGGCGGTGCGGTCGAGCACGTCGCCGAGGCGCAAGCCGGAGCCCGTGTGCTTCCGCCGCATCAGGGCCGGGAGGGAGACCGGCTCGGCCGGCGTGGGGGAGGGAGCGGCGCGCGAACTCGCTTCCTCGGCCGCCCTGATGGTCGCCGGGGTGGCCCCGGGCGCGGCGGTCCCGCCGCCGGTGCAGCCGAGCGTGACGGCCAGCAGCAGTCCGGCGGCGGCGCAGGCGGTGCGCCGTGGCCGCATACCGTCCATTGTGAACCCGTCGGGCTGCGTGGGGGCAGGTCCGGCCCAGGACGTACTCGATGTGTGCGATCCGGCGATGCCCAGTGCGAGTCGTCCGGTTCCACGAGTCCTCGCGCTGCGGCTGCGGCTGCGGCCGTTCGAGCCGGTGACGCTGTGGCTGCGGCGCGGACAACGGGCGGCTCGGGGACAGGGGGAGACGCAGGTCACATTCCTCGATGTCACATCGGGCCGGGCCTCTGACTCATAGGGGTGTCAGCATCGACAACGACAGAGGAGCTCACCATGAGCGCGCGCCTGGACGTCTTCGCCATCCCGAGCGCCGGCAAGGTCATCAAGCAGTTCATGTCCCTGGGGCGGCTGGTCGTGGAGTCACCGCTGCCCGCCGCCACCCGAGAGCTGGTCTCGCTCCGCGTGAGCCAGATCAACGGCTGCGCGGTCTGCATCGACATGCACACCAAGGAGGCCGCGGCGGCCGGTGAGACCTCCGTACGCGTCAACCTCGTCGCCGCCTGGCGGGAGGCCACGGTGTACACCGAGGCCGAACGTGCCGCGCTGGAGCTGGCGGAGCAGGGGACCCGTGTCGCGGACGGGGCCGGCGGGGTCCCGGACGAGGTGTGGGAGCGGGCCGCCAAGCACTACGACGAGGAGCAGCTCGTCGCGCTGGTGACCCTGATCGCCTTCATGAACACGGCGAACCGGCTGAACGTCATGCTGCGGCAGCCGGCGGGCGACTACCAGCCCGGTCAGTTCGCGTAGCGGCACCGGTGGACGGGCGGGCCGTGGGCCCCGGGGTGACCAGGCCCCGGGCCTACGGCCCGAGCTGTGCCCGCAGCCACTGCTCCACCTCGCCCACATGCGCGGCCGCCGCCGCGCGCGCCGCCTCCGGGTCGCGGGCGGCCAGCGCGCGGTGGATCGCCGCGTGTTCGCGGCGGGTGCGGGCGAGGGCGCCTTCCTCCTGGTAGCCGCGCCAGACCCGGGCGCGGAACGTCCGCGACGACAGGCCCTCCAGGATCGCGGCCATGGTCTCGTTGCCCGCGGCCACCGCGATCACCCGGTGGAAGGCCAGGTCGTGGGAGAGGATCTCCTCCGGATCCTCCGTGGCGTTCATCGCCGCCAGGTGTTTCTCCACCTCGGCCAGCTGGTCCTCGGTGATCCGGGCGGCGGCCAGCGCCGTCCCCGTCGACTCCAGGACCCGTCGGATCTCCAGCAGTTCCACCAGACGCGGACCGCGCGACAGATCGGCCACGACTCCGAAGGTCTCCAGCAGGTCGCCGGCCTCCAGTTGCGTCACGTAGATGCCCGACCCGTGCCGGGCCTCCAGCACGCCCAGCACCGTGAGCGCGCGGATCGCCTCCCGCATCGAGCTGCGGGAGATGCCGAGCTGGGCGGCGAGGTCCCGCTCGGTCGGCAGCCGCTGGCCCGGCTCCAGCCGGCCCTCGGTGATCATCGCCTTGATCCGCTCGATGGCGCGCTGCGTCACGGTGCCCTTCTGCGGGGCTGTCTCGTCGTCCACGCCACTCCTCCGGTCACAGCGCTCCGGCGCAGTCTAACCAGCCGAGTGGTCGGACCACTATGTGCTGAGTGCGGATGAATCTGCCGTCAGAGGGTGTTCCGGCGGGTGAGTGGTCTGATAAATATGCGGACAGCTGCTGGACCACCGGTCGATGGGAGCCCCCGAAGATGCCCGGACGCACAGTGCGCGATCGAGACCGCGTCCCGGCCGCGGGCATCCGCGTGAGCGCGTCCTGCTCGGCGTGTTCGACGTCGCGGGCGTCCTCGCCGCCGTCGGCGGCCGCATGCGCACCGGCTGCGTCGCATTCCGGGGCGGCGGCCAGGTGCGTCAGCCGGGACGCCGTGACGCGGTCAGCGCCCGTCGGGGCCCCGCACCGCACAGCGGGCCCAGCGCTGGCCTCCCCGCCCCGTCCACCGACCTGAAAGGCCCCCGTGTCCCCGACGCCCGCCCGCATCACCGCGGTCGACACCCACGACATCCGCTTCCCCACCTCGCGTGAGCTGGACGGCTCCGACGCGATGAATCCGGACCCCGACTACTCCGCGGCCTACGTCGTCCTGCGCACGGACGCGGCCGACGACCACGAGGGGCACGGGTTCGCCTTCACCATCGGGCGGGGCAACGAGGTGCAGGTCGCCGCGATCGAGGCGCTGCGCGGACACCTGGTCGGCCGCGAGGTGGACGAGCTGTGCGCCGACCCGTCCACCCTGAACCGCGACCTGATCGGCGACAGCCAACTGCGCTGGCTCGGTCCCGAGAAGGGTGTGATGCACATGGCGATCGGCGCGGTCGTCAACGCCGTGTGGGACCTGGCCGCCAAGCGCGCCGGCCTGCCCCTGTGGCGGCTGCTCGCCGAGGCCGAGCCGGAATGGCTGGTGCGTCAGGTCGACTTCCGCTACCTCACCGACGCCCTCACCCCCGAGGAGGCCCTCACCCTCCTGCGCCAGGGCAGGCGAGGCGCCGAGGACCGCACGGCCCGCCTGCTGGAGCGCGGCTACCCCGCCTACACCACCTCGCCCGGCTGGCTCGGCTACGACGACGACAAGCTCACCCGGCTCGCCGCCGAGGCCGTCGCCGACGGCTTCCGGCAGATCAAGCTCAAGGTCGGCGCCGACCTCGACGACGACATCCGCCGCTGCCGCGTGGCCCGTTCGGTCGTCGGCCCGGACATCCGTATGGCCCTCGACGCCAACCAGCGCTGGGACGTCGACGAGGCGATCCGCTGGACCGAGGCCCTCGCCCGGTTCGACCCCTACTGGATCGAGGAACCCACCAGCCCCGACGACATCCTCGGGCACGCGGCGATCCGCCGGGCCGTCGCCCCCGTGAAGGTCGCCACCGGCGAGCACGTGCACAACCGGATCGTCTTCAAGCAACTCCTCCAGGCCGGCGCGCTCGACGTCGTCCAGATCGACGCGGCGCGCGTCGGCGGCGTCCCCGAGAACCTCGCGATCCTGCTGCTCGCGGCCAAGTTCGGCGTGCCGGTGTGCCCGCACGCGGGCGGTGTCGGCCTGTGCGAACTGGTCCAGCACCTGTCGATGTTCGACTACGTAACCCTGTCCGGCACCACCGAGGACCGTGTCATCGAATACGTCGACCATCTGCACGACCACTTCCTCGATCCGGTGGTGATCCGCGAGGGTCGCTACACGGCACCCACCGTGCCGGGCTTCTCGGCCGCCATGCGGCCCGAGTCGCTGGCGCGGTACGCGTACCCGGGCGGCGCGTTCTGGGCCGCCGACCTCGACAACCAGAAGAAGGGACGGGTTGCATGAGCGACTTCGAGGGCATCAAGGCCCTGGTGACGGGAGGCGCCTCCGGCATCGGCCGGGCCACCGCCGAGCTCCTGGCCGAGCGCGGCGCCCGGGTCGCCGTCCTCGACCTCGACCCGTCGCCGGTCGACAAGCCGCTGCTGGCCTACCGCGCGGACGTCACCGACGACACGTCCGTGCGCGAGGCCGTCGCGGCGGCGGTAGCCGATCTCGGCGGGCACGGCGTCCTCGATGTACTGATCAACAACGCGGGCATCGGCGCCCAGGGCACCGTCGAGGACAACCCCGACGACGAGTGGCACCGCGTCTACGACGTCAATGTCGTCGGCATGGTCCGCACCACCCGCGCCTGCCTGCCGCACCTGCGCGCCTCCGCACACGCCGCGATCGTCAACACCTGTTCCATCGCCGCCACCGCCGGCCTGCCTCAGCGCGCCCTGTACAGCGCCACCAAGGGCGCGGTGTACTCCCTCACCCTCGCCATGGCCGCCGACCACGTCCGCGAGGGCATCCGCGTCAACTGCGTCAACCCGGGAACCGTCGACACCCCGTGGGTCGGGCGACTCCTCGACGCCGCGCCCGATCCGGCCGCCGAACGCGCCGCCCTGGAGGCCCGCCAGCCCACCGGCCGCCTGGTCTCGCCGGCCGAGGTCGCGGGCGCCATCGCCTGTCTGGCCAGTCCCCTGTCCGGCGCCACCACGGGCACCGCGCTCGCCGTCGACGGCGGCATGCAGGGCCTGCGGCTGCGCCCGGTGGCCCGGTGAACCGGCTCGGCGGCAGCGGCGTCGAGGTCAGCGCCCTGTCCTTCGGCGCCGCCGCCATCGGCAACCTGTACAGCGAGGTCGGCGAGGCACAGGCGCACGAGGCCGTGGAGGCGGCCTGGCAGCGGGGCATCCGCTACTTCGACACCGCCCCGCACTACGGCCTGGGCCTGTCCGAACGCCGCCTCGGCGCCGCCCTGCGCGACCGCCCCCGCGACCAGTACACGATCTCCACCAAGGTCGGACGCCGCCTGGAACCCTCGGACGGCACCCGCGACGACCTCGCCAACGGCTTCGCCGTGCCCGCCACCCACCGCCGCGTCTGGGACTTCGGCGCCGACGGCATCCGCCGCACCCTGGAGGCCAGCCTGGAACGACTCGGCCTCGACCGGGTGGACGTCGTCTACCTCCACGACCCCGACGACCACGCCGAAGCGGCCTTCCGCGAGGGCTACCCGGCCCTGGAGCAGCTCCGCTCCGAAGGCGTGGTCGGCGCGATCGGCGTCGGCATGAACCAGACGGAGATGCTCACCCGCTTCGTCCGCGACACCGACGTCGACGTGGTGCTGTGCGCCGGCCGCTACACCCTGCTCGACCAGAGCGCCCTCACCGACCTGCTGCCGGCGGCTCGGGAACGCGGCACGTCCGTCGTCATCGGCGGCGCCTTCAACTCCGGCCTGCTGGCCAACCCGGAGCCGGGCGCGAAGTACGACTACACCGTCGCCCCCTCCGAGCTGGTCCAGCGTGCGCTGCGGCTGAAGTCCGTCGCCGAGCGCCACGGCACCACGCTGCGCGCCGCCGCCCTGGCCTTCTGCGCCGCCCACCCGGCCGTCGCGAGCGTCCTCGTCGGGGCCCGCTCGGCACACGAGGTCCGCGACTGCGCCCACCAGTTCGCCGCCCGGGTGCCCGCCGGGTTGTGGCAGGACCTGCGTGCCGAGCGCCTGCTGCCCGACGGTGTCCCGGTTCCCGGCGAGGAGCCGTCGAAGGAGGCGTCATGAACGTCGACGCCCACCACCACGTGTGGGACCTGTCCGTACGGGACCAGGACTGGATCACCGGCCCCGAACTCGCCTCGCTGCGGCGCGACTTCACCATGAAGGACCTCGAACCCGAGGCGAGAGCCGCCAAAGTGGGCCGCACGGTCCTCGTCCAGACGGTCACCGTGCCCGAGGAGACCCCCGAGTTCCTCGCCCTGGCCGAGGAGCACGACCTGATCGCGGGCGTCGTCGGCTGGACCGACCTCACGCGCCCCGACGTCGCCGACGAACTCGCCCGGCTGCGCGAACTGCCCGGCGGGCCGTACCTCAAGGGCATCCGCCATCAGGTCCAGAACGAACCCGACCCCGAGTGGCTGCTCCGCCCGGAGGTCCGGCGCGGACTGGCCGCCGTCGCCGACGCCGGGCTCGTCTACGACCTCGTGGTGCTCCCGCACCAGCTGCCCGCCTGCGTCCGGGCCGCCGCCGCCCTGCCCGGCCTCACCTTCGTCCTCGACCACCTCGGCAAACCGCCCGTCGCCTCCGGCGCCGTCGAACCCTGGGCGTCCGCCCTCCGCGCCTTCGCGGCCCTGCCCAACACGGCCGGCAAACTGTCCGGCCTGGCCACCGAGGCCGACCTCGCCTCCTGGACCGTCGAGGACCTGCGCCCGTACGCCGACATCGCCCTGGAGGCCTTCGGGCCCGGCCGGCTGATGTACGGCTCGGACTGGCCGGTGTCCACCCTGGCGGCGACGTACGGCGACATCCTCGACGTCACGCGCCGGCTGACCGACCCGGACGACCAGCGGCAGATCTTCCAGACCACCGCCACCCGGGTCTACGGCCTCTGAACCGACTCCACCAGCCGCGTCGGCGGCAGGAACTCCCGTACGTACGTCCGCTCCCAGCACGCGCCCGTCTCCCGTAGCTCGCGCCACGTCGTGTAGCGGTAGCGGAACAGGCGGGCCCGCACGTACCGCGGGGGCCGGTCCGGCGGGAACGGCGAGCGGCGCAGCAGCTTCAGCGTGGCCCGGTCGTTCTCCAGCAGCCGCTCCACCAGCGTGCCGAACCAGGATTCGGCGTAGGCGGGGGAGAGGGCCGCGAACCACATCAGCCAGTCGAGGCGCAGATGGTAGGGCGCGAACTGGCGCGGCCAGCGCCGCGGATCACCCGGCTTGCCCTTGAACTCGTACTCCCGCCAGTCCCCGTCCTCCCGGGGCACCTCGTCCGCGGTGCCCTCGACCACCACCTCGTACCGGACCCGGCTGACGCTGCCGAACGCGCCGTAGGTGTTGACCAGATGAAGCGGGTCGAAGGAGCGGTTCATCACCTGGCGGCGGGAGAGCATGTTGCGCACCGGCCGGTAGCTGAGGCCCACCAGCACCGCGGACACCGCGAGCACCACGACGACGTACCACAGCGGGGCGCCCGGCACGTCCGGCGGATCGGCCGGGAACCTCACCGCCGACAGGGCCAGCACGATCGTGATCCAGTTCAGCCAGGAGAAGTTGCCCGACAGCACCAGCCACAGCTGGGTGACGATCATCAGCGACGCGGCGGCCGTCGCGACGGGCTGCGGGGTGAACAGCAGGAACGGCACCACGAGCTGGGTGACATGGTTCGCCGCCACCTCCACGCGGTGCAAGGGCCGGGGCAGATGGTGGAAGAACCAGCTCAGCGGGCCCGGCATCGGCTGGGTCTCGTGATGGTGGTCCAGGCATGTCAGCTTCCGCCAGCACTCGTCGCCGCGCATCTTGATCAACCCCGCGCCGAACTCCACCCGGAACAGGATCCACCGCAGCAGGAACAGCACGACGAGCGGTGGCGCCACCTCGTCGTTGCCGAGGAACACGGCGAGGAAGCCGACCTCCAGCAACAGCGACTCCCAGCCGAACGAGTACCAGGTCTGCCCCACGTTGACGATCGACAGGTACAGCAGCCACGGCACCAGCCACAGCAGCATGCCGCCCCACAGCGGCAGCAGTGAGTCCAGCCCTGCCAGCAGCGCCGCCGACACCGCGCAGCCCGCCCAGGCGCAGAGCGCGAAGAAGCGGTCCGAGTAGTGCAGCTGGAACAGGCTCGGCGCCCTTTTGAACGGCACGCGCTCGACGAACCGCGGCACCGGCAGCATGCCGCGCCGCCCGATCAGCGGGCGGAACTGGAGCGCCGCCGTCAGGAACGCCACCAGGTACACGGCGGCCAGCGCCCGCTGGAAGACCAGCCGGGTCAGCCAGTAGTCGGATGCGGTGAACCATTCCACGTCCGTGCGCTCCTCCCTGTGCCGCGCCGGACCTCGTGGTCACGCTCCGTGTGCCGCCGCTCCGGTTGCGTGACCCGAGTGAGCGAGGCAAACAATAGTGATGAATTGCCCGAAACGGGCCGAGGTGAGCGGGAGGACGAGGTGCGGACACCCACGGGAGTCTCGGCCACGGCCTGCGCACTCTCGGCGGCCCTCCTCCTCTCGGGATGCGGCGGCGGCAGCACCCGCCACGGACACGACGCGGGCAACGGCGAAGAGCTCTTCCTCCAGCCGGCCGCGACCCCGGGACCGAACCCCTTCACGGACTCCACCGCACGCACGGCGGCTACCCCGTCCCCCGGCCCGCGAACGCCGCAGACAGCACACGGCGCCGCCCGGGTCTCCACCGGCCCGCGCTCCCTGTCCGGCGCCACGCCCGGCCTGTACGCCGGAACCGAGCGGACCGGCAGCTGCGACATCGGCCGGCAGGTCGGCCACCTGACCCGGGACCGGGCCAGGACCCGCGCCTTCGCCCGGGCCGCGGGCGTCTCCCCGGCGTCCGTCCCCGACCACGTGCGCGCCCTCACCCCGGTCGTGCTGCGCGCCGACACCCGTGTCACCGGCCACGGCTACCGCGCCGGGCGCGTCACCGCCTACCAGTCCGTCCTCCAGGCGGGCACCGCCGTCCTGGTCGACGACCGGGGCGTGCCCCGTGTCCGCTGTGCCTGCGGCAACCCGCTCCGCCCGCCCGAGCGGATGCGCGGCACGCCGGTCGGCAGGGGTACGCCCTGGCCCGGCTACCGGCCCGGCGAGGTGATCACCGTGACCCCCGCGCCCCGGGCGATCACCGACTTCACGATCATCGACGTCGCCGCCCGGACCTGGATCGAACGGCGGCGCGGGCACGACGTACGCCACGACCGGGCGCTGCCGCCGCCCGCCTGGGTGACGAGCTCCCCCGCACCGTCCGTCGCCCCGGACGGATCCGGTACGGCCCCGGACCGCCCCAGCCCGCCTCGCAGGGATGCGAGCTCCCCGGCCGACGTGAGCCGTCCGACAGAACCCGCCCCGCTTCCGGCGTACGAGACCGACCCGCTCCCCGACGAACCAGCCCCGGCCACCCTCGGCGAACCGGCCCCGGAGGACCCCGGAGAACCGGCCCCGGAGGACCCCGGCGAGTCCGGGGAGGTCGGCCCCGACGCCGTTGCGGACAGCCCCGATCCTCCCGACGGAGCCGGGCTGATTCCCGACGAACCGGCCGCCGACCACATCCTCGGCAGCCCCACGGACGTCTCCAGCAACTGAGGGCCGACCCGGACGGGTGGCCCGTAGACTCGGCACATCCGGTCGAAGAACCGGACGGATCCTGGCAAGGTGGGCCCATGGCTGATCGGGGAGCGAGCGCCGCCCTGTCACTCCCGGACGACTGGCCCGCCCACCCGGATCCGATCCTCGCGCTGAACCGGATGGGCAGCTTCGACTGGGACCTGGACACCGGCCTGATGCACATGGACCCCCGGGCGCACGAAGTCTTCGACGTGCGCCCCGAGGAGTACGACGGCCGTCCCGAGACCCTCTCCAAGCGCGTCCCGCCCGGCGAGGCCCGGCGCCTGGACGCCGCGGTCTCGCAGGCCCTGAAGGACGGCAGCGCGAACTACGGCGCCTACTTCCGCCTCCGCCGCCGCGACGGCACGCTGCGCTGGACCCACGCCCAGGGCTACATCCGCCGCGACGACACCGGAAGGCCCCGCCGTATCATCGGCATCATCCGCGACGCCACCCAGGAGATCGGCGAGATCGACGCCCGCCGTGACCAGGCCGCCCAGGACGAGGCCCGCCGGCAGCAGACCAACGTCGTCGAGCTCACCACGGCAGCCCTCGCCCACGCCCGCACCGTCCAGGACGTCATCGACGTCCTCAAGGACACTCACGGCCTCACCCACCTGGGCGCCACCAGTCTCGTCATGGGCCTGGTCGAGGCCGGCCGGATCCGCCTGGTCGCCGAGGGCCCCTCGGACAGCTTCGTGCCCGGCACCCGCGTCACCCGGATCGACGAGCCCTACCCGATGAGCGAGGCCGTCCGCACCCTCGGCCCGTGCTTCATCGAGTCGCCGGAGGAGTTCGCCGAGCGCTACCCGATCCTGTGGCCGCACATCACCGGCCTGAACATCACCTCGGCGGCCTATCTGCCGCTCATCGTCCAGGCCCGCCCGATCGGCGCCATGGGCCTGCTCTACAGCGACCGGCGCGGCTTCACGCCCGAGGAGCGCAACATCCTCGTCGCCCTCGGCAGCAGCATCGCGCAGAGCCTGCAGCGGGCCATGTTCTACGAGCAGGAGATGGACCTGGCGCAGGGCCTCCAGCAGGCCATGCTGCCCCGGACCATCCCCAGCGTGCCCGGCGCCGACGTGGCCGTCCGCTACCGCGCCGCCACCATCGGCGGCTCCGTCGGCCGGGACATCGGCGGCGACTGGTACGACCTGATCCCGCTGCCCGGCGGCCGGGTCGGCGCGGTCATCGGTGACGTCCAGGGCCACGACACGCACGCGGCCGCCGTCATGGGCCAGTTGCGCATCGTCCTGCGCGCCTACGCCGCCGAGGGGCACCCCCCTGCCACCGTCATGGCCCGCGCCTCCGTCTTCCTGCACGAACTCGACACCGACCGCTCCGCGACCTGCCTCTACGCCGAGGCCGACCTGTCCACGGGCGTGCTCCAGATGGTCCGGGCCGGCCACATCGACCCGCTCGTGCGCCACACCGACGGCTCCTGCCGCCGCGTCACCGTCCCGGGCGGTCTGCCGCTCGGCCTGTCCGCCGAGTTCGGACGCCTGGAGTACCCGGTGGGCACCATAGAGCTCGACCCCGGCGACACCCTGCTGCTGTGCACCGACGGACTGGTGGAGCAGCCCGGCGCCGACCTCGACGACGGCATGCGGACCCTCACCGCACTCGTCTCCACCGGCCCCGACGACGTACGCGACCTCGCCGACCGGCTCATCGACGTGGCCGCCGAGCGCGGCGGCGACGACGACGTGGCGCTGCTCCTGCTGCGCCGGCGCGGCCCGGACGGCCCCCAGTCGGGCCGCCGGCTCCAGCGGCAGGTGGCCCCCGGTGACCCGGCGGCCCTGTCCGAGACCCGGCACATGATCCGCACCGCGGTCGGCGCCTGGGGTGCCGGGGACCTCGCCGACGAGATCGAACTGGTCGCCGACGAGCTGATCACCAACGCCCTGATGCACACCGAGGGCTCAGCGGCCGTCACCCTCCGGGCCCTCACCGGCTCCGAGTCCCGGCTGCGCGTCGAGGTGGAGGACTCCTCCAGCGCCCTGCCGCGCCGCCGTGACGCGGGCGAGTCGGGCGTCTCCGGGCGGGGCCTGCTGCTGGTCGAGATGCTCACCGACGTGTGGGGCGTGGAGGCCCGGGGCGGCGGCAAGGCCGTGTGGTGCGAGTTCGTGGTGCCCGACCAGGACTGACCCCGCGTGGCACTCTGGACCTATGCCGGAACTCCCCGAGGTCGAGGCGCTCAAGGACTTCCTGACCGAGCACCTCGTCGGCCACGAGATCGTACGGGTGCTGCCCGTCGCGATCAGCGTCCTGAAGACGTACGACCCGCCCCTGTCCGCGCTGGAGGGCCACGAGGTCGCCGCCGTACGCCGGTACGGCAAGTTCCTCGACCTCGCGACCGCGGACGGTCCGCACCTCGTGACGCACCTGGCCCGCGCGGGCTGGCTGCACTGGAAGGACCGCCTCCCCGACGGCCCGCCCCGCCCCGGCAAGGGCCCCCTCGCCCTGCGCGTGGCCCTGGAGACCGGTGCCGGCTTCGACCTGACCGAAGCCGGCACCCAGAAGCGGCTCGCGGTGTACGTCGTGCGGGATCCGCAGGAGGTCCCGGGCGTCGCCCGGCTCGGCCCGGACCCGCTCGCCGATGACTTCGACGAGCGGCGCCTCGCGGAGCTCCTGGCCGGTGAACGGCGGCAGCTCAAGGGCGCGCTGCGCGACCAGGGCCTGATCGCGGGCGTGGGCAACGCCTACAGCGACGAGATCCTGCACGCGGCGAAGATGTCCCCCTTCAAACTGGCGGCGTCCCTGAGCGCGGAGGAGACCGGCCGCCTGTACGCGGCCCTGCGCGACACGCTCACCGAGGCGGTCGAACGCTCCCGGGGCGTGGCGGCGGGCCGGCTGAAGGCCGAGAAGAAGAGCGGCCTGCGCGTCCACGGCCGCACCGGCGAGGCCTGCCCGGTGTGCGGCGACACCATCCGCGAGGTGTCCTTCAGCGACTCCTCGCTGCAGTACTGCCCGACCTGCCAGACGGGCGGGAAGCCGCTGGCGGATCGCAGGTTGTCGCGGTTGCTGAAGTGACCCCGGGACCCTGTCACCGGGACGGCGGCGTCCATTCGAACATCAGGATGGTCGCGTCGTCCCGCAGCCGGCTGGTGGGCGAGTCCAGGACGGAGTGGATGAGCCGGCGGAGCGTCTCGGGCGCCGGCTCGCCTACGGCCGTCGCCCGGAAGATGCAAGCGGACGGCAGCCCCATCGGCGGGTCGGGCTCGCGCCGCACGGCGTCCACCAGCAGCCGCCGGTCGCGGATGAGCAGCGGGGTGGGATGACCGCATTCGGACCGGCGCGGCATCACCGAGGCCAGGTCCACCAGGTCGAGCCGTGAGCTCTCCGGGTCGGCGAGGAACTCCTCGAGGCGCCCGTCGCCGGGCTCTGCCGTCGTCACCTCGCCCCCGCCGGCCCTTCCCGGGCGTATCGCCCAGCAGGTACACCGGCGCACACGGGCTGCGCGGCGACAGGGGCGGACGCACGACAGGCCGGCCCGCGGCGTGTCAGCTCGACTCGAGCCGTACGAGGACCTCTCCGGTTGTCGAGCGGATCTCATAGCGGGCGATCTCCGCCGCATGCATGGACGAGCTGGCCATCATCGTGTGGGGCCGTGCGTCGTGGCCGGGCCCGTGCCAGCTGGTCGCGGTCTCCTCGGTGCCGTCGTGGCCGACGATCACCAGGTGGCAGGCACGGGAAGCCGCGGCGTCCTTCACCTGCAGCTCGACCTGGCTGCCCGAGGCCTCGTCCTCCGTCGTGACCTGCGCCCACACCCCTGTCCGCGCGTCGGTCGCCGCGACCGTCCGGGGCCCTTCGTCGCTGCCCTCGGCCATCATCGCGACACCGGGCACCGACACCGCGAGCACCACCGACGCGGCCAGGGCGAACAGCATGCGTCTGCGGCCGGCCCGGCGCCGGGTCGCCACCTCGGCCAGCAGCCGGTCCAGCATGCGCGGCCCGGGCTGCGCCGTCGGATTCACGAACCGTGGCGTGGCCCGCCGGTACAGCATCAACTGCCGTGTCGTCGGGCCGAATTCCGTCACCTCTGCAGCGCACCGAGGGCACTCCATGAGGTGGTCCTCGAAGCGGAAGGCCTCCGCCTCGTCCAGCACGCCGAGCGCGTAGGCGCCGACGTCGCGATGCCTCTCCAGGGACCTCATGCCGAATCCTCGTGCCGTTGGGTGCGGGTGGGGTTACTCCTTGCTCCCACCGGTACGGACCAGGCAGCGGAATCACTCAAGCCGGTGACACAATCGCAACCAAAGGATTCGGAGCCCTCCGGCCCGCGGATTGGCCCGGGCCGCGAAAATCTCAGAAGAGGTGGATCGCGAGGTGTCCCAGCGGCAGCCCGAGCTGCCAGGCGGGCGTCCAGACCTTCGGCCCCTCGTCCTCCCCGACCACCGGAGCACCGCCCGGCACGGCGTTCAGGTCGGGAGCGAGCAGCTCCGTCTCCTGCAGCCATCGCCAGGCCTCCTCCGCGAGATCCAGGTCCGGCGCGGGCCTCCGCGAACCCGCGGCCTCGGCGGCGAGCTCGGCCAGCCGACCTCGCACCCACTCCTGCCACGGCTGGTCGTACGCGGTCAGTGACAGCCACGTCTCCAGCTGGGTGATGACCCGGATGCCGGACAGCTCCCCGTCGGTGTCGGAGAGGAAGACGGTCAGCGCCAGGGCATCGCGCCCGGCGCGGAACTCGAAGGACGCCGGCGGCATCAGATCGCCGGTCCGCAGCAGCTCGTCGGCGATGTACTCGGCATACAACCACGCCATGGGGACGGTCAGTTCGCCGTCGGCGCCGTCCGTCCTCCCTTGACCTCTGTCCAGCATCCCTTCCTGCCTTCCTCCGGTACGTGCGCGTCGCCCGACACCGGAATCCCGGGGCGCTGTCGGCCCCATCCGGAACACGGATGAGAACAGCCGATTACTCAACCGGGGTCCTCAGCAAGGCGCTTTACGGAGGTTTGACTCGACCATTGGTTTCACCGCAGGTCGGCGGAGTATCCAGGAAGCACCCGGCGCAGGGCGCGCAGCGCGTAGTACGCGCGGGACTTCACGGTACCGGGCGGGATCCCGAGGGTTGCCGCGGCTTCCGCCACACTCGCCCCCTGGAAGTACACGAGCACCAGTACTTCACGGTGCTCCGGAGTGAGTGTCTTCACAGCCTGGCGGACATCCAGCATCGCGGCGGCCCGCTCGGCGTGGTCGGAGATGACCCGCGCGTTCTCCAGCACCGCGTCGCCGACCTCGGGGGGACGGGCCTGCCGGGCGCGCCGGGCGTCGATCGCGAGCCGCCGCCCGACGGTCATCAGCCAGGGCCGTACGGAGTCGAAGTCGTCGGCGCGCAGGGCCTCGGGGTGCTGCCAGGCGCGCACCAGCGTCTCCTGGACCAAGTCCTCCGCGCGCTGCCGGTCA
Organism: Streptomyces sp. NPDC002788; assembly: GCF_053592115.1. Taxonomy (NCBI): domain Bacteria; kingdom Bacillati; phylum Actinomycetota; class Actinomycetes; order Kitasatosporales; family Streptomycetaceae; genus Streptomyces; species Streptomyces sp. NPDC002788. The sequence continues at coordinate 37,167 of NZ_JBSFVB010000004.1, read as the reverse complement.
CCGTCGCAGAGCCGGAGCAGGAGCGCGAAGAGGGGCCGGCCGTGCTCGCGCTGCAGTGCGGCGAGCTCGTGCTCGGCGGTCGTCCCGTTCGTGAGAGTGGATCCGGCCGTCATGGGCCGTATGCCACCGCAGGGCGCGGCCGGGGCACAGGGCACGTACCCCGCTGTGCGGCGGACGGTCGATCGCGTCGACGAACGGTTCGACGAACGGTCAGGGCGCCCGGCCATGTGGGTGCCGGACGGGCTGATGAGCGTGTCGAAGCCGCATGGGGCGCCCTGAGCCTTCTTTCCTGATTGTGCGTAAATACAACTACTACGCCCATAGTGGGGTGAATGGATGCTCGCACGCAGCCGACAGGTGGCCCTCGCCCTGACCGTCGTTCTCGCCGCAGGCGCCGCCTGCCAGGCCCGCAGCCATCAACCGTCCGGCCACGGACGCCCGGCACCGTCCGCCGCCGGGCCCCGCGGCTTCACACTGGTCGCCTCCGGCGACGTCCTCCCGCACAGCTCGATCATCGACCGCGCCCGCTTCGACGCGGGCGGCACCGGCTACGACTTCCGGCCGATGCTCTCCGGCATCCGCTCCGTCGTCTCCCGCGCCGACGTCGCCCTGTGCCACATGGAGACCGTCTACGGCGAGAACGGCCACTACACCGGCTACCCCACCTTCAAGTCCCCGCCCGAAGTGGCCCGGGCCCTCGCGGCCACCGGCTACGACGGCTGCTCCACCGCCTCCAACCACACCCTGGACGACGGCGCGGAGGGCATCCGCCGCACCCTCGACGCCCTCGACCGCGCAGGCGTGCAGCACGCCGGCTCGGCACGCGCCGAGGAGGAGGCCCGCACGGTGACAGTCCTCCAGGCGGGCCCGGCGAAGGTCGCCCACCTCGCCTACACCTACGACACCAACGGCATCCCGCTCCCCGACGGGCAGCCCTGGGCCGTGAACCTCATCGACGAGGCCACGGTCCTCGCCGACGCCCGGGCCGCGCGCGAGGCGGGCGCGGACGTGGTCGTCGTCTCCCTGCACTGGGGCACCGAATGGCAGGACGCCCCCGACGAGCGGCAACTGACCCTGGCCCGGAGCCTCACCGCCGCGCGCAGCGGGGACCGCCCCGCCATCGACCTGATCCTCGGCACCCACGCGCACGTCCCACAGGCCTACGAGAAGGTCAACGGCACCTGGGTGATCTACGGCATGGGAGACCAGATCGCCGGCGAGATGACCAACCCCGAGGGCGCCAAGGACCCGCGCGGCAACCAGTCCACCCTCGGCCGCTTCACCTTCGCCCCGCCCGCACGGCCGGGCGGCCGCTGGGAGGTGACCAAGGCGGAGTTCGTCCCGCAGTGGTTCGACGTCGACGCCGGCCGGGTCGTGAACCTCAACCGGGCGGTCGTCCAGCGCGCCGGCGTCCGGGCCGTCCGCGACCGCATCCGGGACGTGGTCCTCAGCCGGGGCGCCGCGAAGGACGGTCTGGTGATGGGGGAGTAGGACCGGTACTCCGGCAGCGGTTCGTGTCGTCCCGGCATGGAGGGGAAGAGGGACGTCGGTTTCGGCACTGCGGAGTCGGAGAGCGGACACCCGCTCGGCGGTTCGTGGCTCAGCCGGCGGGGGCGTGGGCCGGGAAGGACACGCCGGCCGGGCGCGACTCGGCGGCCCGCTCCGGGTGGATCGGGGACACCGACTCCGGCCGGGCGTCCGCGGAGTCCAGGCGGAGCATGGCCGTCTCGTCCCGGGTACCGGGGACAGCCTGGTAGACCACCATTCGCTGGCCGCCCGTCCGGGCCAGTCGCATGACCTCGTAGGTCAGTGTCATCGGGCCGGCTTTCGGGTGCCGGAAGCGCTTTTGCCCGCCGCCTCGTTCGCAGACGTCGTACCGCTCCCAGCACCTTGCGAACTCCGGTGATTTCAACATCAGTTCGCCGACGAGCGCGGTCAGCTCGGGATCGTCCGTGTCGACCCCGGCGACAGCCCGCAGATGCGCCACCGAGAGGGCGACGGTCTCCTCCCACGGCTCGTAGAGAGTCCGGCCGACCGGGTGGAGGAAGATGTAGCGGGTCAGGTTGCGCTGGTCCTCCGGCCAGTCCCAGAGCCCGGGCATGAGCCGCCGGCCGGGCGGGTTGGCGGCCAGAACCCGGTTGTGGCGGCTCACCACATAGGCGGGCAGCGGGCGCACCGACTCCAGCATCCGCAGTACTGAGTCGCGGACGGTGTGGTCCGAGCAGGCCGGCAGCTCAGCAGACCGGCCGGCGGCCAGTTCCGCGAGCTCGTGCAGGCGTTCGTATCCGTCGCCACGCAGCCGCAGGGCGCGGCCGAGGGCGTCCACGACGGCGGGGGAGGGGTTGGTCTCCCGGCCGCGCTCGAGGCGGATGTAGTAGTCGACGCTCACTCCGGCCAGCGCGGCCAACTCCTCCCGGCGCAGTCCGGGAGTGCGGCGCAGGCCCGCGCCGGCCGGGAGACCGACGTCCTGCGGGCGTACCTGTGCCCTGCGGGCTTTCAGGTATCGGCCGAGCTCCGTGCCTCTCGCATCCGATGCTGCTGTCATCCGGCCATTGTCGCAGGCCGTCACGGGGCGTGGGGGGCCGTGTCAGGGCCTGGAACGCCGCACCCCGGGTACAGCGCGGTCTGCCGGGCGGGCCCACACGGGAGGAGAGTCGATCCCGGAGCGGGCGGCCCGGCCGCCGGAGCCCAGGGGGTGCGAGACACCGGACCGCGGCCCCGGCGGGCCGCGGCCGCCCGCCCGGTCACTTCTGATGAGCCGTACCTGCAGTCGCCGAGGAGTTCACCATGCCGGCCACCCCTGCCCCGTCCACCGCCTCCGTCCCCGGGCACGACGCGGAGCCGTCGACGCCCGGGCCGCGGCGGCCACAGCCGGACCGTTCCCGACCTACCGTGCCGCCTGGCGAAGCGTCCACCGCTACGCAGCGGAACGGCGTCGCGCTGGTCGCTTCGCTTCTCGGCTTCACAGTGATCACCATCGACGTCTCGGCCGTGAACATCGCGCTGCCTGCGATTCGCGACTCCCTCCACAGCGGGATGTCCGGTCTTCAGTGGGTGGTTGATGCGTACACCCTGATGTTCGCGGCCCTGATGCTCTCCGCGGGTGCCCTCTCCGACCGCACCGGCGCCCGCCGCGCCTACGCCTGGGGCGTCGCGCTGTTCACCCTCGCCTCCTTCGTCTGCGCGCTCGCCCCCGGCATCGGCGTCCTGGTCGGCGCTCGCGTGGCGCAGGGAGCCGCCGCCGCGATCGTGATGCCGGCCTCACTGGCGCTGATCCGGCATGCCTACGAGGACGCCCGGGTGCGTGCCCGTGCCATCGCGCTGTGGACGGTCGGCGGCTCGGTCGCCATGGCCGCGGGGCCAGTGCTGGGCGGGCTGCTCACCGACTCTGCGGGCTGGCGGGCGGTCTTCCTGCTCAACATCCCCGTGGGTGCGCTGATCCTGGGCCTGCTGGTCCGGGTGCCGCGCTCCCCGCGTCGACCGGCCGCGCTGGACATCGGCGGCCAGCTCACCGCCGTACTGGCCCTGGCCGGGCTGGCCTTCGCTGTGATCGAGGGCGGCCACCTCGGCTGGACCAGCGGCCCCGTGCCGGCCGCCGCCGCGCTCGCCCTCGCCTCCGGGTGCGCGTTCGGCGTGGTGGAGGCTCGGCACCGTCGGCCCATGGTCCCGCCGGCCGTGCTGATGGATCGCAGGGTGGCCGTCCCGCTCGCGGTCGGTTTCGCCGTCAACGCCGCCTTCTACGGCGGCATCTTCCTGCTCGGGCTGTACTACCAGCAGCTGCGCGGGATGTCGGCGATCGCGGCCGGGTTGATGTTCGTCCCGATGTCGGCGGTGGTGACGATGACCAACGTGCTGTCGCCGCGGCTGGCGGAGCGGATCGGACGGCGCCCCGTCATCGTCGCCGGGCAGCTGGTCTTCACAGGAGCGATGCTGGCCATGCTGCCGCTGGCCGCGCACACCCCGCTGTGGCTGGTGCTCGTCCTGCTGCTGCCGCTGAGCTTCGGCGGGGCGCTCGCGGTGCCCGCGCTCACCGCGCTGTTGATGGACGCCGTCCCGCAGGAGCGCACGGGAACCGCGTCCGGGCTGCTCAACTCCCTGCGCCAGACCGGCGGTGCGCTTTCCGTCGCCCTCTTCGGCAGCCTGCTCTCCGGACCCGGCGGGGAATTCTCCCTCCCCGGCATGCGCATCGGTCTCCTCACCGTCGCCGCCCTCCTCCTCGGCACTGCCCTTCTGTCCCGCCTCCTCCTGCCCCGCGGCTGACCCCATCGCTCCGCTCCACTCGCCCGCAGGCAGCCGCGCCAGGTGTCCACGAGCGGGACCCGGCGCGCCGCCGCGCCTCACGCTGTTCCGGCCGGCAGCGCGCGCTGCCGCCGGGCCAGCGCCGTCCGCGTAGGCCGCCGCCCGCAGCGAGGAGTCGAGCCGTCCACCCCGACCACGATCACCTCCGACCCGTCCGTGCCCCGTCCGAACTGACGGAAGTGCTGTTCCGTCAGCGCGGCGAGGCTGTTGGAGCCCGGGAGCCCGGGAGCCCGGCAGCCCGGTCGCCGGGCGGGAGCCGGGGCCGCCGGGGTTGTGCGCCGGGCGGGAGCCGGGGCCGCCCGGGCTGGCCGCCGGGCGGGAGTCGTCGCCGGGGCCGGCCGTCGAGCGGCTGCGGGGTCCCGGTACCGTCCGCGCCTGCCGGACGCCCTGGGCCACCCACGGTGTCGAAGGCCCCCGGCCCGGTCGCCGGGCCGGGCATCGAACCCGCGACGCCCCTATGGGCGGGACATCCGGCCCCGCAAGAGACGTCGGCCGGGAGCGCTCGACGGGCGAGGTGGCGCGGGTCTTCCTAGAGTCGAAGCATGAGCGTCATCGCGGGCACCGGGACGGCCGAGGAGACCACGGGCCCGATACGCCCACCCCACCGGGCCCACGGCTTCCTGAGCCGGGTACCCCAGGGCTTCGCGGTCCTCTTCGGCGTCCTCGGCCTGCTCTGCGCCCTGCTGGCCGTCATCCCGCCGCTGCGCACGGGACTGCGCCCCCTCGTCCGTTTCCTGGACCTGCTGCTCGTCCCCGTCAGCGCCAACCTCGCCTACGCGGTCTTCCTGTTCCTGCTCGCCGCGGCGACCGCCGCCCGCAAGAAGATCGCCTGGTGGCTGGTCGTCGTCTACCTGGGTCTGCTGGTCCTCACCGACATCCTCGGCATGGCCGTCGGCGAGTTCGCCGAGTCCGTGCCCTCCTTCGTGGTGTGTGGCCTCGCCCTCGCCCTGCTGATCGTCGCCCGCCGCGAGTTCTACGCCGCCTCCCGCCGCGCGGCCGTACGCCGGGCCCTCGCCGTCCTCGTCGCCGGTCTGATCGTGGCGATCCTGGTCGGCTGGGCCCTGGTCGAGGCGTTCCCGGGCAGCCTGCCCAGCGGCGAGCGCCCGGCATGGGCCGCGAACCGGGTCCTGGGCGGCCTCGTACCCGCCGGCAGCTTCGACGGCCGCCCGCCGCACGCCCTGTTCTTCCTGCTCGGCCTGTTCGGCGCGCTCGCCCTGCTGAACGCCGCCGCCGCCCTGTTCCGCTCCCAGCGCCTGGAAGCCGCCCTGCACGACGACGAGGAGGCCCGCATCCGCGCCCTCCTCGCCCGCTACGGCGACCAGGATTCCCTCGGCTACTTCGCCACCCGCCGCGACAAGGCCGTCGTCTTCTCACCCAGCGGCAAGGCCGCCGTCACCTACCGCGTCGAGGCCGGCGTGTGCCTGGCCAGCGGCGACCCGGTGGGCGACCGTGAGGCCTGGCCGCACGCGATCGCCGCCTGGCAGGACGTGGCCCGCCGCTACGCCTGGGTCCCGGCCGTGATGGGCGCCTCCGAAGACGGCGCCCGGGCCTTCGTGCGCGCCGGGCTCGGCGCCCTCCAACTCGGCGACGAGGCGATCCTGCACGTCCTCGACTTCGACCTCGACGGCCGCGACATGCGCGTCACCCGTCAGGCCGTCAACCGCGTCCGCCGCCTCGGCGTCACCTGCCGGGTCCGAAGGCACTCCACCCTCACCGAGGAGGAGATGCGGCAGATCGTCGAACGGGCCGACGCCTGGCGCGACACCGAGACCGAGCGCGGCTTCTCCATGGCCCTGGACCGCCTCGGCGACCCGGCCGACGGTGACTGCCTCCTCGCCGAGGCCCACGACCAGGACGGCCGCCTCCTCGCCCTCCAGTCCTTCGTGCCCTGGGGGAGGGACGGCGTCTCCCTGGACCTGATGCGCCGTGACCGCACCGCCCCCAACGGCGTCATGGAGTTCATGATCGCCGAACTGTGCGCCGCCGCCCCGAAACTGGGCGTGCGCAAGGTCTCGCTGAACTTCGCCGTGTTCCGCTCGGTGTTCGAGGAGGGCGCCCGCATCGGCGCCGGACCGGTGCTCCGCCTCTGGCGCCGCCTGCTGCTGTTCTTCTCCAAATGGTGGCAACTGGAGGCCCTGTACCGCTCCAACGCCAAGTATCGCCCCGAGTGGTACCCCCGCTTCCTCTGCTACGGAGAGGCCGCGTCCCTCGCCCGGGTCGGTCTCGCCTCCGGCATCGCCGAGGGCTTCGTCTCCGTACCGTCGATGCGCAAGTTGTGGGGAAAGGGGCACCCGAAGGGCGGACAGCGGCCCGCCACCACGGAGGGGCTGCCGTCGTTGGCGGCGCTCGGCCTCGCCGGAGGGGACGGGACCGAGCCCGCCGACCCCCTCTCCGGTCTGTCCGACCAGGTCCGCGTCCGGCACCACAAGCTCGACCGGCTGCGCGCCGACGGCACCGACCCCTACCCGGTGGGCGTCCCGGCCCGCACCCACACCCTGGCAGGCATCGAACAGGGCGAGGAGGTCACCGTCGCCGGCCGGATCATGCTCGTCCGCGACTTCGGCGGCATCGTCTTCGTCGTCCTGCGCGACTGGTCCGGCGACCACCAAGTCGCCCTCACCCGCGACCGCTCGGGCCCGGCCCTGGACCGCTTCACCGCCGACACCGACATCGGCGACCACATCACCGCCACCGGCCGCGCGGGCCGCAGCGACCAGGGCGAACCGACCGTGTTCGTCACCTCCTGGCAGCTCACCGGCAAGTGCCTGCGCCCACTGCCCGACAAACGCCGGGGCCTGGCCGACCCCGAGGCGAAGATCCGCCGCCGCTACCTCGACCTGGTCGTGAGCCGAGACGCCCGCGAGGTCGTCCGCGCCCGCTCCACGGCCGTCCAGGCCCTGCGCCAGGGCCTGCTGGAGCGCGGCTACCTCGAAGTCGAGACACCGATGCTCCAGCAGATCCACGGCGGCGCCAACGCCCGCCCCTTCACCACCCACATCAACGCCTACGACCTCGACCTCTATCTGCGTATCGCCCCCGAGCTGTACCTGAAGCGGCTTTGCGTCGGCGGCCTGGAGAAGGTCTTCGAAATGGGCCGCACCTTCCGCAACGAGGGCGTCTCCTACAAGCACAACCCCGAGTTCACCATGCTGGAGGCCTACCAGGCCTTCGCCGACTACGACGTGATGCTCGACCTCGTCCGCGAACTCGTCCAGGGCGCCGCGACCGCCGCCTTCGGCAGGCCCGTCGCCCACAAGGACGGCACCGAGTACGACATCTCCGGGCAGTGGCCCGTCAAGACCGTCTACGGCGCCATCAGCGAGGCCCTCGGCGAGGAGGTCCACCCGGGCACGGACATCGAGGCCCTCAAGCGCCTGTGCGACGGCGCCGGCGTGCCGTACGTCGCCGACGACGGCCACGGCGACATCGTCCTGGAGATGTACGAGCGGCTGGTGGAGGAGCGGACCCGGCTGCCCACCTTCTACAAGGACTTCCCGACCGACGTCTCCCCGCTCACCCGGCAGCACCGCACCGACCCGCGCCTCGCCGAACGCTGGGACCTCGTCGCCTTCGGCACCGAACTCGGCACCGCCTACTCGGAGCTCACCGACCCCGTCGAGCAGCGCCGCCGCCTCACCGCCCAGTCGCTGCTCGCCGCCGGGGGAGACCCCGAGGCGATGGAACTCGACGAGGACTTCCTCGAGGCCCTCGAATACGCCATGCCGCCCACCGGCGGCCTCGGCATCGGCGTCGACCGCCTGGTCATGTTCCTCACCGGGCTGACGATCCGCGAGACCCTGCCCTTCCCCCTGGTGCGCCGCCGCTGACCCGTCTGCATGGGCCGATCGGGTGAATCCGTGCCGCCGCACCGGTGTTGCTCAGGTGCGTCGGCCTTCCGCCGGGCGACTGATGAGTCATGAAGAAGGATCAGTTGCTCTCCCGGCTGCTCACCCGGCGCCGGGCGTTGATCGCGGGCGCCGGAGCCATGGGAGCGGCCGCGACGGCCGGAGTGCTCACGGCGGTCACCGGGGACGCACCCACCGGCACCGTCCCGGCGTCGGGCCCGCAGGCCCGCCGCCCGCTCGCGTCCTCCGCGTACCGCCTCCAGCCCCTGACCGGCTTCGGCCCGCCGCGCGCCGCGCCCCACCGGACCCTGGTTCGCCGTGAACCGCTGCTGCGCGTGTCCGGACGCGGCCGCACCATGGTGCTGACCTTCGACGACGGCCCCGACCCCCGCTACACCCCGGACATCCTGGACACCCTGGCCGAGTACGACGTGCGCGCGATGTTCTTCGTGTGCGGCGAGATGGTCGCCGGCAGCAAGGACCTGCTGGCCCGGATGGCCGACGAGGGCCATGTCGTCGGGAACCACACCTGGTCCCACCCGCTGCTGACCCGCCTCACCCGCCGGCAGATCCGCTCCGAGATGGAACGCACCAGCGACGTCATCGAGGACGCCTACGGGGAACGCCCCGAGTGGTTCCGCGCCCCCTACGGCGCCTGGAACCGCGCCGCCTTCCAGCTCGGCGCGGAACTCGGCATGGAACCGCTCGCCTGGACGCTCGACACCCTCGACTGGACCACGCCCGGTACCCGGTCCATCGTGAACCGGGTGGAGAACGGCGCCGCCCCCGGCGTCGTGGTGCTCTCCCACGACGCCGGGGGCGACCGTTCGCAGAGTGTGCGCGCCCTGCGGCGCTATCTGCCCGAACTGCTGGACTCCGGTTACCACGTCACCGTGCCCCGGCGGCACTACACGTGAGGAACGCCGTCAGGTTTTCGCCCGCCCGGCCGGGAGTGCTCAGCGCACCTCGACCATGCGGGCGAAAGCCACGACGTTGCCCGCGTAGCCCTCCTGCTCGGAGAAACCGCCACCGCAGGTGATGACCCGCAGCTCCGCCGCGCCCTTGGACGCGTAGACGCGGTCGCCGGGGAAGTTGTCCTTCTCGAACACCTCGAGGCCGTAGATCTCGAACACGGCGGTCTTCCCGTCCTGCCGGTCGACCTCGACGCGATTGCCCTTCTTCAGGGCCCCGAGGCCGTAGAACACGGCGGGGCCCTGCTGGTTGTCGACATGGCCGACGACGACCGCGGTGCCCTTCTCGCCGGGGGTGACGGCACCGGTGAACCAGCCGGCGAGGTTGGGGTCCTCGGGCGGCGGCGCGCCGACCCAGCCGTCCGCGTCCAGGCCCACGGGGATGATCGGCGCGTCGACCTGGATGCCCGGGATCCTGACCCGCGCCGGGGGCGCGTAGGACAGGGGTTTCACGGTCCCGGCGAAGGTGGCGCCGGGCACCCGGCTGTCCGCGGCGGCCGCCGTCGCCGGCTGCGGCGGGCCTTGGTCGAACTCCCCCGAACCATTCCGGATGAGCGCGAGGCCGGTCAGCAGAACAAGCGCTATCACGCCCCACGGGGCGCGCTTCTTCCGCCGTGCCTCCTCTTCCGCCTCGGCCAGCTCGGACGCAGACATTCGCCATCCCCTCTCGACGCGGCCGTCGCCGTGTCAATCGCGCATAGCAGAACGCTAAGCGCCGCGCAGGAAACCGGCGACGGGGCGGGGGCGAACGGGTGGCCCAGGGCTGTGAGGAGCGGACCGGCGCCCAGAGGTGCGCCATCCGAGTTGCCGCCGCGAGGAATTTTCTGACGGTCCGTGGCCTGCGGTGATGTCCGATTGTGCGGTTCTCCGAAGGTGCCTTCTCTCACCAGGACGGACCATTCCCGAAATGCGGCTCGGGGCAAGGTAACTGACTGTCTTTCTGGGAGGCGCTTTCTCGCCGATCGACCGGGGAACGGGTCCCGGGGCGTCTTCCCCGGAGGTTCACATGCGTAACACTCGTGCCCTGGCGGTCGCCGGCGCAGCGGTCGCCGCCCTCGGCCTGTCAGCCCCCGCGGCGGTCGCGTGGGACACACCCAGCAACATCGTCGCCCTGCCCAGCGTCATCGCCCGCGGCGGTCAGCTGACCATCACGGTCGACGGCTGCCGCCACGGCGGCTCGGCGACGTCCAACGCGTTCTCGCCGACCAGGCTCTCGCCCGTCCGCGGCGCGAACGAGACAGCGAGGGGCACCGCCACCATCAACAGCAACGCCCGCCCGGGGTCGTACGACATCACGGTCACCTGCAACGGCAGGACCCTGACCAAGCCGCAGGCCTTCACCGTCATCGGCGGTGTCCGCGGCGGTATCGGCGGCAGCAGCACCACCGGTGCGACGCCGACCGACATGGCCATCGGCGGCGGTCTGGTGGCCGCGGCGGTCGTCGGCGGCGGCGTGTTCTGGATGCGCCGCCGGGCCGAGCGGCGCATCTGACGCCTCGCTGTCCGCTTCTTCTTCTACGAGCCTCGCACGTGAACGGTCTTGGCCCCGGCCCCCTCGTGGAGGGGATCCGGGGCGAAGGCCTGCGGGGCGCGGGGTGCGTTCAGCCGGCGTCCTCGTCGGTGCGGCGGCGCGAGAAGTGATAGGCGGCGCCGAGCGATCCGGCGATGAGCGCGGCGCCGAGACCGATCTCCTTGAGATCGAACCCGGCGATGGTGCCGCCCTCACCCGCGTGCACACCCTTCGGGTGGCGGGGGTGGTGCGTCGGGTGGTGGTGGGTGGGGTGGTGCGTCGGGTGGCCGCCGGCGATCGTCAGGCGGGCTGTGCCGCTCGACTCGTCACAGACGAACTCCACGTCGTACACGGCGCCGGGCTTGGCGTCCCAGTCGACCACGGCCTTCGCCCATGACTCCCCCGGCGGGATGATGACCAGGTCGAAGACCTTTGAGTTGACCGCTGCCTCCCCCCGGCAGGCCTCGTTGCGGTCCACGCGCAACATGACCCGACCGCCTGCCGGGACCGTCGACGGTTCGACGCCGAAGCGGAAGTCGTGCCGGCTCGCCGCATCGGCGGCGGGTACGCAGGAGGTGAGGGCGCCGGCGCCCAGCAGTACGGCCGAAGCGACGCATATCGCGCGCATGGTGAATCCTCCGGGTCCCCGAGGAGCAGCCGCGGACCTGTTCCGCTTGCGTCACAAATGCACCTCGATACCCGAAACGCTAAGAAGGTACGCGTGGGGGCGCGATCGCAGTCGCGCGAATGGGGCACATGTGTGGGCCGACCGGGGGAACTCCGCTGCTGCGGACGGGTGACGGCGACGGTGTGTCGCGCGTCCCCCGGCCCGGATCCGTGGTGCGGGGGCGTCAGTCCCCGACCCCTGGGAAGAGGTTCAGGAACGGGTCCGCCGACGCGGTCACGCCCCTGCTGTAGGGCGAGTCGAAGTCCCAGATCAGGAACAGCAGGAAGGCGATCAGCGCGGAGAACAGCCCGGCCAGGACCAGCTCGCGTGTCGTTCTGCGGATCTGCAGAGCGAAGATCATCCCGATGGTGATGACGGCTCCGGCCATCAGCCCGAACCACACCACGCCCGGCATGGTCTCCCCGGTCGACTCGGCCCGGGCGATCCGGGCCTGGCTCGCCGCGGTCACCTGGTCGAGGAGCGGCTGATAGGCCTGGGCCTGGAAATCCGTCTTCGGCTCGTAGTCCGTGACGTCCTGGCGGATCCGCTCGAAGAGCTCGCCGCCACGCTCGGTGACCTCACCCTTGTCGGCCATGGTGTCCCACTCGGTGGTGACGACGTGGCTGACATACGTCCGGATGTCGTCCCGGATGCGGTCGCGTGCGTCGGCCGGGTAGACGCGTACCCGCTCCGAGATCTCGTGCAGCGCGGTGGCCTCGGCCTGGACGTGGTCCTGGGCGGCGCTGCGCCCCTCCCAGACACCGGCGATCGCCAGGCCCAGGACGATGGCGTACACCACGCCGATCCACATCGTCATGTACTCGATGACGTCAGGGGTCTCGCTGGGGTCCTCGTCCTCGGGCGCCCTGCGGTGCCGCACGAGGGTGATGACGACCACCACGGCGCAGGCAGCCAGCATCGCGAGGGTGAGAGCAAGCCATTCCGGCAAGAGGTGCCTCCAGAAATTAAGGATCAGCGCGCGCGCAGCGCGGCGACGGCGACCACCGCGGGCACCGTGACGAGCAGGACGAAGGTGAGCGGCGACAGCGCGCCGCCCGACGGTCGTGGCCGTGGCGGCGCGGCGCGGTACCGCGGGTAGTGCACGGGCGCCGCCGACGGAGGGGGTGCGGGCGTGGCCGACGGAGCCGGGGCCGGCGCCGGGGGTGCAGGCGGTGGCGGTACGGGTCTGGGGGCCGGCCGGGGTGGCGACGGCGTCGCCGGCCGGGGCGCGGGTGGAGGGGGCGGCTCCGGCTTCGCCGTCGGCTTCGGAGGCGGGGGCGATGGCGGTGGCGGTGGCTTCGGCGAAGGCGGTGGCGGCGGGTCCGGGCTCGGCGTCGGGGTCGGCGACGGAGTCGGAGTCGGCTTCGGTGGCGGTGGCGTCGGGGTCGGCTTCGGTGGCGGTGGCGTCGGGGTCGGTGTGGGGGTGGGGGTCGGTGTGGGCGTCGGGCACGGCCAGGTCCTGCTGCCGGCGATCGCCACCGCCTCGATGCCGTCCGGCCCCGTCGAGGCGTACGCGCAGGCGTCGGCCACGGCCGTGCCGGCCGGTGCGCCGACGAGTGTCCAGGTCAGCGTCGCCACCGCCAAGACCCGTGCGGCAAGGGCGGGTTGAATCGAGAGGGGTGCATGCACGACGAAGATCATGCGACCTATGGTGCCGCGACGTGCCGGAGCGCAAGGGGATTGCCCCGAAAGAGGGAAATCTGGATGCGGCCGGTTTGATCGGCGGTACCCCGCAGGGTGTCCGAAGCGCACGTGTGTGCGGTGGTGAGCGGCGCTCGTCACGGACTCCGGAAAGAAATTTGGCCGCCGGTTGAACACTTCCGCTGCCCCCGTGCGTACTCATGGCCGTGCGGCGGCGCAGCAGGGCGCTGCAACACCCTTGCGAATATGGGGAGTTGACGATGAAGACCTCCTGGCGGAGCGCCTCACTCGTGGCGAGCGCCGCGGCGGTCCTGGCGCTGACGACGGCGTGCGGCCAGGACAGCCCACCGGCGGCCAGCCAGAACGTGGGCGCAACGGCCGCGCCCGGGGACTACGGAAGCATCGGCTCCGGCATCGGGAACACCGCGGGCGGCACCGCGAGCGGACAGCCGGCCGCACCGAGCCCTTCCAGCCCGTCCATTCCCGCGGGCAAGCTGTCCGTCTCCACGGCCGACGAGATCGGCAAGGTGGTCACCGACAGTCTCGGCCTCACCCTGTACCGGTTCGACCAGGACGCGGACCAGCCGCCCAAGTCGAACTGCGACGGCGACTGCGCCAAGACCTGGCCGCCGGTTCCGGCGGACGACGCCGAGGCCGGCGAGGGCATCGACAAGTCGCTGCTCGGCTCGGTCACCCGCGCCGACGGCACCAAGCAGCTCACCGTCGGCGGCTGGCCGGCCTACCGTTACGCCAAGGACGTCAACGCCGGTGACGTCAAGGGGCAGGGCGTGGGCGGCAAGTGGTACGCGCTCGCCCCCGATGGCAAGAAGGCGCAGGGGGGCGCGGTCGGCGAGACCGATTTGGCCGGACTGTCCACCCGCAACGACCCCGAGCTCGGCGAGATCGTCGTCGACAAGAACGGCATGACCGTCTACCGGTTCATGAAGGACGAGGCCTGGCCGAAGCCCGTCTCCAACTGCACCGGTGAGTGCCTCGCGAAGTGGCCCCTCGTGGAGCCCGTCGACTTCAACGACACCAAGGGCATTCAGAAGAAGGGCTACATGATCTTCGACCGGACCGACGGCAAGGGCGCGCAGCAGACGATCAACTGCTCGCCGATCTACACCTTCGCCGGCGACAAGGCGCCCGGCGACACCAACGGCCAGGGCGTCGGCGGCACCTGGTACGCGGTCCGGCCCGACGGAAAGCCGGTCGGCGCCCCGGAGAAGTAGGGAAGCCTCCCCGGGCTCGATCAGCTCGTCCATCCCCAAGCGCCGACCCGGTCCGCCCCTCCGTGCCCCCACGGAGGGGCGGACCGCTTTGCCGTGCTTCACCTGAACTCATCGAAATTCCTGACATCTTCCCCGTCCGAACCGGCACTCTCCGGGATGCCCCGGGCACGGTTCGTCATATGTTCGACGGGCATGCGGGCGGGTATCAATTCGGCACGTGCCGCAGGCAGTGACCGAGAACGGATGGTCAATTTCCGTTTCGGGTCGCTCCGTTGGCGGGCGATCAGTAGCCTCTGCTCGAACACCGGATCGCCTACGCCTTGGAGAGATAGATGGAGCGTCCCGCCTGGGCCCCGCGGAGCATCGACATCTCGGTGCCCAGCGTCTCCCGGATGTACGACTACTACCTGGGCGGATCGCACAACTTCGAGGTCGACCGGGAAGCGGCCCGCAGGGCCATGGAGTTCATGCCGGGACTCCCCAAGATCATGCAGGCCAATCGCGCGTTCATGCGCCGCGCCGTGCGCTACGCGGCCGACCAGGGCATCGGCCAGTTCCTGGACGTCGGCTCCGGCATCCCCACCTTCGGCAACGTGCACGAGGTGGCCCAGGCCGCCCGCCCCGGCGCGCGCGTGGTGTACGTCGACCACGACCCGGTGGCCGTGGCGCACAGCGAGGCGGTCCTGGAGGGCAACGACGACGCGGCCGTCGTCGCCGCGGATCTGCTCAAACCCCAGGAGATCCTGCGCAGTCCCGAGGTGGAGCGGCTGATCGACGTGAATCAGCCAGTGGCGCTGCTCCTCGTTGCCATACTGCACTTCGTGCAGGACGAGGACGACCCGTACGGGGCGGTGCGCGAGCTGGGCGAGGCGCTCGCGCCCGGCAGCCTGCTCGTGCTCACCCACGCCTCCTACGAGGGGATCCCCCTGCCGCCGGAGCGGGCCGGGGGCGCGGTGGCCGTGTACGAGGACATCCGCAACCCGCTGATCATGCGCTCGCGCGAGGAGATCGCGCGGTTCTTCGAGGGGTACGACATGGTGGAACCCGGACTGGTGGCGATGCCGCGCTGGCGGCCCGACACCGCACCGGAGGACGAGGATCCGTACGCGTTCTCCGGGTTCGCGGGCGTGGGGCGTACGGCGTGACCGCGGAACCGGACGGGCCGGAGGACAGACTCCGCCGGTTCGCGACGATCTGGAGCCGGGCGGTCTTCCCGGTGACCTCGACGTCGGCGACCCGGCCCGAGTTGGAGGCGCAACTGCTGCCGCTGGCCCGAACGTTGAGCCAGGCCCTGGTGGCCCGGGCCTTCGACTCCGAGGCGGGGAAGGCCGTCGGTGCCGCCCTCGTGTCCGCGCACTGCACCGACCCCGAGGCGCTCAGCCGCAGCCTGGACTGCGTGGACGCCTACCTCGTCCTGTACTGCGGCGGCGACGGAGACCAGGAGGGCCTGCGGGCCCGCTGCGCGCGACTGCAGCACGCGATGGCCGCCGGCTTCGCGCGGGCGCTGCACGAGCGGACCCTGGCCGAGCAGGAGTCCATCGCCCAGGCCGCCCTGCAGGCGCAGGGCGTGGTGGCGCAGGCCCTGCACGCGAGCGAGGCGCGTTTCCGCGCCGTCTTCGAGGGCGCGGCCATAGGCATCGGCATGGCCGACCTCGAGGGCAACATCCTGCAGGTCAACGGCGCGCTGACGCGCATGTTCGGGGTCTCAGAGCAGACGCTGCGCAGCCGCAACGTCATGGAGTGGACCCACCCCGACGACGCCCCGCAGACCTGGCGGCTCTACGACGAACTCGTCCGCGGCGAGCGGGAGCACTACCACCTGGAGAAGGCGTTCTACCGCCCCGACGGAACCGTCCTGTGGACCAACCTGACGGTCTCCCTGCTGCGCGACGCAGACGGCAACCCGCAGTACCAGCTCGCCCTCATGGAGGACACGACCGAGCGGCGGCTGCTCAACCTGCGGCTGCGCTACGAGGCGACCCACGACGCGCTGACCGGGCTGCCGAACCGCACCTTCTTCTTCGAGCGCCTGGAGAAGGCACTGAGCGCCGGGGAAGGCCAGCGGTTCGGGCTCTGCTACCTCGACCTCGACGGCTTCAAGACCATCAACGACAGCCTCGGGCACGCGGCCGGCGACCGACTGCTCGTGGAGGTCGCCGACCGGTTGCAGTCCTGCGCCACCGCGCCCGGCGAGATGGTCGCGCGGCTGGGCGGCGACGAGTTCGTGGCACTGACCACCGGCCCCGACACCCAGCACCAGGTCGACGAGCTCGCAGCGCGCATCATGAACGCGCTGCTCGCGCCGATCAGCGTCGACGGCAGGGAGCTGACCGTGCGCGGCAGCATCGGCATCGTCGAGGGCCCGGCCGGGGAGCGCAGCCCCGCGGAGGTGCTGCGCAGCGCGGACATCACCATGTACCGGGCCAAGTCGCTGGGCGGCAACCGCTTCGAACTGGCCGACGCGGAGGCCGATGCCCGGGCCATCACCCGGCACGGACTGACCACGGCGCTGCCGACGGCGCTGGAGCGGGGCGAGTTCTTCATCGAGTACCAGCCGCTGGTGCATCTCGGTGACGGCAGTGTGCGGGGGGCGGAGGCGCTGGTGCGCTGGCTGCACCCGCAGCACGGGATACTCGGGCCGGACCGGTTCATTCCGCTCGCCGAGCACACCGGGCTCATCGTGCCGTTGGGGCGCTGGGTGCTGGAGCAGTCCGTACGGCAGGCGCGCGAGTGGCGGGAGCTGTACGGGGGTGTGGAGGCGGGTCCGCTGCGGATCAACGTGAACCTGTCGCCGTGCCAGCTGACGCATCCCGGGCTGGTTCAGGACACGGTCGACATCCTGGAGCGGACGGGGGTCGCACCGGACGCGTTGTGCCTGGAGGTCACGGAGTCGGCGCTGATCGGGGCGGACGACGATCTGCTGAAACCGCTGCGGCGGCTGGCGGAGATGGGCGTCGACATCGCCCTGGACGACTTCGGGACGGGGTACTCCAACCTGGCCAACCTGCGGCGGCTGCCGGTCAGCATCCTGAAGCTGGACCGGTCCTTCACGCAGAGCATGCAGCAGTTCCCGGCGGATCCCGTCGACCTCAAGATCGTCGAGGGGATCGTGTCTCTGGCGCACAGCCTGGATCTCGCGGTGACGGTCGAGGGCGTGGAGACCGGAGCGCAGGCCGAGCAGTTGCGGATACTCGGGTGTGACACGGCTCAGGGCTGGTACTACGCCAGACCGGGCCCGCCGGACCGTCTGCATGAACTGGCGCTGGTGGACGCCACGGGCTGACCCCCTCGCTGACCGCTGCGCGGCGCCGGGTCAGGTACCCAGCCCGCGCAGCAGCAGCGCGAGACCGCCCAGGAACACTCGGTCGGCACTGACCGTCCGGGCGTGGCGGGCAGTCTCGGTCATGTGCGGAAAGGCGTCGGGCGGCAGCTCGGTGATGGCGAGCGTGCCCTCGCCGGACAGAGGCCCGAGGTGTTCCAGCTGGATGGCGCCGATGACGTACCCGAGCAGGCCACGCAGTGCGACCACCCGCCGGTCGTCGTCGAACCCCGCCTCCGCGAGCACGCCGAGCACGGACTCCGACCAGCGCAGCCCGGCAAGGGACCGGTGCCGGTGGGCGACGGTCAGGGGCAGCATCCGCGGGTGGGCGACCACGGCGTCGCGCAGCCGCCGCACCAGCACCTCGATGCGCTCCTGCCAGGGCGCCTCGGGGCCGGGCGGCTCGGTGTCCACGGTGCCGAGCACGAGATCGACGACGAGTCGTTCCAGCTCCTCCCGGTCGTCCACGTACCGGTAGAGCGCCATCGTGCTCATACCGAGTTCCTTCGCGACCGAGCGCATGGACAGCCCGTTGAGCCCGTCGCGGTCGATCACGGCGAGGGCGGCCGAGGCCAGCTGGGCGTGGCTGAGTGAGCGGGGGCGTGGCATGACGACGTTCAGCGTACGCCATACGCCTCTTGTTAGGCGTACGGTATACGCCTACCCTTCGTAGGAGTACGCCGTACACCTACGAAGGAGCGCCCATGCTCATGCGCAGGCCCGCGCGGCCCATACGGCCCGGCTCCACCGTCACCGAACGCCACCTCGTCGCCGTCTCCGGCGACCTCGTCGCCGTCCCCGATCCCGAGCGCCTCGTCCACCTCCAGTTCCGGCGGTTCGCCGGGTGCCCGGTGTGCCATCTGCACCTGCGGTCGGTGGTCCGCAGGCACGCGGAGATCGAGACCGCCGGCATCCGCGAGGTCGTGGTCTTCCACTCGCCCGCCGAGGAGCTGCGCCGGCACACCGCCGACCTGCCCTTCGCGGTCGTCGCCGACCCCGACAAGCGGCTGTACGTCGAGTTCGGCGTCGAGTCGGCCCCCCGGGCGCTGCTCAGCCCGCGTGCCTGGGGGCCGGTCGTCCGGGCGGTGCTGCGGGGCGGGTGGGAGGTCCTCCGCGGCCGCGAGCGGCTCCCCGCGACCAGCCAGCCCGGCGGCCGGCTCGGCCTGCCCGCCGACTTCCTCATCGGCCCCGGCGGCCGGATCCTCGCCGCCAAGTACGGCGAGCACGTCTCCGACCAGTGGCCGGTCGACGAGCTCCTGCGCCTGGCGTCCTGCGACCGGCCGACCGCGGACGACCCCTCGGCGCGGTAGCCGCAGCCGTACGCCGGCTCCCGCGGGCGACGGCCCGCCACGGGCACCTCACCGCTCCAGCAGCATCCGCTGCAACTCCCGCGCCGCCCGAGGCGGAGCCACGTCGCTGCGGTGGGCCAGGGCGATGGTCCGGTGCAGTCCGGGCCGGGCCAGCGGAGTCACCCGCAGCCCGCGCCCGGATTTCGCCGCCACCATGCGCGGTACGACGGCCACACCCAGTCCGGCCCGGACGAATCCCAGTACCGCGTCCATCTCCCCGCCCTCCACCGCGAAGTCCGGCTCGAAGCCCTCGGCGCGGCACGCGGCGACCGTCAGTTCGCGCAGGTCGTATCCGTGGCGGAACATCACCAGGCGTTCTCCCTCCAGGTCGGCGACGCGTACCGCTCTCCTGCCCCGGCCGGGTCTCGGGGCGTCCGGGGAGGAGACCACGACGAGGTCCTCGCGCAGCAGCTCCACCGTGGTCAGAGCGGGGGAGGGCGTCGGCAGGGGCAGGACCACCAGTGCCAGGTCCAGGGCGCCGCGGGCCAGCTCACGCACCAGGTCGTGCGAGCCGCTCTCCTCGATCAGCAGCCGGATGCCGGGATAGCGGTCGTGGAAGGCGCGCAGGACGTCCGGGAGCAGGCCCGTGCAGAGGCTGGGCGTGGCTCCGAGCCTGACCCGGCCGCGTCGTAGCTGCACCAGTTCCTGCACCTCGTGCCGTGCGGTGTCCGTGTCGGCCAGGATGCGGCGGGCCAGTGGGAGGAGCGCCTCGCCCGCGTCCGTCAGCGTGATGTTGCCCCGGGCGCGCAGGAACAGGTCCGCGCCCAGCTCCCGCTCCAGCGCCTTGATCTGCTGCGACAGCGACGGCTGCGCGACATGGACGAGGTCGGCGGCCCGGGTGAAGTGCCGGGTCTCGGCGACGGCCACGAAGTACTGGAGCTGATGGAACTGCATGGACGCAGAATAGGCTGACCCTATCGAATCCAGCCGGACCATGTCTTGGACCGATCCCGGCCTCCGCGCCTAGCGTGCTGTTCCATGGCACTGGCAACGCGGACGGACCGGCGGCCGTCCTTCGCACGCACCGTGTGGGACTCCACCGTCGGCAAGAAGACCGTGATGGCGGTCAGCGGTCTGATCATGCTGCTGTACCTGATCGCCCACATGATCGGGAATTTGAAGATCTTCTTCGGGGCCGGCGAGTTCGACCACTACGCCCACTGGCTGCGCACCGTCGGCGAGCCGTTCATGCACTACGAGTGGACGCTCTGGCTGATCCGCGTCGTGCTCGTGGTCGCCGTCGCCGCCCACGCCGTGTCCGCGTACCAGCTCAGCCGCCGCGACATCAGGGCACGGCCGAGCAAGTACGTGCACAAGAAGCCGCGTGCCGGTTACGCGACCCGCACCATGCGGTGGGGCGGGATCATCCTCGGGCTGTTCATCGTCTGGCACATCCTCGACCTGACGACCGGCACCGTGCACCCCGGCTTCCGGCCCGGCCATCCGTACCAGAACGTCGTGGACACCTTCTCCACCTGGTACGGCAACGTCATCTACATCGTCGCGATGCTGGCGCTCGGCCTGCACGTCCGGCACGGCTTGTGGAGCGCCGCCCAGACCCTCGGCGTCGGCAGCCGCAGCCGCGACCGCGCCCTGAAGACCGTCGCCAATGTCCTCGCGCTGCTGCTCACGGCCGGTTTCATCGCCGTCCCCGTGGGCGTCATGACCGGAGTGGTGAGCTGAAGATGACTTCCTACGCCGACTACGCGACCGGAGAGCCGGTCGTCGACACCAAGGCCCCGTCCGGACCGATCAACGAGCGATGGGACAAGCGCCGCTTCGAGGCGAAGCTGGTCAACCCCGCCAACCGGCGCAAGCACACCGTCATCGTCGTCGGCACCGGACTCGCCGGCGGTTCCGCCGGGGCGACCCTCGCCGAACAGGGCTACCACGTCGTCCAGTTCTGCTACCAGGATTCCCCACGACGCGCCCACTCCATCGCCGCGCAGGGCGGCATCAACGCCGCGAAGAACTACCGCAACGACGGCGACTCCGTCCACCGGCTGTTCTACGACACCGTCAAGGGCGGCGACTTCCGGGCCCGCGAGTCCAACGTGCACCGGCTGGCACAGATCTCCGTCGAGATCATCGACCAGTGCGTGGCCCAGGGCGTGCCGTTCGCCCGGGAGTACGGCGGGCTGCTCGACACCCGGTCGTTCGGCGGGGTGCAGGTGTCGCGGACCTTCTACGCCCGCGGCCAGACGGGGCAGCAGCTCCTCCTCGGCGCCTACCAGGCCCTCAGCCGGCAGATCGCCGCCGGGAACGTCGAGATGCGTCCGCGGACCGAGATGCTCGACCTGATCGTCGTTGACGGGCGGGCGCGCGGGATCGTGGCCAGGGATCTCGTCACCGGCAGGATCGACACGTACTTCGCGGACGCCGTCGTGCTCGCCTCCGGCGGCTACGGCAACGTCTTCTACCTGTCGACCAACGCAATGAACTCCAACGCCACCGCCGTCTGGCGGGCCCACCGGCGCGGCGCGTACTTCGCCAACCCCTGCTTCACCCAGATCCATCCCACCTGCATCCCGCGCACCGGCGACCACCAGTCCAAACTGACGCTGATGAGCGAGTCGCTGCGCAACGACGGCCGCATCTGGGTGCCGAAGGCCAAGGGAGACCAGCGCCCTCCGAACGAGATCCCCGAGGACGAGCGCGACCACTACCTGGAGCGCGTCTACCCCTCCTTCGGCAACCTCGTGCCGCGTGACATCGCCTCCCGCGCCGCGAAGAACGTCTGCGACGAGGGGCGGGGCGTCGGCCCCGGCGGGCAGGGCGTGTACCTCGACTTCGCCGACGCCATCCGGCGGATGGGCCGCGAGGCCGTGGAGGCCAAGTACGGCAATCTCTTCGACATGTACCAGCGGATCACCGACGAGGACCCGTACCGGGTGCCCATGCGGATCTACCCCGCCGTGCACTACACGATGGGCGGCCTGTGGGTCGACTACGACCTCCAGACCACGATCCCCGGGCTGTTCGCGATCGGCGAGGCCAACTTCTCCGACCACGGGGCCAACCGGCTCGGTGCCTCGGCCCTGATGCAGGGGCTTGCTGACGGTTACTTCGTGCTCCCCGCGACCATCAACGACTACCTGGCCCGCACCCCGCACCACGACGAGGTGAGCGACGACCACCCCGTCGTCCAGGAGGTGCTGGCCGAGACGCAGGACCGGCTCAACCTGCTGCTGTCGGTCGACGGTGACCGCACCCCCGACTCCTTCCACCGCGAGGTCGGTGAACTCATGTGGGAGTTCTGCGGCATGGCCCGCACCGACTCGGGGCTGCGCAAGGCGCTGGAACGCATCCCGCAGATCCGTGAGGAGTTCTGGCGGCGCATCAAGGTGCCCGGCACCGGCGAGGAGTTCAACCAGTCGCTGGAGAAGGCCAACCGCATCGTCGACTACCTGGAGCTGGCCGAGCTGATGTGCCTCGACGCGCTGCACCGCGAGGAGTCCTGCGGCGGCCACTTCCGTGAGGAGTCCCAGACGCCGGACGGCGAGGCCGCCCGCAGGGACGAGGAGTTCGCGTACGCGGCCGCCTGGGAGTTCACCGGCACCGGCGAGGCTCCGGTCCTGCACAGGGAAGACCTGGTCTTCGAGTACGTCCACCCCACCCAGCGGAGCTACGCATGAGGCTCACCCTGCGCGTCTGGCGGCAGAAGAACGCCGACGCCGACGGCACGATGTCCACGTACGAGGTGGACGGGATCTCGCCCGACATGTCCTTCCTGGAGATGCTCGACACGCTCAACGAGGAGCTCATCCTGCGGGGTGAGGATCCGGTGGCGTTCGACCACGACTGCCGCGAGGGGATCTGCGGGGCGTGTTCGCTGGTCATCAACGGCGATGCGCACGGTCCTGAGCGAACGACCACGTGTCAGCTGCACATGCGGTCGTTCGAGGACGGCGACACGATCGATGTGGAGCCGTGGCGGGCGTCCGCGTTCCCCGTGATCAAGGATCTGGTCGTGGACCGGTCCGCGTTCGACCGGATCATCCAGGCCGGTGGGTACATCACCGCTCCGACGGGTGCGGCTCCCGAGGCGCATGCGACGCCGGTGCCGAAGCCGGATGCCGACTTCGCCTTCGAGCACGCCGAGTGCATCGGGTGCGGGGCATGTGTGGCGGCTTGCCCCAACGGGGCGGCGATGCTGTTCACGTCCGCCAAGATCAACCATTTGAACGTGCTGCCGCAGGGGGCGCCCGAGCGGGAGACCCGTGTGCTGGACATGGTGGAGCAGATGGACGAGGAAGGGTTCGGAGGGTGCACCCTCGCCGGGGAGTGCGCCACCGCCTGTCCCAAGGGGATTCCGCTGATGTCCATCACCAGCATGAACAAGGAGTGGTTGCGGGCTGCTCGGAGGGCGGGCAAGCGGTAGTGCCGGGCGGGGGCGTGGGGCTGGTCGCGCAGTTCCCGCGCCTTCGACGAGGCGTTGCACTCCTGGCATTCAACCTCCTGGCATCCGCTCTCCTGGCACAGGTCACGCGGTCGTCAGTCGGCATGGGCACAACAGTGAGCGGCGGCACCGCTCGCCGCCTCCGGCCCGCGACCAGGAGAAGCCATGACCGGCGTACTGACCGTCGACCGCCCCGCGCAGCCCACGGCACCCACCCGCTACACCGTCTCCCTCGCCCGGGACGACGAGGACGTGCGTGCCGCGCAGCGGCTGCGGCACGACGTCTTCGCCGGGGAGTTGGGCGCCCTGCTGGCCGGCCCGCAGCCGGGCCTCGACGTCGACTCGTTCGACGCGTACTGCGACCACCTGCTCGTCCGGGAGGAGATCACCGGCCAGGTCGTCGGCACCTACCGGCTGCTGCCGCCGGAGCGGGCGGCGGTCGCCGGGCGGCTGTACTCCGAGGGCGAGTTCGACCTCTCCGCGCTGGACGCGATCCGGCCGCAGCTCGTCGAGGTCGGCCGCTCCTGCGTGCACCCCGACCATCGCGACGGCGCGGTCATCAGCCTCATCTGGGCCGGCATCGCCCGCTACATGGCCGACCACGGCCACGAGTGGCTCGCCGGCTGCTGCTCCGTCCCGCTCGCCGACGGCGGCGCCCTCGCCCGCGCGACCTGGGACCGGGTGAGCGCCAGGCACCTTTCGCCGGAGGAGTTCCGGGTGCGGCCGCTGCTGCCGTGGGTCCCGGGGCCCGCGCCCGCCGCCCGCGTCGAACTGCCCGCCCTGCTGCGCGGCTACCTGCGCCTCGGCGCCTGGGTGTGCGGGGAACCGGCCCACGACCCGGACTTCGGCGTCGCCGACCTGTACGTGCTGCTGCCGATGAGCCGGGTCAACCCCCGCTACCTGCGGCACTTCCTCTCCCTCGTGCCGGCGTGATGAGCGCCTGGCTGCCCACCGCGCCCTGCACGCCGCAGGCCTGTGTGGAGACGCCGGCGACGGCGAAGGCGCGAGCTGTGCCGCGTGCCGTCGTGCGGCTCACCGGCGTCGGCCTGCTGCTCCTCGCGGGGATCGCGCTGTCGCCGCTCGGCGCACGGATACCGGCGTCGATGGTCCGGCGCTGGTGCCGGTGGATCGTGCGGGCCGCCGGGGTCCGGGTCCGGATCAACGGCGAAGCCGCCCCCGCCGGCGGACTGCTGCTGGTCGCCAACCACATCTCCTGGCTGGACATCCCGCTGCTCGCCGCCGTACGTCCCGCGCGCATGCTGGCCAAGACCGAGGTGCGGCGGTGGCCCGTCGCCGGGCCGCTGGCCGCGCGCGGCGCCCTGTTCATCGACCGGGACCGGCTGCGGGCCCTCCCGGACACCGTCGACCGGATCGCCGACGCCCTGCGCGAGGGCGCCGCGGTCGCGGCCTTCCCCGAGGGCAGCACCTGGTGCGGCCGGGCCCAGGGCCCCTTCCGCCGGGCCGTCTTCCAGGCCGCCCTCGACGCCGGCGTGCCCGTACAGCCGGTGCGGATCAGCTACCGGCTCGACGGCGGAGCGGCCACCACCGCCCCGGCGTTCGTCGGCGACGACACGCTGCTCGCCTCGCTGTGGCGGGTGGCGACGGCCCGTGGCGTGATCGCGGAGGTCGAGGTGCGGAACGCGATCCCGCCGGGCAGCCGCCCCGACCGCCGCTCCCTCGCCGACGCCGCCCAGCCGCAGGAGACGGCCGCGCCGGCGTGGACGCACACGGTGCTCGTGGCGTAAGGGGTCCTTGCACGATGAGCGTCCGATCGGGTCGCGTGGTCCGGCGCCTTGCGATGCACGGTGCCAGGCCGCGCGACCCGGGCGGGCACAGTGCAAGGACCCCTTATGGAGACGCCGGCGAACACGGCCAGCACGTCGCGGGGGATGTCGACGTCCACGCCTCGGAGGTTGTGCTCGCGGGCTCCCCGGACACGGACGTACGGGTCGTGGGCGCGCCGGGGGTCGTGCAGGGTGAACGACCCTAACCGGAGGTGATCGCGGCCAGCCTCCGGTAGGAGTCCAGCAGCGCCGCGCGGTCGTGGGTGCTGGTGGTGACCAGGACCTCCTGCGCGCCGGTCTCCTTCAGCACCGTCTCCAGCTCGTGCGCGACCTCCTCCTCGGTGCCGGCGATGTGACCGGTCAGGCCGGATTCGTAGAAGCCGCGCTCCTTGGCGCTCATCGTGAGCGCCTCGACGCGCTCGGCGGGCGGCAGGGGCGGGAAGGTGCCGTGGGTGCGCG
Source organism: Streptomyces sp. NPDC002788 (assembly GCF_053592115.1). Lineage (NCBI taxonomy): Bacteria > Bacillati > Actinomycetota > Actinomycetes > Kitasatosporales > Streptomycetaceae > Streptomyces > Streptomyces sp. NPDC002788. Next base: position 11,692 of record NZ_JBSFVB010000004.1, on the reverse strand, counting down.
AGTAGGCCATCGACCAGGCCTCGGGGATCAGCAGCCGTCGGGCCTCCTCGGCCGTGGCGGCCACCGCGACCGTGCCCGAGATGACGACGTAGGGCTCGTCCGCCCAGGCGGAGGGGCGGAATTGCGCGCGGTAGTGCTCGATACCGTGCCGCATCTTCTCCCGGTTCCTGAGGTCGCCGATCACCATGGGCAGGCCCAGGCGGGCCGCGATCCCCGCGCCCTCGCCCATGGCCAGCACGAACGGTGGCACGGTCAAGCCCTCGGCCGGCCGGGCGCGGACTCCGGTGGGGGAGGTGCCGCCGAACCAGCCGAGCAGCTCCCGCACCTGCGCCTCGAAGTCCTCGGCGTCGCCCTTGTCCCGGCCCAAAGCCTTGCGCACCCCGTCCGTGAAGCCGACGGAGCGGCCCAGACCCATGTCGATCCGCCCGGGAAACAGCGATTCCAGCACCCCGAACTGCTCGGCCACGACCAGCGGCCGGTGGTTGGGCAGCATCACCCCGCCGGTGCCGACCCGGATCCTTTGGGTGGCGCCCGCGACGGCGGCGGCCAGCACGGTCGGCGCGGACCCGGCGACCCCGGGCACGCCGTGGTGCTCCGACACCCAGAGCCGGTGATATCCGAGCCGCTCCAGCTCCTGTGCGAGCCGCACGGTGTCGCGCAGCGCCTCGGGGTGGGTGTGCCCCTCGCGGGTGCGGGAGCGGTCGAGGACGGACAGGCGCACAGGTTCCATACGGGTGTCTACGCCGACCGGGGCCGTCGGTATTCCGCCGGGCGGCCAGGACACCGTGGCCGGCGGGCGCAGCGAAAACCGGGTGACCGCGTCCGCGCACGTCAGGACAATGTCCCCGGTGTCCAGAAGCGAAAGGCGGCCGACCATGACCGTCCCCAACGTCCTGCTCTCCGGCATCGTCGGATCGACGGCGTACGGCCTCGCCCACGAGGGCTCCGACATCGACCGCCTAGGTCTGTTCGCGGCGCCCACCGCGAAACTGCACGGCCTGCGCCGGCCCAAGGAGTCCCACGTGAGTACGGCGCCGGACCGCACGTTGCACGAGGCCGCCAAGTGGTGCCGGCTGGCCCTGGGCGGCAATCCGACCGCGATGGAGCTGGTGTGGCTCCCGGACGGACTGTACGAGGTGCGGACCCCGCTCGGCGAGGAGCTCATCGGCATCCGTACGTGCTTCCTGTCCGCCCGGCGGGTCAGGGACGCCTATCTCGGCTACGCCACCCAGCAGTTCCGGCGGCTGGAGGAGCGCGGCGACGGTTCGTTCTCCGCCGACACCCGCAAGCGCACCGCGAAGCACGCCCGGCATCTCAAGCGGCTGTGCCGGCAGGGCCTGGAGCTGTACACCACCGGGCGGCTGACGATCCGCCTCGAGAACCCGGAGGAGTACCACGCCTTCGGGGAGCGCGTCGCCGCCGACCCGGCGGTCGCGCTGCCCCTGCTCAGGCACTACGAGGACGCCTTCGACGCGGGCCCCGCGGCGCTGCCGGACGAGCCCGACGAGGCGCCGGTCGAGGCCTGGCTGCGCCGGGTCCGCGCGCACTTCTACACGGAGGCCGGTTCACCCGCTGCCGCGTGAGCGGGTCCGGCCGGGTGGCCGTGGCGCGCTGCTCAGTCCTGGGGGCGCAGCAGCCCGCGCTCGTAGGCCTTGACCAGGTGCTGTGGGACGAGGTGACGGACGCCGTCGATCGTGACCGGGACCAGCGTCGGGGTGGCCGCCTTCCACTGGGCGCGGCGGTGGCGGGTGTTGCTGCGGGACATCTTCCGCTTCGGGACAGCCATGGGACTCCTCCTCGGTGGGCAGGCACCGAGGAGGCTATATGAAAATGGATCCCATGAGCAATGTGCTCCCCGGAGCCTGCCGCTGGTGTCCCGGCGCTGGTCAGTCGTCGGCGCCCACGAGCATCCGCACCTCGAACTCCTCGAGTGTGCCGGCCTCTTCGGCCGGACCCTTGTCCAGCACCGTGCCGAGCCAGCCCAGCAGGAAGCCCACGGGGATGGAGACGATGCCGGGGTTCTGCAGGGGGAACCAGGCGAAGTCGGCCTCGGGGTAGAACGAGGCCGGGGCGGAGGAGACGACGGGGGAGAACGCGGCGAGCAGGACCGAGCAGAGCAGGCCGCCGTAGAGGCTGAGCAGGGCGCCCTTCGCCGAGAAGCGCCGCCAGAACAGGGTGTAGATGATCGTCGGCAGGATCGCGGAGGCCGCGATGGCGAAGGCGAGGAAGGCGAGCGTGGCGGTGTTCGCCCCCCAGGCGACGAGGGCGAGCAGCATGCCGAGGACGCCGATGACCGCCCCGGACAGCCGGGCGACGGTCAGCTCCTCCGTCTCGCTCGCCCGGCCCTTGCGGATCACCTCGCTGTACAGGTCGTGGGCGAGGGACGACGCCGCGGCCAGGGTGAGACCGACCGCCACGGCGAGCAGTGTCAGGTACGCCAGACAGGTCAGCAGCGCGGTGAGGACGCTGCCGCCGAGTTCGTGGGCGAGCAGCAGGACGGAGGCGTTGCCCGTGCGGTCGGTGCTGACGAGGGTGTCCCGGCCGAGCAGCGCGGTGGCGCCGAGACCGAGGATGCCGGCGCCCAAGCAGACCGCGCCGACCAGGCCGACGGCCCACAGCACCGAGGAGCGCAGGACAGCGCCGCTGCGCGGGACGAGCAGCCGCATCAGCACGTGCGGCAGGGCGGCGAGGCCGAGGACGATGGCCAGTTCGAGACTGAGGAAGTCCAGTTTGTTGCTCACGGAGCCGCCGTAACGCAGCCCGGGCTCGAGGAAGCTCGGGCCCGAGCCGCTGCGCTCGGACGCCCTCTCCAGCAGGGCGTTGGGGTTCCAGTCGAAGTGGTACAGCACCCAGCCCGCGGTGAACAGCACACCCACCACCAGCATCACGGCCTTGATGATCTGGATGACCGTCGCTCCGGGCATGCCGCCGAGGGAGGCGTACAGAATCACGAAGGTGCCGATCACGACCACGCACAGCGTGCGCGTCGTGGCGCTCGGCACTCCCGTGAACTGGGTCAACAGAACGACACTGCCCACGAGTTGCGCCACCAGGTAGAGGGTGGCGATGGCCAGGACGCAGACCGCCAGCGCGACCCGCACCGGCCGCTGCTGCCGCGGCAGGCGCAGCGCCACCGTGTCGCCGAGCGTGAACCTGCCCGTGCGGTGCAGGGGTTCGGCGATCAGCAGCAGCACCATCATCCAGGCTACGGTCGTGCCGCCGAGGTACATCAGCCCGTCGTACCCGGTCAGGGCGACCAGCCCGGTGCTGCCCAGCAGGGTGGCGGCGGACAGGTAGTCGCCGCACATGGCGAGGCCGTTGCGCAGCGGCGACATGGTGCGGTTGCCGAGGTAGAACTCGCTGATCTCGTCGCGCTGAGGGGCCGTCAGCAGTGCCGTGAACAGGGTGATGACGACCACGGTCAGGAACAGTACGAACGTCAACTGCAGGCTGTCGTCGTCGATGGCGGCGGCGGTCACCACGTACGGAACCCCCTCGTGCCGTGCCGCAGGGGCTGTCCGGCCCCTTGGGCCGGCGCGGCCGCACGGGCGCGACGGCGCTCGCTGTCGTGCAGCCGGGATCTCAGACCGCGGGCGAGCGGATCGACCCGGCAGCGCATGTGCCGGACATAGCACCATGCGGTCACGCCCATGACGACGAACTGCCCGAGGCCGAGGGTGAGTCCGATGGTGAGGTGGCCGAACAGCGGCTGGTTCATCACCGCGGGCACAAAACTCGACAGCACCACATACAGCAGGAATCCGCCGACGGACAGGACCGTCGCCCGGGCGCCGAACCGGCGCTGTGCGCGCCGCAGAGAGTGAAATTCGGGATGGCCGGATATGCGAGACGGCGGAGTATGTTCGATGTGCGGAAGCGGGAATGTGGGAGTGTCATCCCGTCGCGGTGGGAATTCGGGCACAGGCGCACCTTCTTCGCTGCTTCGTGCCCCGCACACGACCCCGTCGAGTCAGTGGTCGCGTCCGGCTTTCGGGCAGGGGAGAGGTGCCGGACACGCGGTGGGGGTGCGGGCTCCGTGGGGTGTCGTGAAACCGGAAAACGCGCTGCTCGGATTCACGCGGATGGTCTCGGGGTTCTGTGTGGGGATCCCCGGACAGCCCCGTCCACGGGTGGTGGCGAGGCTGAATGCGGAGTATGGCAGGGCCGTGCTTGAGTCATCAACTGTCACGGTGAATTGCGATGCGGTCATGGCTCGTTCGCGTCCCGCCGACGGGGCGCCCGCACTGCATCGGCCTGCGGAAATGGGGTCGTCGGTCAACGGTACGGACCCTTTCCCGGGCCAGGCTGTCTCAAAGGCGCGGCACGGACCGGAGGAAATGCCGGGGGCGCGCGGGGCCCCGAGGCCTAGGCTGGGCAGCGTGAGTGATGACCGCGGCAAGGCCCCGCTGGCCGTGTTCGACCTGGACAACACGCTCGCCGGTACCGCGCACCGGCAGCGGTTCCTGGAGCGCAGGCCGCGGGACTGGGACGGGTTCTTCGCCGCGGCGCCGCAGGACCCGCCGCTGCCGGAGGGCATCGCGCTGGTGAGGGAGAGCGCGCGGGCGTGCGAGATCGTCTATCTCACCGGCCGGCCCGAGCGCTGCCGCCGCGACACGCTCGACTGGCTCGCCGCCCAGGGGCTGCCCGAGGGGCGCGTGTACATGCGGCGGGACGCCGACCGCAGGCCCGCCCGGTTCACCAAGCTGGAGATCCTGCGGCGGCTCGCCCGTACGCGTGAGGTCCGCGTCCTCGTGGACGACGACGAACTGGTCTGCGACGACGCCCGGCGCGCGGGCTTCACCGTCGTACGGGCCGACTGGGCGACCCGGTCCACCGAGATGAAGGCGGCGCAGGAGCGGGAAGGGCGCACCTGAAAGCGTGAGTCGGAGGAGCGCCTGAGACCGGGCGCGCTCGCGGGTGCGGCGCTGCTCGGCGCCGCGCTGCTGCTCACGGGCTGCGCTGAGAGGTCCGTGCACCATGAGCGTCCGATCAGGTCGCGTGGTCCGGTGCCGTGCATCGCAGCGCCGGAGTGCCCGGGTAGCGGAGCTCGGAGCTGCCTGGGCGCTTCGGCAACGCGGCGAGGCGCGGGGCCAGGCCGCGCGACCCGGGCGGGCACAGTGCAGGGACCCCTGACCCCGACCGGAGCGAGATCGTCACCCGGACGGACGAGCACGGGCGGGCCTGCACCGGCGTGGCCGTGGCCGACACCGAGGACGGCGACCGGTAAGTGACCGGCATCGGCTGCGACTACCCGCCTCCAGGGCAGGCAGCCGGGCCGTGCCACCTCGAAGCCGCTGCCGGACTGAGACCGCCCGCCTACTCGGCCTCGTCCAGGCGGAAGCCCACCTTGAGCCCCACCTGCCAGTGCGCGATCTGCCCCTCCTCGAGCTGCCCGCGCACCTGCGTCACCTCGAACCAGTCCAGGTTGCGCAGGGTCTGCGAGGCTCGTCCGATGCCGTTGCGGATGGCCTGGTCGACGCCGTCGGGGGAGGTGCCGACGATCTCCGTGACCCGGTAGGTGTGGTTCGACATGCCGCTGCTCCTCTTCCAGTGACGGGTGTGTCACACGTCACTCCACCGTGCCCCACGCGGCGGCGAAGCGCGAGACGTCGTCCGCAGCCTCCGCCGCCGTGGGGCACGCCGGCGTCAGCGGGCCATGCTCAGCGACAGCGCGAACCGCTTGGCACCGTCCGTCCACCAGTGCGTCAGGTCCAGCCCCGCTGCGGACAGTTCGGCACGCACGCCCTCCTGCCGGAACTTCGCCGACACCTCGGTGCGCAGCTCCTCGCCCGCCGAGAAGTCGACGGCGAGGCCGAGCACCGGTACCTTCACCGTCTGCGCCGTGCGGGACCGCAGCCGCATCTCGATCCACTCGTGCTCGGTGTCCCACAGGGCCACGTGGTCGAACGCACCCGGCTCGAAGTCGGCACCGAGCTCCCGGTTGATCACGGTCATGACGTTCTTGTTGAACGCGGCCGTCACCCCGGCCGCGTCGTCGTACGCCCGGACCAGCACGTCCTCGTCCTTGACCAGGTCCGTGCCCAGCAGCAGGGCGTCGCCCGGGGCGAGCAGGGCCCGCACGGAGGAGAGGAACGCGGCGCGCTCTGCCGGCAGCAGGTTGCCGATCGTGCCGCCGAGGAACGCCACCAACCGGGGCCCCGGCGTGTCCGGCAGCGTCAGTTCCGCGGTGAAGTCGGCGATCAGGGCGTGCACGTCCAGCCCCGGCCGCTCGGCGGCGAGCGCCTGCCCGGCCTGGGTGAGGGCGCTCTCGCTGACGTCGACGGGGACATAGGTGTGCAGGTTCGTCAGGGCGTCGAGCAGGTGCCGGGTCTTCTCGGAGGAGCCGGAGCCCAGCTCGACCAGGGTGCGGGCCCGGGTCGCGGCGGCGATGTCGCCGGAGCGGTCGACCAGGATCTCCCGTTCGGCGCGCGTGGGGTAGTACTCGGGCAGTTCGGTGATCTTCTCGAACAACTCGCTGCCTTGCGCGTCGTAGAACCACTTCGGTGGCAGCGTCTTCGGGCGGCCGGTCAGACCCCGGTGGACGTCGGCGCGCAGCGCGGCGCCCGTGGTGTCCTCGGGCAGGGTACGGGTGAGGTGGAACGGGCTCACGTACGGGGCTCCTTCGGTGGTGCGGTCACGCAGGCGGCGGTCGGTTCTTTCAGCGGCGTGAGCAGCACGTCCCTGCGGCTCGCCGCGAGCAGCGTGCGGTCAGGGACCTCCTGCCAGTGCGGGTCGTCGTCGTAGGGCTCGGAGGCCACGACCGTGCCGCCGCCGGGAAGGGTGAGGTACCACAGGGCGTCGCCCCAGGCGGTCGCGGTGATGGTCTCGCCGTTGGTGAGCAGGAGGTTGAGCCGGGAGCCCGGTGCCGCCGCGGCGACCTCCAGGACCGTGTCGGCCAGGGCCTGGCCCTCCTCGTCACCGCCGCGCAGCCGCGCCAGGACCAGCGCCCACACGAGCGCCGAGTCGTTGCGGGCCTCCAGCGACAGCAGATCCTCTCGCGGCAGCGTCCGGGACACCGCGGCCAGCGAGCCGGGCCAGCCCCTGACCGCCCCGTTGTGGCTGAACAGCCAGGTCCCCGCAGCGAACGGGGCGGCGGCGGCCTCCGCGTCCGCGCCCGCCAGGGTCGCGTCCCGTACCGCGGCCAGCAGCGCGCCGGACCGTACGACCCGGGCGAGGTCAGCGAACGACAGGTCCGCCCAGATCGGCCCGGCCCGGCGGTAGCGGGCCGGCACCGGGTCGCCCTCGGCGTACCAGCCCACGCCGAAACCGTCGGCGTTGACCGTCCCGTACCGCTGGTGCCGGGGCGCCCACGACTGCCGGTACAACCCGTGCGGGGGCTCCACGAGAAGTCGGCCGAGCCGCTCCGGCGGGCCCACGTACGCCACATGACGGCACATCAGGCCTCCTTGAGCGAGCGGGCCGTGCGGAAGCCGGAGAAGATCTGCCGCCGGATCGGGTAGTCCCAGTTGCGGAACGTGCCCCGGCAGGCCACCGCGTCCACGGCGAACGAACCGCCACGCAGCACCTTGTGCTCGGGGCCGAAGAAGACCTCCGAGTACTCCTTGTACGGGAACGCCCGGAACCCCGGGTAGGGCAGGAAGTCGCTCGCCGTCCACTCCCACACGTCGCCGATCAACTGCCGTACCCCGAGCGGCGACTCGCCGGCCGGGTGGCTGCCGGCGGGCGCCGGGCGCAGGTGCCGCTGGCCGAGGTTGGCGTGCTCGGGCCCCGGGTCGGCGTCGCCCCACGGGTAGCGCATCGAGCGGTCCCCGGCCGGGTCGTACCGGGCCGCCTTCTCCCACTCGGCCTCCGTGGGCAGCCGGCGCCCGGCCCAGCGGGCGTAGGCGTCGGCCTCGTACCAGCAGACGTGCAGCACCGGCTCGTCGGGCGGGACCACCTCGGTGACGCCGAAGCGCCGGCGCAGCCACTGCCTGCCGTCCTGCCGCCAGTACAGCGGGTGTGTGATGGAGTTCCGGCGGATGTGGGCCCAGCCGTCCGCGGCCCACCAGCGCGGGTCGTCGTAGCCGCCGTCCTCCATGAACGCCTGGTACGCGCCGTTCGTCACCGGTGTGGTGTCGATGTAGAACGGTGGCACCTCGCGCCGGTGTGCGGGGCGTTCGTTGTCCAGGGCCCACGGCTCGGTGGACGTGCCCATTGTGAACGGGCCGCCCGGGACCAGGACTTCGGACGGGCCGGTGAACAGCGGCGTCGGCTCCGGGTCGGGCGCGGTCAGCGCCTGCGGGCCCCTGCGCAGCTGATGGGTGATCAGCATGGTCTCGTCGTGCTGCTGTTCGTGCTGGGCGATCATGCCGAAGGCGAACCCGGCCTCCGTCAGCCGCGTCCCGTGGAACGCGGCCTTCTCCAGCACGTCCAGCGCCCGGCCGCGTACGTCGGCCGCGTAGGCGCGGGCCTCGGCGGGCGACAGCAGGGGCAGTTTCGGCCGCTCGGCGCGCGGGTGCTCGAAGGCGTCGTAAAGGGTGTCGATCTCGGGCCGTATCGCCTCCTGCCCGGCGACGGCCCGCAACAGCCACTGCTCCTCCTGGTTGCCGATGTGCGCGAGGTCCCACACCAGCGGTGACATCAGCGGCGAGTGCTGTGCGGTCAGGTCGGGTTCCTCGACACAGCTCGTCAGCAGGGTGGTGCGGTCGCGGGCGACGACGAGCGAGGCGACCGCCCGCTCGCGCAGCACCTCCGGGTCAGCGGTCTGCGGACCCACGGCCTCGGTGTCCGTGGTGACGGCGGGACGGGTGTCGGTCATGGGCGGAAGTCCTTCCCGTGGGCGCGACCGTCCGTGCCGCGCCGTCGGTCGAGCAAGTCGTCGGCGGGGCAGCGGCCCAGGGCGACATGGTGGTCCAGATGGGCCGTGACGGCCTCGACGACCTCGGGGCCGGCGCCCAGCCGCGGCAGGGCGTCCAGCGCGGTCGTGAAGCACGTGACGGCCACCTCGCGCAGTTCCCCGTCGGCGAGGCCCGAGCGGGCAGCGTCGAGCCACAGCGGATTGTGCGGCGCGGGCAGCCCCAGCGTGCGCTCGGCCAGCGGCTTCACGGCCCGGTAGGCGGTCTCGGCGGCCTCCGGGTCGTCGAACAGCGCCGCCGTCACGGCCAGCGGCACGATCCAGCCGTCGTCGCCGGGCTGCGCGTCGATCATGCGCAGTTCGAGATGGCCGCGCGGCCTGACCGGCGGGAACAGCGTCGTGACGTGGTAGTCGAGGTCCTCCCGGGTGGGCGGCCTGGGCGCGCCCGTGCGGATCCACTCGCGGAACGTGAGCCCCTCCGGGACGTCCCAGGGCGCGCCGTCCCGCCGTACGCACATCACGGGGGAGTCCAGCACGTGCCGGGCCCACGCGCCGCGCGGGTCGGCGTCCAGCGGCGGTCCGCCCGCCCGGCCGGGGCCGATCCGCGTCCACTGCAGCTGCCGGGTGGACAGCCAGCCGGTCGGCCGGCCACCGGCGAGCGGGGAGTTGGCGAACGCGGCCACCAGGACAGGACCCAGATGATGGGCCAGCCACCAGCGCCGCACGTGGCCGAGGGGCCCGGGCTCCTCGTGGCCGGCGTCCAAGCACACCTGCAGGGAGGCGGAGGTGCACATCATGGCGCGGCCGGCCGGGCCCGTGCGGTCGAGGCAGGCCTCCATGGCGTCGTAGCGCGGTTCACGCAGGAACCGGCGGGGTTCGTGCCAGGGGTCGTGGCCGAGGCCGACGAGCGCGAGGCCGTCCTGGCGCAGGACCGCGCGGACGGCGTCGAGGTCGGCGGAGACGGTACCGATGCACTCCGTCAGCGAGGCGGCGGGTGGCGAGCTCAGCTCCAGCTGGCCGCCGGGCTCCACGGTGAGCGCCGACCTCAGAGGCAGGGTCCGCAGTGCGGCGTAGGCCGCTTCGAGTCGTTCGGGTGTGACGGGGAGCTGCGGGGCGCGCAGCTCGTGGACGAGCCATTCCACCTCGACCCCGAGGCGGCGTGGCGGGCCGGTCTTGAAGCAGATGCCGCGGACCAGTGCTTCGACCTCTGCTTCGGACAGTGAGGTGCGTGGCCGGGTACAGCCACCTATCGATTCGGACATGTCGGGATCCTCCTGAGATTCCACCATGCCATCGGTCCGGGCTCTTCGGCGGCCCGGACCGGGATCACTCGTCCCACCCAAGACGTTCGCGCTGTTCGATACAAGGGGGCCAATCGGGGCGTTCCGGGTCGGTCGTCCGGGTTCGCCGTGCATCTCCCGCGACTTCGCCCGGCCTTCTCTGATCGCGGAAACTCCGTTGCGCCACGGTTCAGGGATCGCCCACCATGCGTGCGTGAGCACGACAAGAACGACCGCGCGGGACGCGGTCACGGCGCGTACGGGGGTCGGGTCGTGAGCGCGCGCCTGCGCGGTATCGCGCAACAGACCGAGCAGATCGTCGCGGCGGGCGCCTACCGGACGGCGGACGGCCGTGAGGTGTCGATCGCCACGGAGTTGCGGGCGGCCCGCGCGGGGACGCGCATGTACGGCCCGGAGCCGGTGCCGGTGCCCGCCGATCGGGTGACGGGTGCGCGGGAGACGCTGGTCGAGGTCACGGGCGAGAGCAGCCTGGAGGCCGCCCGCCGGCTCGGTGGGCACGTGGCCGTGCTGAACTTCGCCTCCGCCCGTAATCCCGGCGGCGGTTATCTGAACGGCGCCCAGGCCCAGGAGGAGGCCCTGTGCCGAGCCTCCGCGCTCTACACCTGCCTCCTCGAGGCCCGCGCCTTCTACGACCATCACCGGGCCCACCGCGACCCGTTCTACACGGACCGTGTCATTCACTCACCGGCCGTGCCCGTCTTCCGCGACGACCGGGGCGGCCTGCTGGCCGAGCCGTACACCGCAGGCTTCCTGACCTCGCCCGCGCCCAACGCGGGCGTGGTGCTCCGCACGGCGCCCGAACGGGCCCCCGAACTGCCGCGGGCCCTCGCGGTCCGGGGCGAACGCGTCCTGGAGACGGCCGTCGCCCACGGCTACCGCAGGCTCGTCCTCGGCGCCTGGGGCTGCGGGGTGTTCCGCAACGACCCCGCGCGGGTGGCGGAGGCGTTCCGGGCGCTGCTGGGGCCCGGCGGCCGGTTCGCGGAGGCCTTCGAGCACGTGGTGTTCGGGATCCTGGACCGGACGCGGGACCGTGCGGTGCTGGGCGCCTTCGAGAAGGTGCTCGGCACCCGGAAGGCGTTCAGCTCCAGCCGTATCGCTCCTGCAGCCGGCGCCTGACCAGGTTGAACCGCATGCGGTCCAAGGCGCAGGCTTCCCGGCGCATCCCGTCCTCGTGCAGGCGCAGGACCCGGTCCACGTCGACCCAGGAGTCGCGGCCCGACCGGTCCCACGGCCCGCTGCCGATCGGCACCCACTCCCGATCGCCGTCGTGCCGCTTGCTGGACAACTGCACGGCGAGGAACGTCCCCGCCGGTTCGCGTGCGACCACGAGCACCGGGCGGTCCTTGCCGCGGCCGTCGTTCTCCTCGTAGGGCACCCACGTCCAGACGATCTCGCCCGGGTCGGGATCCCCGTCGCGGGCGGGCGAGTACTCCGTGCGCACCCGGCCCACCTCCCGCGGGTCGGCCTGGACGGTGGCGGAGGGGCCGTGGCGGCCGGGGACGTTCTCGTCGGCAAACGTGCTCACGGGGGAACCTTAGGGGCCTTGCGCTGTGCCGTCGAGAAGTGGTCCGACGCGTCGCACATCGAGGATCAGGAC